>JAMLJC010000001.1:4171521-4495326 GCA_023953845.1 Rhizobiaceae bacterium | reverse complement strand
CGATCGAAGGCGACGGTCCGAAAGCCGCCGACGCACTGAGAGTGGTGCAAATAGCGCGCAAGCGCGATTTGCACGCGGCGCCGGCATCGTCGCAAGCATCGTTGAGTAATCCCGGCCTCGTTGCCGAAAAGAAAGGGCGCCCTCGTGGCGCCCTTTTTGTTTGAGCCATCGGCCTGTCAGCAGTCTTCAGCTGGCCGCATCCGCCGCCCTTGCGAGCGTGAGCGCAAAGTTCCAGTCTGATCACTCCCGGAGACCCGTCCATGATCCTGATCGGACAATACGATTCGTCTTTCGTTCGCCGCGTCGGCATCGCGCTGAAGCTCTATGGCATTCCGTTCGAGCATCGGCCGTGGTCGACCTTTAGCGATGCCAACAGGATCGCAGGGTACAACCCGCTGCTGAGAGTGCCGACGCTGGTTCTGGACGACGGCGACGCGCTGATGGACAGCCATGTCATCCTCGACTACGTCGACCGTCTCGTTGCGCCGGACCAGCGAATGTACCCGCAGGAAGAGCCGCAGCGGCACCAGGCGTTGCGTGTCGCGGCGCTCGCCACCGGGCTGGCGGACAAGGTCGTCAGCCTCTTCTACGAGAAGGTGCTGGACAAGGGCCATGTGTCGCCGCTCTGGGTCGAGCGCTGTACGACGCAGATCGCCAACACGCTGAAGGTGCTGGAGGAAAGCCGCGCGAGCGCGCCGACGGAATACTGGTTCGGGGAGCGGATCGGCCATGCCGACATTGGAGTCACGGCTGCGCTCCGGCATTTCCGCGATTCGCATCCTGATCTTGCGCCGATGCTCGAAAAATGTCCCGCCGTGGCGGCGCATGCCGCGAAGCTGGAAGCTATGCCGGTCTTTCAGGAGATCAGCCAGCCATTCATCCCGCCAGCGTGATCCTGCGCGTGGGGCGTCAGACGGAAAAGCTGGTGCCGCAGCCGCAGGAGGCGACAGCGTTCGGATTTTTGATCTGGAAGGACTGGCCCATCAGGTCGTCGACGAAATCGATGACGGAGCCGCCCATATAGACGAGCGACAGATCATCGATCAGCACCGTCGCCCCGTCCTTTTCGATCGCCACGTCGTCGTCGTTCCGGTCCTCGACCAGATCGAACTTGTAGGAAAATCCCGAGCAGCCGCCGCCTTCCACGGAAACCCGCAGCGCCGATTTGCCGGGTTCCTTTGCAAGAATCCTGTTGATGCGTTTCGCCGCCGCCTCGGTGAGCTCGACCTTCATGCCGGTCTTTGCGTCCGCGCCCATGGTGGTCATCCTCGTGGGTGATCTGGCCGATAGGTATGAAGCGACGCCCTCCAAGTCAACGTGCCACGTGTGAGCATTGTTGCGTTGCAGCGCCGGCCGGCCTACCTCATGCTGGCAGGATCAGGGTCGCATTCGTGGCCTTCACCCAGGCGTGTGGCAGGCCGTCCAGTTGGAACAAGCGAAGGGTCTGAACGATATCGGCTTCGGCTACCGGCCGCGCGCGCCCTATGCGTGCGACCCGGCACGGTCGCGCGGCCGTTTCTACGACGAGGTCGAGAGCCCGACACGTACGCCGTTCCAGCGCGACCGTGACCGCATCATCCACTCCACCGCGTTCCGCCGGCTGAAGCACAAGACGCAGGTCTTCCTCGTCCACGAAAGCGACCACTATCGGACCCGGCTCACCCATACGATCGAGGTGGCGCAGATCGCCCGTGCCCTGGCGCGCGCGCTTTCCTGCGACGAGGACCTCGCCGAGGCGATCGCGCTGGTCCACGATTTCGGCCATACGCCCTTCGGCCATACGGGCGAGGATGCGCTGGACCTCAAGCTGAAACCGTGGGGCGGCTTCGACCACAACGCCCAGTCACTGAAGATCGTGACCAAGCTGGAACGGCGCTATGCCGAGTTCGACGGGCTGAACCTCACCTGGGAAACGCTCGAAGGGCTGGTGAAGCACAACGGCCCGTTGACCGACGCGGCCGGGCAGGGGTTGAAAGGCCCGGTCCCGCAGCCGATCCGCGATTTCAACGAGCTTTTCGATCTCGAACTCGATCGCCACGCCAGCCTCGAGGCGCAATGCGCGGCCATCGCTGACGACATCGCCTATAACACGCATGACATAGACGACGGCATCCGTTCAGGCCTGCTGTCGCTGGAGATGCTGGAGGATGTCTCGCTCCCCGGCTCCATCCTTGCCGGCGTCAGGGCGCGCTATCCCGCGCTCGATCCGGTGCGCACCGGCCATGAACTGATGCGCCGCCAGATCACGGAGATGGTGGAGGACGTCATCGTCAACGCCAAGGCCGCTCTCGCGGACATCGCGCCGACAAGTTCGGAAGACATACACAGGGCCGGGTACACCATCGCCACCTTCTCGCCGGACATGGCGAAGCTCGAGAAGGAACTGAAGGCGTTCCTTTACAAGAACCTCTACCGCCATCCGGATGTACTCAGGATGCGCGCGCAGGCCGAGAAGGTGGTGCTCGACCTTTTCGACGTCTATTTTGCCGATCCCCGCGAGATGCCGGAGGGCTGGCGGGAGGTTCTCGTCCGCGCCGACGACAGGGTGAAGGCGCGCCACGTGGCCGATTTCCTTGCCGGCATGACCGACCCGTACGCTCTCAAGGAGCACCGGCGCTTGTTTGACCACACGCCGGATTTGGGATAGGCGGACGCCACGGTTTACGGGTGCACAGAGCGCCCAGCAGAGACATTCCATGAACATTTTCGCAGATTTCACCGCGCGGGTCGGCAAGGCTATCGAGGCGCTTGGCCTAAAGGATAAAGAGGGCGGCGCGCTCGACCTGTCGCGCATCACCGTCGAGCCGCCGCGCGATGCGAGCCACGGCGACCTCGCGACCAACGCGGCGATGGTGCTGGCGAAGCCGACCGGCCAGAACCCGCGCGCGCTCGCCGAACGTCTGGTCGCGGCGCTGGAGAACGATCCCGCCGTGGTCTCGGCGGAGGTTGCAGGACCGGGCTTCGTCAATCTGAAGCTCACCGATGCGTACTGGCACGACCTTCTGCGTGGCGTGATCGCGGCCGGAGGCGATTACGGCCGGTCGGCGCTGGGAGCCGGGCGCAGCGTAAACGTAGAGTACGTGTCGGCCAATCCCACCGGCCCGATGCATGTCGGCCACTGCCGCGGGGCGGTGGTGGGCGACACGCTGGCGAACCTGCTGGCCTTCGCCGGCTATTCGGTGGTCAAGGAATACGTCATCAACGACGCCGGTTCGCAGATCGACGTCCTCGGCCGCTCCGCGATGCTGCGCTATCGCGAGGCGCTGGGCGACGACATCGGCGAGATCCCGTCCGGTCTCTATCCCGGCGAGTACCTGAAGCCCGTGGGCGAAGCGCTCGCCAGGGAATTCGGGCGCAGCCTGCTGCAGATGCCGGAAGAGGAGGCGCTGGCCATCGTCAAGGATCGTACGGTCGACGCCATGATGGCGATGATCAAGGAAGACCTGGCGCTGCTCAACGTGCATCACGACGTGTTCTTCTCCGAGCGCACGCTGCATGCGAACAATGCGAGCGCGATCCGCAAGGCCATCGCCGACCTGACGATGAAGGGCCATATCTACAAGGGCAAGCTGCCACCGCCCAAGGGCGAGAAGCCTGAGGACTGGGAAGATCGCGAGCAGACGCTGTTCCGTTCCACCGCCGTCGGCGACGACATGGACCGGCCGCTGGTCAAGTCGGACGGCTCCTTCACCTATTTCGCGGCTGATGTGGCGTATCTGGAAGATAAGGTAAGACGCGGATTTGACGAGCTTATCTACGTTCTAGGCGCCGACCATGGCGGCTATGTCAAGCGGCTGGAAGCGCTCGCTCGCGCCGTCACCGGTGGTCGTGTCCATCTCAGCGTCCTGCTCTGCCAGCTCGTGAAGCTTTTCCGCGACGGCGAGCCTGTGCGTATGTCGAAGCGGGCAGGCGAGTTCGTCACGCTCCGGGACGTGGTCGATGAAGTCGGCCGCGACGCCATCCGCTTCATGATGCTCTATCGCAAGAGCGATGCGCCGCTCGATTTCGACTTCGCCAAGGTGACGGAGCAGTCGAAGGACAATCCGGTTTTCTACGTGCAGTACGCCTCGGCGCGCTGCCACTCGGTGTTCCGGCAGGCGCGCGAACAGCTTGGCTTGGCGGCGTTTCCGCGCGGCGACCTCGCCGCCGGGGCGGACCTGCTGACCGACGAAAGCGAACTGGCCCTGATCCGCAAGCTCGCCGAATATCCGCGCATGATCGAGGGCGCGGCGGGCTCGCACGAGCCGCACCGCATCGCCTTCTATCTCTATGATCTGGCGAGCGCTTTCCATGCACAATGGAATCGCGGGACGGACAATCCCGACTTACGCTTTGTTAAGGTTAACGATCATAAACTAAGCATTGCCAGACTAGGGCTGGTGCAGGCAGTTTCCGATGTGCTGACGTCGGGTCTCGGGCTGATCGGAGCGGATGCGCCTACCGAGATGCGCTAGAAAGCGCCGGGAAACCGCCACCATTCGCCCACATTGCGCTGGTAGATCGCCAACCCTTCGCCACGTCCTTGGCGTGCGAACCGAGTACGAGTGTGGGACACAGAATGGCAGACGCAAACTGGCTGAGAAAGACGCCTACGGCTCCGGTGGCGACCAGTGATGACGATCCGTTCGCGGAACTGACGCGGATCATGGGTTTCGACCCGAGGGTGCCGTTCCGAAATTCCCAGCAGGCGTCCGCGCAGCCTGAGCCGTCGCTGCAGGCCGTGCCGCAGCAGGTAGCGGCGCCGAATGTCGATCTCAGCGACGACGATCTCGATCTTTCGATCGACCTTGAGCGCGAGCTGATGGGCGCGATGGAGCCGGAACTGGCAGAAGCCGGCGCGCCTGTCGGTTCGGCGCCGTTCCGTCAGGATGCGGGCTATGGCGCTGCCGCCACGGAGCAGGCCGGCGACGAGGCGCTGCCGCTTGACCAGCAGGCATATGGCGACTGGCCGTCGGACTATTCCGACACGGACGAGGCAGCCTTTGCGGAGTATGTCGCTGCCGAGCCCGGCTACGAGGGCGAAGCGCTGGCGCCTGCCGAAACCGCGCTGGAAGAAGATTACGACGCGCCGCAGCATGTGCAGCCGGCCGCGCCCGCCTATTCGGACTTCGACGACGCCGGGCACGCAGCGGATCTGGCCGCGCATCTGGACGAGGAACTTGGCTCGTCCTTCGAAAGCGAGATGCAGAGCGCGGATGACGGCTGGTCCGACGACCACGATCGGGCCTATGAGCCGCAATATGCGGAAGAAGCTGCCGAGCCGGAGGCTGTCAATGCCGAGGCCGATCCGTTCGCGCATGGTTTTGACGCTGCGATGGCCGAAGTCGATATGGACTTCAGCGCCGCGCCGATGGAAGCGCGCGCCCACGATGAATCCGAACATACCCCGCATGCCGATGCGCCGGCCGGTCTTTCAGATGATCTGAGCACCGCCCTCGCGGATGAACTCGATTTCGACGTGCCGGGCGAGGCGAATATCGAGGCCACGGCTGACGAGGACGATACTGCCGAACCGGTGCCGGCCTATCCCGGCCTTGCCGCCCGCGAAGCCTTCGATGCGGAACGCGCGGAAGAGCTTCAGGGCGACGACGACGGCTTCGATCTTTCCGACAATCCCCCGGTCTACGCCGCTGCTTCCGAAGAGGAAGCGCCCACCGAGGACGCTGCCGCCCAGTCCGAGATCGACGACGCGATAGCTGAGCTTGCGGCGATGGTGCGCGGATACGATCGCCCGGCATCCGCGCCGGTCACGCGCCAGGAAGCATCCGATTTCGAGCCCTTCGTTCCCGCCGCCGCTGCAGAGGACGTTCCCGAGATCGAAACCGTCGATGTTCCTGAGGATGCGATTGCGCTCGCCGACGATCTCGAAATTCCGGAGATCGAATATTCGGAAGACGCCGTGCCGGCCTTCGATGATCTCGATGCCGAACTCGCCGCCGCCTTCGGCGAACCGGCGATCGAGCCGGCCCCGCCGGCAGCGTCGGAAATCCGCGTTTCCGAAGACGACTTCGATCTGGAGGCGGGTTACGACGTTTCCGCGAGCCGCAAAGCAGCGTTCCAGGCGGCTCCCTACGCCGTGTCTGCCGGTGTCGGTGCGGCGGCAGCTTATGCCGCGCAGGGTCGCGCGCAGGGGGATGTCCACATCACGCGCCGCCAGCCGGCCGCGCAGCAGGATCAGGACTACGATTTCCAGGTCGATCCAGATCTGGAGAACGAACTGGCGCTCGATGACGAGATGTATGCGCCGCAGAAGCCGTCGCCCCGCCGCGGGTTGATCGTCGCCTCGGTCGTCGGCGGCATCGCCATACTGGGGGCGGTCGGCGCCTATGCGCTGTCGGGCGGCGAGGGCGGCGTTTCGGGCGGACCGGCTCTGGTCAGGGCCGACACCGATCCGGTCAAGGTCCGGCCGGAAAATCCAGGCGGTATCACTGTGCCGAACCAGGACAGCCGCGTCTTCGATCGCGCCGCCGGCCAGACTGCGGAAAAACCCGAACAGCAGACATTGATCTCGACCGAGGAAGAGCCGGTCGACGTCGCGGCACGCTTCACGGATGCCGTGCCGCAGCCGATCGACGAATCGGCCGACATCGACGAGCTCGCGGCCGATACGCCACCGAAGTCCGAGGATCGGGTCGAGCAGACGGCTGCCGCCGACGAGACTCAGCCGGCTGCGGGTGAGACGGTCGCCGTCGCGCCGCGCAAGGTGCGCACCATGGTCGTCAAGTCGGACGGCACGCTGGTTCCACGCGAAGAGATGGTCGGCGAGCCTGAGACGGTAGGTTCGACCAGCGCCACCGATTCGCTGACCGATCCGGCGATCTCGGCGCCGCAGCCAGATGCTGCTGCCACGGAAGGCGCCACCCAGCCGGCCGAGACGGCTGCGGTCCCGGCGGAAACTTCCCAGCCTGCCGGGCAGCCGCGGACCGCAACGCGCTCCACGATGCCCGAGACGGTGCCGGTCGCGCCGTCGCGTCCCGCCGAGCAGCCGGTCGATATCGTCGGCGAGGTGAAGCCGGAACAGGTCGCGGCCGTCGCTCCGGCTGCCGCCGCTCCTGCCGCGGGCTCGTGGTCCATGCAGATCGCATCGCAGCCGAGCGAAGCGGCCGCGCAATCTTCCTATCGCGATCTCGCAAAGCGCTATTCCAGCGTTCTCGGCGGCCGGCAGGCGAGCATCGTGAAGGCCGAGATCGCGGGCAAGGGCACCTTCTGGCGGGTGCGCGTGCCGGCCGAAAGCCGGAGCGAGGCGATCAGGCTCTGCGAAAGCTACAAGGCGGCAGGCGGAAACTGCTTCGTGTCGAAATAATTCCGGTCCAGAGCGGACTTCGCGCGGCGCGGCCTTCGGGTCGCGCCGTTTGCTTTCAAGGCTCGGCGCTTCGCGCTAAATCTAGGCGATGAGCGAATCACAGACAGTTATTCTCGGATGTTCGGGCAAGCAACTCCTGCCGGAAGAAGCCAGCCTCTATGCCGATCACCGGCCATGGGGCTTCATCCTCTTTGCCCGCAACATAGGTGAGCCCGACCAGATCAGCGATCTCGTCGCGGCCCTGCGCGATTCCGTCAAACGTCCCGACGCGCCGGTCTTCATTGATCAGGAAGGCGGCAGGGTTCAACGCATGCGGCCGCCGATCGCGCCGAACTATCCGGCCGGCTCTGCCATAGGCGCGCTTTATCGGCAGGACAGGCAGGCGGGACTGCGCGCGGCCTGGCTGCTCGCGCGCCTGCACGCCTTCGATCTCCTGCGTTTCGGCATCAATGCGGACTGCCTGCCGGTGCTCGACGTGCCGATCGAGGGCGCGAGCGACGTGATCGGCACCCGCGCCTACGGCAAGGACCCGGAAAGCGTGATGGTGTTGGGACGGGCGGCGGCTGAAGGGCTGATGTCCGGCGGCGTTCTGCCGGTGATGAAGCACATTCCCGGACACGGCCGGGCATTCTCCGATACCCATTTCGAACTGCCGACGGTCGATACGTCGATCGAAGAGCTTCGCGCGCATGACTTCGCGCCCTTCAAGGCGCTGAAGGACCTCCCGATGGCGATGACCGCGCATGTCGTCTACAGCGCCATCGATCCGAACAACCCGGCGACCACTTCCGCAAAGGTTGTAGAGGAGATCGTGCGGGGCGAGATCGGCTTCGACGGCCTTCTCATGAGCGATGACACGTCGATGAAGGCGCTTTCTGGGGATTTCCCCGAAAAGGCGGCGGCGATCCTTGCGGCCGGCTGCGACATGGTCCTTCACTGCAACGGCGTCATGGAGGAGATGAAGGGCATCGTCTCTCGGGTGAAGCCGCTTGCCGGCAAGTCGCTGGAGCGGGCGAACCGGGCGCTTGCCGCGATCACCATGCGTGACGTGGAGCAGGAACAACTGGTGCGCGCGGAGTTCGCGACCTATTTCGAGGCGGTGGCCTGACGGCGGAGCGATTGGCGACACACACGGAGACGAAAGCGGGCAGACCCGCGCCGATGGACGACCTCTGGAGCGACAACGACGATTCGCGCGCAACCGGAGAGCCTTCGCTCGTCGTGGATGTCGACGGTTTCGAAGGTCCGCTCGATCTCCTGCTGCATCTTGCCCGCAACCAGAAGGTCGATCTGGCGCGCATCTCCGTGCTGGCGCTGGCCGAGCAGTATCTCGCCTTCGTAGAGAAGGTGAGGGCGCTCCGCCTCGAACTCGCCGCCGATTATCTGGTGATGGCCGCATGGCTCGCCTTCCTGAAGTCGAAGCTGCTGATCCCGAAACAACCGGGTGAGGAAGGCGAAAGCGGCGAGGAACTGGCGGCTGTGCTTCAATTCCGGCTCAAGCGGCTTGAGGCGATGCGCGACGCGGCATCGCGCCTCGTCAACCGCAACCGGCTCGGCCGCGACGTCTTCGCGCGCGGCATGCCCGAACTGGTCATCGTCGAGAAGCGCAACGAGTATTCGGCGACCCTCTACGACCTGCTCAGCGCCTATGCCGCGCAGCGCCAGAAGCGCGCGGCGGCGAACGTGACGATCTCGCGCCCCGGCATCTGGACGCTGAAGCAGGCGCGGGACATTCTGATGCGGCTTGTCGGCTCCGTCGATGACTGGGCGGCTCTGGACAGTTTTTTGATCGATTATCTGGCCTCGCCGCGAGAGCGGGCGACGGCGGTCGCCAGTTCCTTCGCGGCAAGCCTCGAACTGGTGCGCGAGGGTGCGATCGAAATGCGGCAGATGGAACCCTTCGCGCCGATCTATATGCGCGGCAGACCAAGCGCGGCGAAGCTTGCAGAGGTGGCGCGATGAGCGAGACTGGCACCGCGGCCATCGTGTCGCTTTTCGGCTCGGCCGAGGACCGCGCCGTCGAGAATCCCGCCGAGCGGATGATGCTCGCCGAGGCGGTCAGGATGGCCGAGGCCATCATCTTCGCCAGCGCCGAACCGGTGAGCGAGAAGGCGCTCGCGGCGCGCCTGCCGGCCGACCTGAATCTGCCGGCGGTGCTGGCCGATCTGCAGGCGGTCTATGCGCGCCGGGGCGTCAACCTCGTCAAGGTCGGCGACGCATGGGCGTTCCGCACGGCCGGCGACCTCGCCTTCCTGATGACGCGCGACACGGTCCAGCAGAAGAAGCTGTCACGCGCGGCGCTGGAGGTACTGGCCATCATCGCCTACCATCAGCCGGTCACCCGCGCCGAGATCGAGGAGATCCGTGGCGTGGAGACGTCAAAGGGCACGCTCGACACGCTTCTGGAGACCGAGTGGGTCCGCATGCGCGGACGCCGCAAGACGCCCGGCCGTCCGGTCACCTACGGCACGACGGACGCCTTCCTCGATCATTTCCAGCTTGAGGAAATCCGCGATCTGCCGGGCATCGAGGAACTGAAGGGGGCGGGCCTGCTGTCCGCGCGCATGCCGGCGAACTTCTCCGTACCCCTGCCGCCGTCCGATCCCGACGCGCTGACTGAGGAAGAGGACCCGCTCACCGACATCGACCTCGAAGAGCTTGGTCTGTTGACACCCCGCCCGCAGGATGATTGACCCGATTCCGTAAAGGAGTTCCATCGGGTGCAGCAGCAAGGCGGGCAGGCGGTCGCGCGCGTGACGACAAGCGTCACCTTCGCCGCTCGCCTCGAATTCCAGAACATCAGCCATGATTACGGCCCCTCCGCCGTGACCCTGCGGGACATATCGCTGACGGCCGAGCCGGGGGAAGTGCTGTGCCTGCTCGGGCCGTCGGGTTCCGGCAAGACCACGCTGCTGCGCATCGCAGCCGGGATCGAGGCGCAGAAATCCGGCCGCCTGGTTCTGAACGGCCGCGAGATCGCGGGGCCGTCCGTCTTCCTGCCGCCGGAAAAGCGGTCCGTCGGCCTGGTCTTTCAGGATTTCGCGCTCTTTCCGCATCTGACCATCCTGGATAACGTCCGTTTCGGGCTGACGGCGCTTTCCCGCGAAGAAGCGCGCGAGGAAGCCATGATCGCGCTCGCCCGCGTCGGGCTGGAGCATTACGCCAAATCCTATCCACATGTGCTTTCCGGCGGCGAGCAGCAGCGCGTGGCGCTGGCCCGCGCGCTGGCGCCGCGGCCAGCCGTGCTTTTGATGGACGAGCCTTTCTCCGGCCTCGATTCGCGGCTCAAGGACACCGTGCGCGCCGAAACGCTGGAGGTTCTGCGCCAGAGCAGGGCCACCGCGATCGTCGTCACGCACGATGCCGAGGAGGCGATGCGCATGGGCGACCGCATCGCGCTGCTCAAGGAGGGCGGGCTGGTCCAGGCCGGCACGGCGCAGGAACTCTATCTCAACCCCGTGAGCCTGTTCGCCGCCGGCTTCTTCTCCGAGCTCAACCTTTTTTCGGGCCGCGCGCAGGAGGACATGGTGGATATACCGGTCGGTCGCGTCGCCGCGGCAGGCTTCGCGGACGGCACGGCGCTTTCCGTCGCGGTGCGCACCTCCGGTTTCGATTTCAGCGAGAGCGCCGGCCAGACGCAGGCGCGCATCATCTCCCGGCGCTATCTGGGGGTGGTCGAGCAGCTTGAACTGGCGGTTTCCGGTGCGGAAGTTCCGGTCAGGGCGAGGGTCAGGTGCGGCGCCTTGTCGCCTCATGCACGAGATATCTGGCTAAGCTTGCGTCCTTCTGACGTACTTGTGTTTGAATCCGGCGCGGAAAACGCATAGATCAGTGCCGAGGAATAACTTCGAAAGAGAGTAGCAATGGGTTCGTTTTCAATTTGGCACTGGATCATCGTGCTGGTGGTCGTGCTGCTCCTGTTCGGCCGGGGCAAGATTCCCGAGCTGATGGGCGATATGGCCAAGGGCATCAAGAGCTTCAAGAAGGGCATGTCCGACGACGACGCTGCCGCCGATGAGCCCAAGACCGTCGAGCATCGCGTCGACGAGACGGTGAAGCCGGCCGAAAAGGCGAAGAGCTAAGGCGCCAGGCGCCCTTTGCCGGGCGCCTCAAGTTCCGAAGCCCGGACGTTGAGCCATGTTTGAGATCGGCTGGACCGAAATGCTGGTGATCGCGGTCGTGATGATCGTGGTCGTCGGCCCGAAGGATTTGCCCAAGATGCTGCGCACCTTCGGGCGCACGGCCGCCAAGCTGCGAAGCATGGCGGGCGATTTCCAGAAGCAGTTCAACGAGGCGCTCAAGGAAGCGGAGCTGGACGACGTCAAGAAGTCGGTCGATTCCCTGCGCAGCCTCAATCCCGCCAACGAGATCAAGAAGTCGCTCAATCCCTTCGAGAAGGCGGCGAACGAGGTTCGGGCAGGCCTGCAGACCTTGCAGAACCCGCCGAAGCCGGCCGAACCGGCTTCCACGACGGCGGTCGCCGCCGAGCCTCTGAAGAACGGCGCAACGGTGATGCCGGGGGCCGAGCCCGCCGCTGCAGCCTCGCCCGCGCCCGACGCGGCGCCAGTATCGTCGGCGCCGGCCAGCAATGCGGCTGCTACCGCCACGGCATCCGCGGCAGTTGCTGCTCCGGCGGCCGCAAAGGCTCCGCGCAAGACAGCGGCGAAAGCTTCGGCCAAGGTCGCGGCGGCAACCCCGAAGCCGGCGAAATCAACGGCCGGCGCAGAGGCGAGCGCCGAAGGCAAGCCGGGCAGCAAATCCAGGAAGACAGCGGGTAGCGCAACGTGACCACGGCCCCCGACGAAGACGACATCAACAAGTCGTCCGCCCCGCTGATCGAACACCTGATCGAGCTTCGCACGCGTCTGATGTGGTCCATCGGCGGCTTCTTCGTCGCATTCCTGGCCTGCTTCTTCTTCGCCAAGGATCTGTTCAACATCCTCGTCATCCCGTTCAAATGGGCGGTGCACTGGGCTGGCCTGCCCAGCGAGAAGGTGGAACTGATCTATACCGCCCCGCAGGAATTCTTCTTCACCCAGATCAAGCTCGCCATGTTCGGCGGTCTGGTGATCGCCTTCCCGCTGATCGCGACGCAGATCTACAAGTTCATCGCGCCGGGACTCTACCGCAACGAAAGGCGGGCGTTCCTGCCCTTCCTGGTCGCTTCGCCGATCCTGTTCCTGATGGGCGCGGCGCTCGTCTATTTCTTCTTCACGCCCATGGTCATGTGGTTCTTCCTCGCCATGCAGCAGGTGGGGCCGGGCAGCGACGTGCAGATCTCGCTGCTGCCGAAGGTGTCGGAATATCTCAGCCTCATCATGACGCTGATTTTCTCCTTCGGCCTCGTCTTCCAGCTTCCGGTGGTGACCAGCCTGATGGCGCGCGTGGGGCTTCTGACCTCCAAGGGGTTGGCCGAAAAGCGCAAATGGGCGATCGTCATCGCCTTCGTTGTCGCCGCCGTGCTGACCCCGCCCGATCCGGTCAGCCAGATCGGCCTCGCGTTGCCGACGATCCTGCTCTACGAGATTTCCATCTGGGCCGCGCGGCTGATCGAGAAGAAGCGCGACGAGGAGCGTATCGCGGCCGAGAATCAGGAAGAGCAGGTGGCGTCGACGCCGGCTCTCAAGAGCTGATCCGGCCCGTTCCCTCGAAATTCGCCGTATAGCAGGCAACGGGCGCGAGTTGGGCTTGCGCCTTTCGGTCCGGCGGTCTACGCCGTGACCGCCTCGCTTCGTGGCTGCTTCGTTTGCGTGCGCCCGCGGCGAACCATATTTCCCTGCCGCGTCTTTCAAGGTCAGAGGAATAGAAGGAAGCCGACTTCGGACCGAGCCTGCGGCGCGGATGCCGGGGTCACAGTATGAAATCGGAAGAGGATCATGCTCGACATAAAGTGGATACGCGAAAACCCGAAGGCTCTCGTTCAGGCGCTCCTCAAGCGCAACCAGCCGTCGTCGGTCGCGGAATCCACCGTGGAGCGCATCCTCGAACTGGATGAAGCGCGCCGGGCCCATCTCGGCGAGCTGCAGACCAAGCAGGAGCGCCGCAACGCCGCCTCCAGGGAAATCGGCAACGCCATGCGCGCCAAGGACATGGCGCTGGCGGATACGCTCAAGGCCGAGGTCAACGAGATCAAGGCGTGGCTGTCGAATGCCGAGCAGGTGGAGCGCGACAACGACAACGCGCTCGAAGATGCGCTGGCCGTCATTCCCAACGTGCCGCTGGACGACGTGCCGCTCGGCAAGGACGAGCACGATAATGTCGAGGTGCGCCGGTTCGGCGACGACATCAGGGCAGCGCGGCAGCCGGGCATGGGCAACAAGCCGAAGGAGCATTTCGAGATCGGCGAAAAGCTCGGCATGATGGAGTTCGAACGGGCGGCGAAACTCTCCGGCTCGCGCTTCACGGTGCTGAAGGGCAAGCTTGCGCGCCTCGAACGCGCGCTCGGCCAGTTCATGCTCGACCTGCACACGACCGAGCACGGCTATACGGAAGTCCAGCCGCCGCTGCTGGTGCGCGACGAGATCCTGTTCGGCACCAACCAGCTGCCGAAATTCGAGGAGGATCTCTTCTTCGTGAAGCACGGGGAGGGGCGGCTCGGACTGATCCCGACCGCCGAGGTGCCGCTCACCAATCTCGTGCGCGAGGAAATCCTGGCTCACGACAGGCTGCCGCTGCGCATGACGGCCCTGACGCCGTGCTTCCGTTCCGAAGCCGGTTCGGCGGGCCGCGACACGCGCGGCATGCTGCGGCAGCATCAGTTCTACAAGGTCGAGCTCGTCTCGATCACCGATCAGGAAAGCTCGATCGACGAGCACGAGCGCATGACGCGCTGCGCCGAAGAGGTGCTGAAGCGTCTGGAACTGCCGTTCCGCACCGTGGCGCTATGCACCGGCGACATGGGTTTCGGCGCCCGCAAGACCTACGACATCGAGGTCTGGCTGCCCGGCCAGAACGCCTATCGCGAGATTTCCTCCTGCTCGGTCTGCGGCGACTTCCAGGCGCGCCGCATGGACGCACGCTACAAGCCGACGGACGAGGCGTCGATCGGCAAGGGCAACCGCTTCGTGCACACGCTGAACGGTTCCGGCGTGGCGGTCGGCCGCGCGCTGATCGCGGTCATGGAAAATTACCAGAACGCCGACGGCAGCGTAACAATTCCTGAAGTGCTGAGGCCCTATATGGGCGGACAAGAGAAGATCGAAGCCTGATGCGCATTCTCCTTACGAACGATGACGGCGTCCATGACGAGGGCATTGCCTCGCTGGAGCGCATTGCCCGCCAGCTTACCGACGATGTCTGGATCGTGGCGCCGGAGACCGACCAGTCGGGCTTCGCGCACTCCCTGTCGATCTCGCAGCCGCTCAGGCTGCGGAAGGTCCGGGACAAGCATTTCGCCGTGCGCGGCACGCCGACCGACTGCGTCATCATGGGCGTCAAGAAGGTGATGCCGTCGCCTCCGGACCTGATCCTTTCCGGCGTTAATTCCGGCTCGAACGTCGCCGACGACGTCACCTATTCCGGCACAGTGGCTGGCGCCATGGAGGGCACGCTGCTCGGCATCCGGTCGATCGCGCTCAGCCAATCCTATACGGCCGTCGAGGGCCAGCGGATGATCCCCTACGAAACCGCGGAGGCCCATGCGCCGCGCCTCATCGAGCGTATCGCGCATATGGAGCTGGCGCCCGGAATCCTGATCAACCTCAATTTTCCGAACTGCCGACCGGACGAGGTAGAGGACGCGGTGGTGACCAGCCAGGGCAAGCTGGCCTACGGCATATGGGTCGACGAGCGCGTGGACGGGCGCAATTTTCCCTACTACTGGCTGCGGTTCGGCCGCCACTCGTCGGAGATGGCGCCCGGCACCGACATCGCCGTGCTTCAGCAGAAGCGCATCTCGGTGACGCCGCTGAAGCTCGACTTCACGGCGCACGAGATCAAGGAAAGTCTGGCAAAGGCGATTGCATGAACACTGGCCCCGAGGATCGCGAAGCCTTTGCCGCATTCCTGCTGCGGCTGCGCACCAAGGGCATCGCATCCAGAGAGCTGGTCGCCGCGTTCGAGGCCACGCCGAGGCGCAACTTCATTCCCGCCCGCTGGCAGAGTGCGGCATGGTCGGACCGCACAGTTCCGATCGAATGCGGCGAGGCGATCGAGGGCGTGGATCTGCAGGCTTCGGTGGTCAATGCGCTCGCCATCGAGCCCGGCAATCGCATTCTGGAGATCGGCACCGGCTCCGGCTTCACGGCGGCGGTGATTTCCAGACTGGCCGGCAAGGTGACGACCGTCGAGCGTTACAGGACGCTCGCCGATCTCGCCAGGGAGCGCATGGAAGCGCTGTCCATCACCAACGTTCACGTGCGGCATGGTGACGGCGCTCACGGCCTCGCCGGCGACGGTCCGTTCGACCGCATCGTGGTATGGCCGGCTTTCGACAGCCTGCCGCGGAACTTCGCCGACCAGCTCGCCAGCGGCGGCATCATGGTCGCGGCGATCGGCGGGCCGGAAGAGCCGCAACTGATGGCCAAGCTCACAAAAGTCGGCAGCCGCTTCGACCGCATCGACATGGGCTATGTCCGTTTCCAGCCCATGATCCAGGGCGTCGCCGCCTCCCTGTGAGCATCATCTATCCTTGGCGCCGCAGCGGGGCGTCTATGCGTCGCATCCTCTCAATCAGAGGCGAATCGTGGAATCCGTTTGCGAAAGATTCAGTTTTCCGAGTCCGCGAGGACGGCGCTTAACCGCGCGGTAACATTAACGCGCTTTAATCATGACAGTCGGTGTGGGTACGGGTTCTGTCATGCGCGCGAAGAGTTGCGGTAGGAATGAACGAATTCTGGTTCGGAGTGCTGCGGTGCTCCTGCTCGGCAGCCTGACGGCGGGTTGCAGCTCCAGCGCGATGCGCTTCGGCGACGTGACGGACGGGCTGTTCACCGGGTCCACGGCGAACCAGCGCTCCATCATCAACAGTAACCAGCCTTATCCCGGCGATCAGCAGGCGGCGGTCAATTCCTCGGCCACGCGCGGCGCTGTGCAGCCGGTGGACGTTTCGGCGGGACAGGTGAGCCGCACCTCGCTGCCGCCGGTCGGCTCCGCGCCCGTCGCCACCGCCAGAGCAGCCGTTGCCGACGAGGTTTCCGCGCAGAAGCAGAAGGCCGCCGGCAAGGTCGCCGCGCTGGACCAGACGGCGACCGGCACGATCCGCGCCGCCGCCGAGGTCGCTCCGGCTGTCGAGGACAACATCAAGGGATGGTCGCGCACGGGCGGCACGCAGATCACCGCCAAGGAAGGCGAGACCGTCTACAATCTTTCGCGCCGGTTCGGCGTTCCCGCCGACATCATCATGAAGATGAACGGCATTTCGGCGGATCAGGGCCTCAAGGTCGGCCAGAAGGTCGTGATCCCGACCTATGTCTACTCCTCGACCGCCGGCGTTTCGGCGCCCGACAACGACCCCAGGACGGCAGAGGCGAAATCTTCCCGTGGCACGCAGCCCGCGGAAAAGCCGAAACCCGCCGAAGCTCCCGGTAATAATCTCGCCGTCCTGCCGGCCACGCCGAAGGTGAAAGAGACGGACGCCGTTGCCGCCGAGAACAGCGCCGGCAAGCAGGCCAGCGGCACCTACACGGTGGTGGAAGGGGACTCGCTCTCCCGCATCGCGAAGAAGACCGGCATTCCGGTCACGACGCTTAAGGAAGCGAACGGGCTCAAGGACGGCAATATCCGCATTGGCCAGACATTGAAGCTGAAGTCGGACGGCAAGTCTGCGGCCGTGGTCGCCGACGCCAGGAAGCCCGCCGACGCCAGGAAGCCCGCGGACGTCGATGCCGGCGCCAAGACGGCATCCATCGCCCCGGCCGAGAAGAAGCCCGACGCCGCGAAGGTCGCCGAATACACGCCGCCGAAGAAGGCGGTGGAGGAAGCGGCCAAGGGCAGCGACGAGGTCGCGCCGGAATCGACCGGCATCGGACGGATGCGCTGGCCGGTGCGCGGCAAGGTCGTGTCGGGCTACGGCTCCAGCGGCGGCAGCCGCAATGACGGCATCGACATTTCCGTACCGTCCGGCACGCCGGTCAAGGCGGCCGAGAACGGCGTCGTCATCTATGCCGGAGACGGGCTCAAGGAGTTCGGCAACACCGTTCTGGTGCGTCACGACAATGGGCTGGT
Source organism: Rhizobiaceae bacterium (assembly GCA_023953845.1). Classification (NCBI taxonomy): domain Bacteria; kingdom Pseudomonadati; phylum Pseudomonadota; class Alphaproteobacteria; order Hyphomicrobiales; family Rhizobiaceae; species Rhizobiaceae bacterium. The sequence continues at coordinate 4,477,859 of JAMLJC010000001.1, read as the reverse complement.
GACGGTCTACGGGCATGCCGGCGAGTTGAAGGTGCAGCGCGGCCAGAAGGTCAAGCGCGGCGACGAGATCGCGGTTTCGGGCATGAGCGGCAACGCCAAGTCGCCCAAGCTTCACTTCGAGGTGCGGAAGAACTCCGCGCCGGTCGACCCCTCAGGCTATCTCGAGTAGCGACGGCTGCGGGCCGCCGGACCTCCAGGCCCGCCCTGCCAGGACCCGCCCCTCGAGGGCGGGCCTTTTCGTTTCGGCAAGGTCTCAGTCGTCCTGAAGCGGCTTGCGCAGCCTGCCGGCGAGATCCTGAACGAATTGCCAGGCGACGCGGCCCGAGCGGCTGCCGCGCGTCGTCGCCCATTCGAGGGCTTCGGCGCGGAGCCGGTCGGCCTCGATCTCCAGCCGGTAGTGTCGCACGTAGCCGTCGATCATCTCCAGATACTCGTCCTGCGAGCATTTGTGGAAGCCGAGCCAGAGGCCGAAGCGGTCAGACAGCGACACTTTCTCCTCGACCGCCTCGGAAGGATTGATGGCCGTGGAGCGCTCATTCTCGATCATGTCGCGCGGCAGGAGGTGACGGCGGTTCGAGGTTGCGTAGAAGATGACGTTTTCCGGCCGTCCCTCCACGCCGCCTTCCAGCGCCGCCTTGAGCGACTTGTAGGACGTGTCGTCATGGTCGAAGGAGAGATCGTCGCAGAACAGCACGAAACGGAAGGGCGCGGCCTTCAGGATGGTCATCAGCGAAGGCAGCGTGTCGATATCCTCGCGATGGATCTCGACCAGTTTCAGCGGCAGGGCATCGATAGCGCGCGAATTGTTGATCCTGGCGTGAACCGCTTTCACCAGCGAAGACTTGCCCATGCCGCGCGCGCCCCACAAGAGCACGTTGTTCGCCGGAAGCCCGGTGGCGAATCGTTCCGTGTTGTCGAACAGGATGTCGCGGACGCGGTCGACGCCCTTGATGAGCCCGATGTCGACGCGGTTGACCCTGGCTACCGGCTCCAGCAGGCCTTTTTCGGCCGACCATATGAAACAGTCGGCGCTGTCGAGGTCGGTGGGCGGAGGCGGCGGCGGGGCGATACGCGAGACGGCCTCTATCAGCAGGTCAAGTTTCGCGTTCAGCACATCGATCGGGTTTTCGGACATTCTGCTTCTATTTTATGGGCGGGCGGTTGACAGGCGCGTCTAACACGCGGCAACAGGACGGAAAAGGACCGGCCGCGACAGAGCTACGGTTGCATTGGCGGCCCGAGCAACTATATTCCGGCCACTTTTTGCGGCGCCTGCGAGCGCCTTTTTCATCGCATTCCTGGGGAGCGACTTGATGTTTGTGACACCGGCATACGCGCAGAGCACCGGCGGCGCCGGCCCTGACATCCTGATTCAGATTCTGCCCTTCGTGCTGATCTTCGTGATCATGTACCTTCTCATCATCCGTCCGCAGCGCGCCCAGTTGAAGAAGCGCACCGAAATGCTGGCGGCGATTCGCCGGGGCGACACGGTGGTGACGGGCGGCGGCCTGGTCGGCAAGGTCACCAAAGTCATCAACGACCAGGAGCTCGAGGTCGACCTCGGCGGCATGAAAGTGACGGCGCTACGCGCCACGATTTCGGACGTGCGCGTGAAGGGCGAGCCGGTCGCCAACGAGAACGTCAAGAAATAACTGCATTCCGAGCGGCATGTGATCGTGCCGCCGTAACGGACGAACGACATGCTCTATTTCTCGCGCTGGAAGACGATCTCGATCTGGGTGGTCGTCCTTCTCGGTGTCCTGTTCTCGCTGCCGAACATCCTGCCGCAATCGACGCGCGACTCGTTGCCCGATTGGGTGCCGAAGCGTCCCATGACGCTCGGCCTCGATTTGCAGGGCGGCTCGCACATCCTGCTTGCCGTCGATCAGCAGGATCTGATCGACGAACGGCTGCAGGCGACGCGCGACGACATCCGCACCCTGCTGCGCGACGCCAAGATCGGCTATACGGGTCTTTCGGGGACGGGACGGAGCGTGCAGGTTCGCATCCGGGACGCCGCCGAGGTCGAGAAGGCGAAGACGGCGCTGGCGCAGCTCACGGCGCCCGTCAGCAACACGCTCTTCGGCACCGGCTCCGTGTCCGAGCTTGCGCTGGAGGAGCCGGAACCCGGCCTCCTGCGATACACCATCACCGATCAGGGCCTTGCCTATCGCGTCAGTTCCGCCGTCACGCAGTCCATCGAGGTGATCGGCCGCCGCGTCAACGAACTCGGCACGACCGAGCCGATCATCCAGCGTCAGGGTTCCGACCGCATCCTCGTGCAGGTGCCCGGTTTGCAGGACCCGCAGCGCCTGAAGGACATTCTCGGCCAGACGGCCAAGCTGACATTCCAGATGGTCGACACCTCCGTGCCGGTGCAGGAGGCCATCGAAGGCCGTCCCCCGGCCGGTTCCTCCGTGATCTACTCGATGGACGATCCCCCGGTTCCGTATCTGATCGAGGACCGCGTCATCGTGTCGGGCGAGAATCTCGTAGACGCGCAGGCGACGTTCGATTCGCGCACCAACGAGCCGGTGGTTTCGTTCCGCTTCGACGCCAAGGGCGCGACGCGCTTCGGGCAGGCTACGCAGCAGAATGTCGGTCGGCTGTTCGCCATCATCCTCGACAAGCAGGTTATCTCGGCGCCGCGCATCAACGAGCCGATCCTCGGCGGCAGCGGCCAGATTTCGGGCAGCTTCACCGCCCAGAGCGCCAACGACCTTGCCGTGCTGCTGCGCGCCGGGGCACTTCCGGCCGACCTGACGATCGTCGAGGAACGCACTGTCGGCCCGAGCCTTGGCGCCGATTCCATCGCCGCCGGTCAGATCGCATCGGCGATCGGCGCCGTGCTCGTGATCGTCTGCATGCTGGCCGTCTACGGCAAGCTCGGCATCATCGCCAACATAGCCCTTGCAGCCAATGTGGCGCTCATCGTCGCGATCCTGTCGGTGCTCGGCGCAACGCTGACGCTGCCTGGTATCGCCGGCATCGTTCTGACGATGGGCATGGCGGTGGATTCCAACGTCATCATCTTCGAGCGTGTGCGCGAGGAGCGAAAGATGGGGCGGTCGATGGTCCAATCCTTCGATTCGGGCTTCGCGCGCGCTCTCGCCACCGTCGTGGACGCCAATCTCACCACGCTGATCGTGGCCGTGATCCTGTTCTACATGGGCACCGGCCCGGTGCGCGGCTTCGCGGTGACGCTGGGCATCGGTATCGTCACGACCGTCTTCACGGCCTTCACCCTGACGCGCTGGCTGATCGCGTTCTGGGTGCGGCGCTGGCGTCCGTCGGAATTCCCGGCCGGTCTCGTGCATTATCTTCCACTCGACCCGCGTGTTCCCTTCATGCGCTACCGGAACATCGGCTTCGCATTGTCGGGCATTCTGTCGGTCGGGGTCATCGTCATGATGACCATGGTCGACTTCAACTACGGCATCGACTTCCGCGGCGGCTCGATGATCGAGGTTCAGTCGAAAAGCGGCCCTGCCGATCCGGGAGACGTGCGCTCGCGTCTCAACGAGCTGAATATCGGGGAGGTCCAGGTCCAGGCCTTCGGGGCTGGTAACGACCTGATGATCCGGGTGCAGGCGCAGGACGGCGGCGACAATGCGGAGCAGTCCGTCGTCGACAAGGTGCGGGCCGAACTCGAGGACAGCTACGACTTCCGGCGCATCGAGGTCGTCGGGCCGACCATTTCGGCCGAGCTTGCCTGGACGGGAACCATTGGCATCACGCTCTCCATGCTGGCGCTGCTCGTCTACATCTGGTTCCGCTTCGAATGGCAGTTCGGCGTCGGCGCGGTCATTTCGACCATCCACGACGTCATCATGATCGTCGGCCTCTACGTCTTCCTCGGCCTCGAATTCAACCTGTCGAGTATCGCGGCGATCCTCACCGTGATCGGCTATTCGATCAACGACACGGTGGTCATCTATGACCGAATCCGCGAAATGCTGCGAAAATACAAGAAGATGCCGATCGAGGAGGTGATCAACATCTCCCTCAACCAGACGTTGTCGCGCACCATCCTCACGGGCCTGACGGTGCTTCTGGCGCTGATATCGCTCTACTTCTTCGGCGGGGAGGTCATCTCGTCCTTCGTCTTCGCCATCATCGTGGGCGTGTTCGTTGGAACGTATTCCTCGCTCTTCATCGCGGGACCGCTGCTGATCCTGTTCAAGCTTCGGCCGGATATGTTCGACCAGCCTGGCGGAGCGAAGAACGTCGTTCCGAGCGGCGCGCAGCCGTCCAAGACCTGACGCGTCATGTCTTCGGGCCTCGTCATCCGCGCGGCGCACTTTCCGGGCCGCGCGCCGATCGAGGCCTATGGCAATGGCGGCTTCCGGTTTGCCGACATGTCGCACAGGGGTTCGATCCTCTGCCTGCCCAGCGGCATCCACGGCTGGGAGCCGGCGGACCCGCAAGCCCTGTCGGCCGCCGACTTCGCGAAGGTTATGACGGAGGCGGAAGGCATCGAAATCCTCCTCGTCGGCATGGGCGAAGCGCTGCGCCCCATGCCCCGCGACCTGCGGACGGCGTTGAAGGACGCGGGCATTTCGTCCGATCCGATGTCCACCGGGGCTGCGGTGCGGACATACAACGTGCTGCTTGCGGAAGACCGGGCGGTTGCCGCCGCCCTGATCGCCGTCGCGTGACGTGACCGCGCGCGAAGACATCGTTATGAAGACGGTTCGGGACACCGATCCCGACCGTTATCTTGCCACGCTTTACGCACCTGAAGACAAGCGCGCCGCGCTTTTTTCGCTCTATGCCTTCAATGCCGAAGTGGCCGGCATCCGCGACCGCATCCGCGAGGCGCTGTCGGGCGAGGTGCGTCTGCAATGGTGGCACGAGGTCATCGACGCGGGATTCGGGCGCTCGGCCGACGGCCATCCGGTCGCGGAGGCGCTGCTCCGGACCATCGACGAGCATCATCTGCCCCGTGGCGCTTTCGCCAACTACCTCGAAGCCCGCATGTTCGACCTCTTCGACGATCCGATGCCGACGCGCGGCGATCTGGAGGGCTATTGCGGGGAAACCGCCTCCGCGGTCATCCAGCTTGCGGCGATGATTCTCGATCCGGCCGCCGCCGTGAAGCAGGCGGAACTCGCCGGCCATGCCGGATGCGCGCAGGGGATCACCGGCCTGTTGCGGCTGCTGCCGCTGCATCGGGCGAGGGGACAGTGCTACGTCCCGCGCGACATTCTCGCGGCTGCCGGAACGACGCCGGAGGAGTTCGTCGCCTCGCCCGACGGGGTTGCCTCCCGCCGGGCGGTCGAAGCGATGATCGCCCTTGCCAGCGAGCATCTCGCGGCCTTCCGAAAGCATGCCGACGCGCTGCCGGCCATTTTGCGTCCGGCTTTCCTGCCGCTGGCGCTGACGCCCGCCTATCTCGGAAGGTTGTCGGCATCGGGGGCCAGCGCGCCGACCTCATCGTCCGGGCTTTCCGCGCTACGGCGGCATTGGCTGCTGCTGCGCGCGGCCAGTCGGGGCTGGTAGCCGGGAATCGCGCGCAAGGCCTTACGGCGGGGAGGCGTCTCGGCTATTCCTGCGAGTCGTGGTGGCGATGCGGGACTGCGCCTGCTTTCACGTTTGCTGCCCGGTTGCGCGTGTCGGGTGAGGTGGGATGCATCCTCTTCTGCTTGTTGGCCTGATCGTCGGCGGACTGGTGCTGATCGACGTGCTGCTGCGCTTTGCCGGAAACAAGAGCGGCGGGCGATTGTCCTCGGAAGCCGAGGCGCTGGACGCGTTCTATGCCGAGCACCCCGAACTGGACGCTTCCACCGCCGGCCGGGTGATCGTGACCCCGGACAGGCGCAACGCCTTCATCGAACTGCCGGATGGCGGCATCGGGCTGGTGCGCGGCCTCGGCGACAGGTTCGTGGTCCGGCAAATCGGGAAAGCGGACATTGCGGAGCTCGCCCGCAGCGGGGAGAACGCCCTCACCATACGTTTTCACGACGTCACGCTGCGCCGCCTGCGCTTCGACTTTGCCTCGGCCGCCGACCGCGATTTCGTCAGCGCCGCACTCGGCCAAAGCTGATACGTCACGCCGGCCGTTTACCATAACCGAGACGATTTCGCCGGACTGAAAAGTCTCCCGGGTTCCTCGACTTTCGTTCTGGCGCCCGATCTGGCATAGTAAACGCTTCCTTAAACCGCAGGCGGAGCGGCCGAATGGACAGCCTGGCGAACATCGAGTTGCCGAACACGGGGCAACTTGCGATCCCGCTTTACGTCGTTGGCATCCTGATCGAGCTTGGATTGATCTGGCTCGGCAAGGCCAGGGGCCAGTATGAGCGCCGGGACGCGATGACGAGCCTTTTGATGGGTGTCGGCAATGTCGCGACGGGCATCATCTACGCAATCGCGCTCATCGCGATGATGCAGTGGGCCTACAACTACCGGATATTCGATCCCGGCATCACCTGGTGGTCGGCCGTCCTGTGCTTCGTGCTCGACGATTTCAGGCGTTATGTGTACCACGCCGGCCTGCACCGCATCCGCTGGTGGTGGGCGGACCATGTCAACCACCATTCGAGCCAGCACTACAATCTCACCACGGCGCTGCGACAACCCTGGACGACCATCTTCACCGGCTCGTTCCTGCTCTACCTGCCGCTGGCGTGGCTGGGCTTCCACCCGCTGCTCATCCTCTTCGTCGGCGGCATCAATCTTGCCTACCAGTTCCTCCTGCACACGGAGACGGTGGGCAAGCTCTGGAAGCCGATCGAGTATGTGATGAACACGCCGTCGCATCACCGCGTGCATCATTCGAGCAATCCGCGCTACCTCGACGCCAATTATGGCGGCGTCTTCATCATCTGGGACCGGATGTTCGGCACCTTCGTCGAGGAGCGCGACGAGGACATGCCGAAATACGGGCTCGTCCAGAACATCGGCACGTTCAACCTGTTCTACGTCGCTTTCCACGAGTGGATTTCGATCTTCAAGGACGTGATGAAACCCGGCCTGACGTTTCGCGAGCGCCTGATGTACATGTTCGCGCCGCCCGGATGGAGCCATGACGGCAGCCGCAAGACGTCCGACGACCTGAAGGCGCAATATGTCATGCTGCATCCCGAACAGGCCGGGATGCAGGGCCTGCCCGATCTGCCACGCAAGAGCGGCGCGGCAGGAGCGGTTCAACCGGCGGAATAGTACCGCCGGAGGTCGACGGAGATTTACTCCGCCGCTTCGCGCGCCTCGGCAATCCCGAGCCATTCCCGGCAGTCGCGCAAGGCGCGCGCGGCCGTGGCTTTCTTCTTGGCGATCGACTTGTCCTTGCCGCGGAAACGGCCCTCGAACCCGTCCGGCCTGAGCTTCGTGCCGGGCTCCAGCGGCGGGAACAGGCCGAAATTTACGTTCATCGGCTGGAACGAACGCTTGCCGGGCTCGTCGTCGGAGACGATGTGTCCGCCGGTGATGTGGTTGAGCAGCGCGCCGAACGCCGTCGTGGCGGGCGGAACCGGAACCGGCTTGCCGAGCCGCGCGGCGGCGGCGAAGCGCCCGGCCAAGAGGCCGATGGCCGCGCTTTCGACATAGCCTTCACAGCCGGTGATCTGGCCGGCGAAGCGCAGGCCGGACCGTGACTTCAGTTGCAGGCTGCCGTCGAGCAGGGTCGGCGAGTTGATGTAGGTGTTGCGGTGCAGGCCGCCGAGCCGCGCGAATTCCGCGTTCTCAAGTCCCGGGATCATGCGGAAGATGCGGGTCTGCTCGCCATGCTTCAGCTTCGTCTGGAAGCCGACCATGTTGTAGAGCGTGCCCAGCGCGTTGTCCTGCCGAAGCTGCACCACGGCATAGGCCTTCACCGTCGGATTATGCGCATTGGTCAGGCCCATAGGTTTCATCGGCCCGTGCCGCAGCGTCTCGGCGCCGCGCTCGGCCATGATCTCGATCGGCAGGCAGCCGTCGAAATAGGGCGTGCCTTCCCATTCCTTGAACTCGGTCTTCTGGCCGTCGATCAGCGCCTGCACGAAGGCCTCGTACTGCGCCTTGTCCATCGGGCAGTTGATGTAGTCCTTGCCGGTGCCCCCGGGTCCGACCTTGTCGTATCGGGACTGGAACCAGCAGACATCCATGTCGATCGTGTCGAAATGCACGATCGGCGCGATGGCGTCGAAGAAGGCGAGCGCATCCGCGCCGGTTTCCCGCGCGATCGCCTCGGCGAGCGACGGCGCGGTGAGGGGGCCTGTGGCGATGATCGCCTGATCCCAGTCCGCCGGCGGCAGGCCGGCGACTTCCTCGCGCACGATCGTGACGAGCGGATGCGCTTCGAGCTTCGCCGTCACCGCGTCGGAAAAGCCGTCGCGGTCCACGGCCAGCGCGCTGCCGGCCGGCACCTGATGCGCGTCGCCGGACGCCATGATGAGAGAGTTTGCGAGCCGCATCTCGGCGTGCAGCAGCCCGACGGCGTTCGTCTGCGCATCATCCGAGCGGAACGAGTTGGAGCAGACGAGCTCGGCAAGGCCTTCCGTCTTGTGCGCCTCGGTGCCGCGCACCGGCCGCATCTCGTGCAGGATCACGGGCACGCCGGCTTCGGCCGCCTGCCAGGCCGCTTCCGAGCCGGCAAGACCGCCGCCGATGACATGAATGGGCTTCGTTGTCGTCATGCCGGGGACATAAGGCGGCGACAATCGGAAAGCAATCTGCGCGCGGCGCCAGAGTTGCCGTTAATGGATATGCGCTATGAAGGGGCATGATGCTGACCAAAGCCACGCTGTTCGCCGGCTTGATCGCGGCGGTTTCCTTGTTTTCGGGCAACGCTCATGCGGAACAGCTCACCGTCTGTCATGGCTATTCCTGTCACTTCAAGACGCGGTTGACGCTCGGCGCAGGCGATATGCGGCAGATCACTTCGATCCTGCGTTCAGGCCACGGCTCTCCGGCGGCGGAGCGGCGCGCCGTGTCGAGGCTGGTGCAGTTCTATGAGCGTCGCGCAGCGGCGGTCGTGGGTATCAGGGATCGTCCGAAATCCGATTTCGGCGCGGGACGCGAACGCGGCCAGATGGATTGCGTGGACGAGTCGACCAACACGACGTCCATTCTCAAGCTCGCAGAAAGGCGCGGACTGCTGAAGCATCACAAGGTGATGCGCCGCGCCTCACGCGGTTTCTTCGCGGATGGCCGCTATCCGCATTTCACCGCCGTCCTGCAGGAGCGATCGGGCAAGAAATGGACGGTCGACAGCTGGTACGAGCCAGCCGGCGGCGCGCCTGACATCATGCCCCTGAGCGAATGGAAGAGGCGCGGCGTGGGCGGCCAGCGCTGATCCCCGCTCAGGCCGGCGCGCTTGCCTTGTCCAGCCGGGCGATGTCGTCCCGGTCGAGCTCGAGCGTTCCGCCCTTGCTCAGACTTTCCAGTTGCTGGAGTGACGTGGCGCTGGCGATCGGCGCTGTGACGCCTTCGCGCGCGACGATCCAGGCGAGGGCGACTTCCGCCTGCGTCGCCCCGTGTTTGGCTGAAACCTCATCGAGCGCGGCAAGGATCGCGAAGCCGCGCGGGTTGAGATAGCCCTCGACACCGCCACCGCGTGGGCTTTTGCCAAGATCGGCCTTCTCGCGGTATTTTCCGGACAGAAAGCCCTTCGCAAGGCTGAAGTAGGTAATGACGCCTATCTCCTCGGCCATGGTGAGATCGCGCAGCGGGCCGTCGAAGGAGCCGCGATCGTAGAGGTTGTACTCCGGTTGCAGGACGTCGTAGCGCGGCAGATTTTCCTTCGCCGACACGTCGAGCGCTTCGCGCAGTTGCGCCGCGTCGAGGTTGGAGGCCCCGACGGAGCGGACCTTGCCGGCCTTCATCAGTTTCTCATAAGCGCCCAGCGTCTCGGCGTAAGGCGTGCGCGAATCCGGCCAATGCGACAGGTAGACGTCGATATGGTCGGTCTGCAGGCGCCGCAGCGAGGCTTCGACCTCCTCGGCGATCCATTGCGCCGAGAGATCCGTATGGCCCTGGCCCATGTCGGAGCCGACCTTGGTGATGATGACGATTTGGTCGCGATTGCCGCGGCTCTTCTGCCATTCGCCGATGATCGCCTCCGATTCGCCGCCGGAGTTGCCGGGCACCCATCGCGAATAGGCATCGGCCGTGTCGATGGCGTTGTATCCGGCCTCCACGAACCGGTCGAGAAGGGCGAAAGACGTCTGCTTGTCCGCCGTCCATCCGAAGACGTTGCCGCCGAAGACGACAGGGGCGATGGCGATGCCGGTGCGGCCGAGCGGGCGCTTTTTCATCATGAAGCTCCGGGGAGGGTTGGCGAGGATTCCGATGAACATAGGGCGACGGACACGCCGACGCCAGCGTCGATGCGCACCGGACGCAGACTTCGGAATGAAACAGCGGATTCGGAGAGTCCCAAAAGACAACACCCGCCGGGGGAGGAGATCCGGCGGGTGTCGTTACGCCCGACCGGCCATCGGGAGGAGGAGAGGCCGGCCGTATCCGTCTTTGCCTGGGAGGAGGTAGGCGCCGACGAAATTCCTTCCGCCTGTGTTTATCGAGGCTGCGGAGACCTCGGGGAACAACTTCCGCCGGGGGAGGAGATCCGGCGGAAGTCGTTTTTGCCGGTCAGCAATCGGGAGGAGGAGATTGCCGACCATATCCGCCGGGGTCTGGGAGGAGGATGAGCCCGACGAAATCTTTCACTCAGCGGCGGCCCGTACGGGCGACGGTCTTGATCTGATGACGGGCAATGCCGAGATCAGCGAGCTGGCGGTTGGAAAGGCTGTCCAGCTCGGAAACCGTCGCGCGATAAGCGCGCCAGTCACGAAAATTTTGGATCAGGTTCATTTCTATTCTCGTTCTTTGCAGCTTGTCGCGCCGGATCGCGGCGCGATTGAATTAGATCGACTTCCTCGCCACGAAGGGAATGTCGCTGCGGCTGATGCCGAGGTCATTCAGTTCGCGATTGGTCAGGCGGTTCAGCTCCGTCACCGTCTCACGATAGCGGCGCCAGTTGCGATAGTTGCGGATCAGGTTCATGGTAGTTCTCTTAGCGTCTTTCGTTCTTCTCTTTTTGTACGAGACGTAGATAGGCCCGCCTTGTCCGGAATTAAAGCGACAAGCGTGCATAGCAGCAATGCAATTGTGCAATGCACCATTAACGAGTTTTAGCTTTTATGGCGAAAATCGGAAACCGTCCCAAAATCGCGTGGAAACGGCGGTTTACGCAGGTTTGTGAATCTTTTGCACTGCAACAGGCAGGGCCCTGAGAATGTTCGCCCAGAGATCGCATCTCCGCCGCGAAATCGTTCGATGGCGTGACGCCGGACTGGTTGATGGGACGACCGCCGAACGTCTCCTCCTTGACGTCGAGACGCGTCAGGACGAGGGTATGTCGTTCGGCTCGGTGCTGGCGATCATGGCCGCGATCCTCGTCGCCGCCGCTATCCTCGTCTTCATCGCCGCCAACTGGGAGGCCATTCCTCGGCTGGCGAGGGTCGGCGCGCTTTTCGCGCTGATAGCGGCCGGATATGTGGGCGGCGCGGTGCTGAAAGGCCGCGATCATCCCGGCTTCGGCGAGGCGCTCTTCATCATAGGCGCCGCGTCCTTCGGCGCCGCGATCGCGCTGATCGGCCAGATGTACCACATGACCGGCGACGAAACGGCGGCGGTCCTGACCTGGTGCCTCGGAACCACCCTTGCCGCGGCGGTGCTGCGCTCGCCCGTGCTGACCGCCGCCGCCGTCCTGATCGCCGTGGCATGGCTCCTGATGCAGGAGTCCGACTACAATGCGGCGCGCGATTACCGCTACGCCTTCCTGCTGCTCGGTATCGTCATCTGGGCGGTATCCTACTGGACCCATGGGCGTGCCGCGCGGCATCTGCTGCTCCTGTCGGCGATCCTGTGGGCTTTCGTCGTCGGTATAGACGGCCGCCCGGTCGAAGCCGGGCTCGCCCTTGCGCTGGTCTCAGCGGCCGTCTTCGCCGCCGCGCATTGGGCGCAGGAGACCGTCGAACGCCTCGCGCGGCTCGGCGGTCCTTATCCCGCTCATCCGCTAATCGGTTTTCTCATCGGGATGGCGATGATCCAGGTCGAGGTCTACGAACATTTCGTCCCCATGCTCCTCGCGACCCTGATCGCCTTCGCCGGCATCATCGCCGCTCTCGTGCTGCGCGGCCGCGAAAGCCGCCTCATGCGCTGGATCGCCTATGTCGCCTTCGCGATCGAGCTCTGCTTCGCCTACATCGTCACGGTCGGCAGCATGATCGATACGGCGGGCCTGTTCCTGTTCTCGGGGTTGGCGCTCGCAGTCGTGGCCTTCATCATCGTGCGGATCGAGAAACGCATGACGGGACGCCCCGCCATGCAGGGAGGCGCGGCATGAAGGGCTCCCGCACCGTTGCGCTGGCGCTGCTCGTCGCCGCGCTCCAGATCGGCTTTCTCGGCTGGATGATCGCGGGACGCGCCGCCGTGCTGCGCAACGGCCCGGAGGCGCTGCTGAAAGTCGAGCCCGTCGATCCGCGTGACCTGCTGCGCGGAGACTATGTGCGCCTCGGCTTCGACATATCGCGCATTCCCGTCGCGCTGGTGTCGAATCTGCCGCAGGGCGACGCGGCGCTGCCGGCCGGCCCGATCATGGTCCGTATCGGCAGGGATGCGGACGGCTACTGGCGCGCCCGTTCGGCGATGCTGGGCAAGGCGGTCGCGCCGCCGGTTGCCGGCGAGCTGGACGTGCGCGGCATGACCGCAGGCCTCTGGCGTATCGAGCCGGGGGCCGAAATCGCGGTTTCCTATGGCATCGAACGCTTCTACGTGCCGGAAGGCGAGGGCCGGCAGATCGAAAAGGATCTGAATGTACGCAGCTTCGGCGTGGTCGTCGCGCTCGCAGCCGATGGCACGCCGCAGATCAAGGCGCTTATGGACGGCGACGTCCGCGTCTACGAGGAACCGCCCTATTAGCAGCCGGAAAAGGTGGCTGGTGCGGATGAAGGGACTCGAACCCCCACGCCTTTCGGCACCGGAACCTAAATCCGGGGCGTCTACCAGTTCCGCCACATCCGCTCAGCGTGCCCGCAATCCCATGTGTCGCCGCGCCTGTCAATGAATATGGAGCCGGGCCTTGCGCCCGCCAATCCCCCGAAATCGGTTGAAAATCGCGGTCGCGTGTGACAAAAGGCGAGCCGAATGTGACAGACGGCCGAACAGTCGTTGGCGCAGTTGGAGAAAAACTCAGGCAGATCAGGAGATTGCCGCGGTTTTCTCAGAAGCGCAACGGCCCGTGTGATGGCTTTTCGGGTGTTTGCGCCGAAATCTCGACACACCGTCCGCACAGATTGGCACTCCCGGCACGCACTCCGGATGGCCCGAACGGCAGCTCCCGCCGGGCCCGGATGCGTCAAAGCAAAGGTTTTATGATGCAGGTCACCGAAACGCTGAATTCCGGCCTCAAGCGCGAGATCAAGGTCACCGTGCCCGCCAAGGACATGGAAGATCGCCTGATGCAGCGCCTGAACAACGCCAAGGACAAGGTGCGCATCAATGGCTTCCGTCCCGGCAAGGTGCCGGTCCAGCATCTGCGCAAGGTCTACGGCAAGTCCTTCATGGCCGAGGTCGTCAACGAGATCCTCAACAACTCGACCCGCGACATCCTTTCCGAGCGCGGCGAGAAGGCAGCGATGCAGCCCGAGGTCGTCATGACCGAGGACGAGAAGGAAGCCGAGAAGATTCTCGCCGGCGGCGCCGATTTCGAGTTCCAGCTCAACTACGAGGTGTTGCCACCTATCGAGATCAAGGACGTGTCGGGCATCGCGGTGACGCGGCAGATCTACGACGTGCCGGAATCCGAGATCGACGAGCAGCTTCGCCGCGTCACCGCCGATGCGCGCGACTACGCGCCGAAGAAGGGCAAGGCCGAGCTCTGGGACAAGGTGACCATCGATTATCTCGGCAAGATCGACGGCGAGCCGTTCGATGGCGGCACCGCCGAGGATTCGGGTCTGGTGCTCGGCTCCGGCCAGTTCATCCCGGGCTTCGAGGATCAGCTCGTCGGCGTGAAGGCGGGCGACGAAAAGGTCATCACCGTCACCTTCCCGGAGAATTATCAGGCCGCGCATCTCGCCGGCAAGGACGCGACCTTCGACATCAAGGTCAAGGAAGTCGCCGCGCCGGACAGCACCGAGGTCAATGACGAGGTGGCGAAGAAGCTCGGCATCGACACCGCCGAGCGCCTCAAGGAGATCATCCGCGGCCAGATCGAGAGCCAGTTCGGCCAGATGACGCGCCAGAAGGTGAAGCGCGAACTGCTCGACGCACTCGACGCCAGCTATTCGTTCGAAGCGCCGTCGAAGCTGGTCGAGGCCGAGTTCAACAACATCTGGAACCAGGTGAGCCGCGATCTCGCCGCAGCCGGTCACACCTTCGAGGACGAGGATACGACGGAAGAAGCCGCCCGCGCCGAGTACAATCGTCTGGCGGAACGCCGCGTGCGTCTCGGGCTGGTGCTCGCAGAAATCGGCGAGAAGGCCGGCGTGACGGTCTCCGACGAGGAGATGCAGCGCGGCCTGTTCGAGTTCGTGCGCCGCTTCCCTGGGGACCAGCAGCAGCAGGTGTTCGAGTTCTACCGCTCCAACCCGCAGCAACTCGCCGCCATCCGCGCGCCGATCTTCGAGGAGAAGGTCGTCGACCATCTGCTCGGTCAGATTGCGGTGACCGACAAGAAGGTCAGCAAGGAAGAATTGCTGGCCGAGGAGCCGACCGAGGGCGAGAAGGCGAAGCCGGCGAAGAAGACATCGGCCAAGAAGGCCAAGGCCGCCGAGGGCGAAGAGGCGAAGGCCGCCGACGCCGAGGAAGCCGCCCCGAAGAAGAAGGCCGCGCCCAAGAAGAAGGCTGCCACCAAGGATGCGGAAAAAGAGGCCGAATAAGGCGCTGCCTTATGGACATCGGAAAGCCGCCTTCGGGCGGCTTTTCTTTTTCAGATCAGCAGCAGGCCCTTCATCGAGGCGAAGGCCTTCTTGCCGATGATGACGTGGTCGTGCACGGCGATGCCGGACGGCTTCAGCGCGGCGATGATGGCCTTGGTCATCTCGATGTCGGCACGGGAAGGCTCGGGATCGCCTGACGGGTGATTGTGCGTGAGCACCACTGCGCTCGCCGCCAGTTCCAGCGCTCGCCGCAGCACCTCGCGCGGATAGGCCATGGTGTGGTCGACGGTGCCGATGTTCTGCACCTCGTCGGCGATCAGCTCGTTCTTCTTGTTGAGGAACAGGATGCGGAACTGCTCTCGGTCCTCATACGCCATTGCCGCCTTGCAGTAGCTCAGGACCTTTTCCCATGAGGACAGGACCTCGCGTTTGACGACCTCGCTGCGCAAGGCGCGCTGCGTCATCGCATTGACAATCTTCAGGTCGAGCGCAACCGCCTCGCCGACACCCTTCACCTCGCGCAGGAGATGGGTCGGAGCGCCGAGAACTTCGGCGAGCGAGCCGAATCGCACCAGCAGCGCCTTGGCGATCGGTTTCGTGTCGGCGCGCGAGACGGAACGAAACAGCAGAAGCTCGAGCAGCTCATAGTCCGCGAGCGCGTCGGAGCCGGTGCGGACGAAGCGGTCGCGCAGCCGGTCGCGATGATCGACATAATGCGGCGGAGGCGTTTTGGACGCTTCCACGACCGCGCTGGGATCAGGTGACGAAGACGGTCCTTCCGTCGACGGCGGCGCTTCGGCCGTTCTTCCGTTGCCCGGCCGGCCGGCGGCCGACGTGGCCGGCTTTGACGCCAGGCGCGACACACCTTCGCCGAAAAACGCGCGCTCGTCGGCCTCTTCCTCACCCTTCATGCCAGCCGTCGTCCCCCCTTGTCCGGCGTTCTGCCGTCGAGGCTACGATGGCAGGCCCGGACGGTCGAGTCCCGCAGGCGACAGCGTGAAGATCTCGCAGCCCGTATCTGTCACCCCGACCGTGTGCTCGTACTGGGCCGACAGCGATCGGTCCCGCGTGACCGCTGTCCATCCGTCGGACAGCACCTTCACATGCGGCCGGCCGAGATTGATCATGGGCTCGACGGTGAAGATCATGCCGGGTCGCATCTCCACGCCCTCCGAAGCCGTGCCGTAGTGCAGGATGTTGGGCGCGTCGTGGAACAGCAGGCCGACGCCGTGTCCGCAGAAATCGCGCACGACCGAGCAGCGTTCGGCTTCGGCATAGTTCTGGATCGCCGCGCCGATGACGCCGGTCCGCAATCCCGGCCTGATCGCGCCGACGCCACGCATCAGGCATTCGTGGGTCACTTCGAGCAGACGCTCGGCGGCGCGCTTGATCTGGCCGACGGGATACATGCGGCTCGCATCGCCGTGCCAGCCGTCCAGGATATAGGTCACGTCGATATTGACGATGTCGCCTTCGCGTAGCGGCTTGGCGTCGGGAATACCGTGGCAGACGACGTGATTGATCGAGGTGCAGGAGGATTTCGTGTAGCCGCGATAGTTGAGCGTCGCCGGCATTGCGCCGTGATCCATGCCGTACTCGAACACGAAACGGTCGACCGCCTCGGTCGGCACGCCCGGCTTCACGATGTCGACCAGTTCGTCCAGACAGCGCGCCGTCAGCTGGCAAGCCTTGCGCATGCCGTCGAATGCGTCGGCTCCGTAAAGCCTGATCTGGCCCGTATTGCGCAAGGGAGCCGTGGCGGCGTCGAGATAGGTGACCATGGAAAATCCGGAAATCGGGACTGCGTGAGGCAGGTTCTCCGGCCACATGTGACACCACGGACGCAGTTATTCAAGTCCGGCAGGCCAGCCGACGTCCTAGCAAACTCTAGGCGGCCTTGTGCTTTTTCTTCCTGATCTGCTCAAGGCGCTCGTCTGCCTCTTTTGCCATCTTTTCGCACCGGCTGCGGAACTCCTCCACCTCGCTTTCGGTGAGATGCTCTATGCCGATGAGGTCGTTCTCCGCCTTCGACACGCGAATGAGTTCGTCGAGCTTGGCCTGAACCGCGGCGCCGTCGCGGTTCTGGGTGTTCTGGATCAGGAACACCATCAGAAAGGTGATGATTGTCGTGCTGGTATTGATGATGAGCTGCCACGTGTCGGAAAATCCGAAGATCGGCCCGCTTACCGCCCAGACCACGATAAGGGCGACGCAGACAACGAAGGTCGCCGGCTTCCCCGCAAAATATGCGACCTTGTTGGCGATGGCCGTAAAATGCTTTTCCAAAGGATGCGCCCCGGTCCGGTTAAAGCGTGGCCGCGCCCTTCTTCGGCTCTTTCCAGCCGAGTTTTTCCAGTACCATCCGTATCCTGCGCAGATCCGCTTCCCAGCCGTCATCGGCGTTCATCGGGCTTTCCGAGGCCGCGCGCTGCAGGCCGCGGGCTTCAGATTCCATTTCGAGCAGTTTTTCGATCTTCTCCTCCGTCGACAGTTCGGTGTCTTCGGCGATCTGCTGCACGCTCATTTCCCTGAAAGTGACCATGGCTCGCACCTCGGTTGACGCCCGGGAGAAATGCCGACGTCGGCGGTTGGTTCCGCGATCGCCTTCGGGATTCAGAAGCTCGCTTCGCCTTGCAGGGCGTGTTCCAGCAGGCGCTCATATTTGCCGCGCGGCACGTCCACGGCGCCGAAGGTCTTCAGATGTTCGGTCGTGAACTGCGTATCCAGAAGTGTGAAGCCACGCTCCGCCAATCTGGCGACGAGGTGCACGAGGCAGACCTTGGAGGCGTCGCGTTCCCGCGAAAACATGCTTTCGCCGAAAAACGCCCTGCCGAGCGACACGCCGTAGAGACCGCCGACCAGCCTTCCGTCCCGCCATGCTTCCACCGTATGGCAGTTGCCGCGCCGGAAAAGCTCGCCATAGGCCTCGCGGATAGGACGGTTTATCCAGGTCGAATCGCGGCCGGTGCGGGTCTCCGCGCAACCGTCGATGACGCCTTCGAAGTCGAAATCGTAGCGGATGTCGAAGCGCGCCTGCCGCACGATCTTGCGCAGGCTGCGCGAGACGTGGAATGCGTCCAGCGGAATTATGCCGCGCGTTTCCGGCCGCACCCAGAAAACCTCCGGATCGGCGGCGCTTTCCGCCATGGGGAACACGCCTGACGCGTAGGCCTTCAGCAGAAGGTCTGGCGGGATGCGGTAACCCGGCGCATAGGGACGGGTCATCGCTCGGGCCTAGAGCCTTTCATGGCTACACGGAAACGCTTCTGTTTGTCCGATGGCGGGACGATCTGCGCGAAGGCCGGTGCAGGTCGTACCGGGGTACGGCCAAATCCGGCCGACAAAGCGGGCGTCCGCCAGCGGCAAACCCTTCGGGCCGTGTGCATTTGGCCCATTTCCTTCGGCTTTCGGCTCGGCCGTGGCGCCACCACGCCTTTCGCCGAAACTCTCGACCCTGGGACCAAATGCTCTCCGGCAGAACGATTCCGGGTAGCCATGAAAGGCTCTAGCCTGCGTCGGCCAGGTATTTTTCCAGCCAGTGGATGTCGTAGTCGCCATTGGCGATGTCCGAATTGCCGACCAGATCGCGGAAGAGGGGCAGCGTCGTCTTGATGCCATCCACCACGAACTCGTCGAGCGCGCGCCTGAGACGCATCATGCATTCCACCCGGTTGCGCCCATGCACGATCAGCTTGCCGATCAGGCTGTCGTAATAGGGCGGGATGCGATAGCCGGAATAGACGCCGGAATCGACGCGTATGCCCAGCCCGCCGGGTGTATGGAAATGGGTGATCGTTCCCGGCGAAGGCGTGAAGGTGCGCGGGTCCTCGGCGTTGATGCGGCACTCGATGGCGTGGCCCTGGAAGCGCACTTCGTCCTGCCGCGTCGACAGGCCGCCGCCGGACGCGACGCGGATCTGCTCGTGCACGAGGTCGATCCCGGTGATCGCCTCCGTCACCGGATGCTCCACCTGCAGCCGCGTGTTCATCTCGATGAAGTAGAACTCGCCGTTCTCGTACAGGAATTCGATCGTGCCCGCGCCGGAGTAGCCAAGCTCCGCCACGGCGTCGGCGCAGATCTTGCCGATGCGGGCGCGCTCCTCGGTGTTGAGGGCAGGGGAATTGGCCTCTTCCCACACTTTCTGGTGACGCCGCTGCAGCGAGCAGTCGCGCTCGCCGAGATGGATGCCGCTATGGGCTCCGTCGCCGAAGACCTGCAATTCAATGTGGCGCGGCTTCTCGAGATATTTTTCGATGTAGACGCTGTTGTCACCGAATGCCGCGCCCGCCTCGGTGCGCGCCGTCGCCAGCGCGATGTCGAGATCGGCCTCGGTGCGCGCCACCTTCATGCCGCGTCCGCCGCCGCCGGCAGCCGCCTTGATGATGACCGGATAGCCGATATCGGCGGCGATGCGCTTCGCCTCCGCCGGGTCGGACACCGCGCCGTCCGAGCCCGGCACGCAGGGGATGCCGAGACGCCTGGCGGTGCGCTTGGCCTCGATCTTGTCGCCCATGATGCGGATGTGGTCGCCGGAAGGGCCGATGAAGGTAATGTTGTGGGCCGCCAGAATGTCCGCGAACCTGGCGTTCTCGGAGAGGAAGCCGTAGCCCGGATGCACGGCGTCCGCGCCGGTGATCTCGCAGGCCGCGACGATCTGGTGGATGTTCAGGTAGCTGTCGCGGGAGGCGGGCGGGCCGATGCAGACGCTCTCGTCGGCGAGGCGCACATGCATGGCGTCCGCGTCCGCCGTGGAGTGGACCACCACGGTCTGGATGCCCAGCTCCTTGGCGGCCCTGAGGATGCGGAGCGCGATCTCGCCGCGATTGGCGATGAGGATTTTCTGGAACATACCTACCTGCCCGGATTCAGATCAGGGTGAGCCGAAAATGCCGGCTGAATTCTACTCGATCACGACCAGCGGCTCACCATACTCCACAGGCTGCGCGTCCTCGAACAGGATCGCTGTCACCGTGCCGGCGCGGGGCGAGGGGATCTGGTTCATCGTCTTCATGGCCTCGATGATGAGCAGCGTCTGGCCCTCGCGCACCTTCTGGCCCACCTCGATGAAAGCCTGCGCGTCGGGCGAGGGCGCACGGTAGGCCGTGCCCACCATCGGCGACGGCACGGCATTTTTGCCCGGATCGGCCGATGCGGCCGGCGCGCTCTGGACGGATGCCGCCGGAGCCGCAACAGCCGCGGAAACGGGAGCCGGAACCACCGCCTGCACGGCTGCGGCCTGCCGCGAGACGCGGATGCGCAGGTCGTCCTGCTCGATCTCGATCTCGGTGAGATGCGTTTCGTTCAGGATTTCCGCGAGGTCGCGGATGAGCTGCTGGTCGATGCCGGATTTCTTTGTCGACATGTCCTGTCTGTCCTTTCTGTCCGGGTCAGATCCGGTCGGCAAGAGCGCGCAACGCCAGCGTGTAGCCCAGCGGGCCGAGCCCGCAGATCACGCCGACCACCACCGGCGCCGTCATCGTATGGTGCCGGAACGGCTCGCGCGCATGGATATTGGAAAGATGCACCTCGATCACGGGGAGCGGCGCCGCCGCGCGGATGGCGTCGTGAAGCGCGATGGAGGTATGGCCATAGGCACCGGGATTGATGACCACGCCGCCGGCCTTCTCGGCCGCTTCCTGGACCCAGTCGACCAGATCGCCCTCGTGGTTCGACTGACGGAAATCGACGTCGAGGCCAAGCTCCGCGCCGGCCTCCTTGCAGTCATTGGCGATGGCGGCCAGATTCTTGCCGCCATAGATGGCAGGCTCCCGTCTGCCCAGCATGTTGAGGTTTGGTCCGTTGAGGACGAAGACCGCTTTCGCCATGGATTCCTTTCCGCGCCGGCCGGCACGGCCCCTCTATAGTGGGCATATTGAGCCTCGCAAAGAGCGCAAGTGCGTTCTTTTGATGTCCACAGCATGGAGGGATAAGGACGGACTTCCGCGCATCGGTACGCCCGCCTCCGTTGGGTGGAGGCCCGGGGAGAGAATCGCCTTCGTCGCGGCGCGCGGACTTCGGGGCGTCGCTGCGTCGTGCTCAGGGAAGTCCAATCTCCTGGAAATCGCCGATACAAAAATAGAACAAATCTGCATTTCCTATTTGAATCAATACGTTGATGCCCCTTGCCAAATTAGAACAAAATAGGTACAGATTATGCCCTGACGATGACGCCTCCGGGCTTCGATTGACGATCAAGGGGTAATGTATCATGGCTCAGAATACGCTGCGGCTCGTAGAGGAAAGACAGGTGGACAACAAATCGAAGGCCCTGGATGCGGCGCTCTCCCAGATCGAGCGCGCGTTCGGCAAAGGCTCCATCATGCGGCTCGGCGCCAATGAGCAGGTGGTCGAGATCGGAACGGTCTCGACGGGCTCGCTCGGCCTCGACATCGCGCTCGGCGTCGGCGGCCTGCCGCGCGGCCGCATCATCGAGATTTACGGGCCGGAAAGCTCGGGCAAGACCACGCTGGCGCTGCATACCGTCGCCGAGGCGCAGAAGAAGGGCGGCATCTGCGCTTTCGTCGATGCCGAGCATGCGCTCGATCCGGTCTATGCCCGCAAGCTCGGCGTCGACCTCGAAAATCTCCTGATCTCGCAGCCCGATACCGGCGAGCAGGCGCTGGAAATCTGCGACACGCTGGTGCGCTCGGGCGCCATCGACGTGCTGGTTGTGGATTCGGTCGCGGCGCTGACGCCGCGCGCCGAGATCGAGGGCGAGATGGGCGACTCGCTGCCCGGCCTGCAGGCCCGCCTGATGAGCCAGGCGCTACGCAAATTGACGGCCTCGATCTCCCGTTCCAACACCATGGTCATCTTCATCAACCAGATCCGCATGAAGATCGGCGTTATGTTCGGTTCGCCGGAGACGACGACGGGCGGCAACGCGCTGAAATTCTACGCTTCGGTACGTCTGGACATCCGCCGCATCGGCTCGGTCAAGGACCGCGAGGAGGTCGTCGGCAACCAGACCCGCGTGAAGGTCGTCAAGAACAAGCTGGCTCCACCCTTCAAAGTGGTCGAATTCGACATCATGTATGGCGAGGGCGTGTCCAAGACGGGCGAGTTGATCGACCTCGGCGTCAAGGCCGGCGTCATCGAGAAGTCGGGCGCATGGTTCTCCTACAATTCGCAGCGTCTCGGCCAGGGCCGGGAGAACGCCAAGAATTTTCTGCGCGACAATCCCGAACTGGCGCACGAGGTAGAGACGGCGCTACGCCAGAATGCCGGCCTGATTGCCGAGAAATTCCTTGAGAATGGCGGCGGCGAGAGTTTTGACGACGCCGCCGAGGGATGAGCGGTCGGGCAACGAGCGCCCTTCCTTCTCTCTTGTGGGGTCCGAAGGACGGATCGAGACACGCGGCTCGATCCCGGCGGCGGCCGAACTGCGCGAAACGGCTCATGCCGCGCATCCCACCTTCTCCCCTTCGTCATCCTATGGAAAGCGCAGCGAAGCGGAGCGCGACCATAGGATCCATGCCTGAACGTCGCGGACGGATGAGACGGCGGGCGACGGGTGCCCGTCCTTCACCGCTACGCCTTCATCGGCGTTCAGGCATGGATCCTCGGGTCAAGCCCGAGGATGACGAGGTGGAGAGAATGGCGCGAACGCCGGGACGGCAAGTCCGACAGACCTGACGAAGCGCTCACAAGCGGGGACAAATCCGCCGCCTCCGAAAACTTTCCGCCCGCGACATCAGTCGCTTGCGCGATTTCGCACCCCGAACTTGCCCCCGCATCCGCTTCTGCCTCTATCCTTCTCCTCGGCAGCTTGCCGGCGGGAACGGGTGTCGACGACCGGTCATCCAGACAAGTGTGGCGCGGCATCATCGCCGTTGGGTTTGCGGCAGAGTTGCTGTCCCCGGCGCTCGGGTTCGTGCGCTCGCTGTTCCGTCCGGCTTCCTCCGGACGGACGTTGGGCCGGGTCCGGACGGAGAGAAAACGCCAGCGGCGCATGGCAAGGCGTCACTAAACATTCACAACAGGCGCCCGGCCATGCGCCCGCCTCCCGCAAACCATCACCCCGGCTTCGCAAAAAGCGGGGGAACGACTTGGTGCTCCTATCGCTAGGCTGCAACCGCCGAGACCTCCAAGAAGCGAGGTCGCTCCGATAACCGATCGTTAACCGCTCGAAGGCTGCGCGTCAGTTCATGTCAGTAAGAAGCGCCGGCGAGGATTGACGATGTGAACAAAAATAGAACATAATAAAAACAGACTAAAAACACGGAGAGTTCCACCATGCAGGATCTGCTTCAGGATGTCATCTCCATGGTGTGCATGAGCACCTTCCTCGTATCCGTCGCCATGTGGATAGGCAGCCTTTGATCCTTATCCCGCGGCGCGCTCAAGAGTCGATCGCACCGGTTCTGTTCGTCCAAACACCTTCTCGAACGTCGTCCTGAGAGCGGCGTCGAGGTCGTCCACCGTGACCGGCAGGCCGAGGTCGACAAGACTGGTGACGCCATGCTGGCGGATGCCGCAGGGTACGATCCCGGCGAAGTGACCGAGGTCCGGCTCGACATTGATCGAGATGCCGTGGAACGAAACCCATCGGCGCAACCGGATGCCGATCGCGGCGATCTTGTCCTCGGACGGCCGTCCATCCGGCAGGGGCGGGCGGTCGGGCCGCACGACCCATACACCGACGCGATCCTCGCGCCGTTCGCCGCGTATGTTGAAGGCGGCAAGGGTTTCGATGACCCATGTCTCCAGAGCCGCGACGAAGGCGCGCACGTCCTCCCGTCGTTGCTTCAGATCGAGCATGACATAGGCCACCCGCTGTCCGGGACCATGATAGGTGTACTCGCCGCCGCGGCTCGACGGAAAAACGGGAAACCGGTTGGGATCGACCAGATCGTCGGTCTTCGCGCTGGTGCCGGCGGTATAGAGCGGAGGGTGCTCCACCAGCCAGACGAGTTCAGGCGCCGTACCGTCCCGAATTTCGGCAACGCGCTGTTCCATGAAGGCGACCGCGTCGGGATAGGCTGTCAGCCCCGGTTCCACGCGCCATTCGACGGATGGCGCGCCGATGGCGGGCAGAAAATTGGCGGAGAGGTCGTCGCGCAACATCATGTCAAGGATATAGGATGCGGCAATCGGACGAATCCAGCATCATTTCGGCCTTCAAAGGCGCTGCACTAAAGCAATTCTGCGTGGCGTTCATGCTTGACATGTCTTTCCGCAACGTCAGTATACGGTCTGCAAGCAAGTCTCAGACAACTGGAGAATCATATGCATACCGTACGTTGCTTCGGGTGGCATCTGCCGGAATTTTCGCTGAGCGGCATCATCAAGCCGCGCTGAGCTATCGAGCCGAAACGAAAGCAGGCCCGCTCCGTTCAGCCGGGGCGGGCTTTTTCATGCGGGGAGAAGAGAAACGCGCAAAAATGCAGGCAGCCGGCATTAAAGAACAGCGCCGCAGGCCGTTTGCCTTGATTTCGAAGGGAGTGTTGGTGCGGTCGAGAAGACTCGAACTTCCACGGGTTGCCCCACAGCGACCTCAACGCTGCGCGTCTACCAATTCCGCCACGACCGCACGTCACAGAAGAGCCGGTCAGAGCCGGCCCGCGGGCATGTAGCAAATCACTTTCGGGGAAACAAGCCGCCAACCGATTATTCCGGCGGCTGTCGGACAGATTTTGAGTTGCGCCGCAAAGGCGTGCCTCTCGTCCGTAGCGTCGGCTGCGAGAGTGCCGCTGCATATCTGTCGCACCGATACGCGGATTGACGCGTGTCGCGACGGACGCGCATTTCGTTTTGTCTTTCACGATGATGCAGGCTAGACGTTGACCCGAAACGCCCCGGATTTCGAGGGAGGCGCCGGTGGAAGGCACGGAAGAAGAAAAAGCCGCTCCGACGCCTGAGGCGGCGCATTCCGGGATCTATGGAGAAGACGGCAGCATCGCCGCCTCGTTCCTGGCGCGAATCGGGGCGGCGATCGCCGATCGCGACACGATCACGCTCAAGCGTGACGTCAGCGAGTTGCACCAGTCGGAGCTTGGCGACCTTCTCGAAGCCCTGATGCCCGAACAGCGCCACGCGCTGGTCGATCTCCTCGGTTCGGACTTCGATTTCTCCGCGCTGACGGAGGTCGATGACGCCATCCGCCACGACATTGTCGACGCTCTGCCGAACGAGCAGATCGCGCAGGCGGTGCAGGAACTCGATTCCGACGACGCCGTCTACATCCTCGAAGATCTCGATCAGGAAGACCAGGACGAGATTCTTGCGAAGCTGCCTTTCACCGAACGCATCCGGCTGAGACGCGCCCTCGATTACCCCGAGGAGAGCGCCGGCCGGCGCATGCAGACGGAGTTCGTCGCCGTTCCGCCTTTCTGGACCGTCGGCCAGACGATCGACTACATGCGCGAGGATACCGACCTGCCGGAGCGCTTCTCGCAGATCTTCGTCATCGATCCGACCTTCAAGCTGCTCGGCGCGATCGATCTCGACCAGATCCTGCGGACCAAGCGCTCGGTGAAGATCGCCGACATCATGCACGAAACGCGCCATGCCATTCCGGCCACGATGGATCAGGAGGAGGCAGCGCGTGAATTCGAGCAATACGACCTTCTGTCCGCCGCCGTGGTTGACGAGAACGACCGGCTTGTCGGCGTGCTCACCATCGATGACGTGGTCGACGTGATCCAGCAGGAGGCGGAAGAGGACCTCTTGCGCATGGGCGGCGTCGGCGACGAGGAACTGTCCGACAAGGTGCTCGCCACGTCGCGTTCCCGCGTCCCGTGGCTGCTCGTCAATCTGCTCACGGCTTTCCTGGCGGCCTCCGTCATCGGCCTGTTCGATCATACGATCGAGAAGATCGTCGCGCTTGCGGTGCTGATGCCCATCGTGGCGGGCATGGGCGGCAATGCCGGTTCGCAGACCATGACCGTCACTGTCCGCGCGCTCGCGACCAAGGATCTGGACATATACAATGCGGGCCGCATCATCCGCCGCGAGATGGGCGTCGGCTTCCTGAACGGCATCATTTTCGCTGCTCTGATCGGCACGGTGGCGGGACTATGGTTCGGCGATCCGAATCTCGGCGGCATCATCGCCTGCGCCATGATCATCAACATGTTCGTGGCCGCGCTTGCCGGCATTATCATCCCGCTCGTGCTGGACAAGGTCGGCGCGGACCCGGCGGTGGCGTCGGCCGTATTCGTCACGGCCGTAACGGATGTCGTCGGCTTTTTCGCCTTCCTCGGCCTCGCCACCTGGTGGTTCGGGCTGATGTAGCGAGGGCGAGAGCGGCAATTGACTTTTACGTAAGCGCCGTGCGAAATCCCCGCTTGAATCAAGCGTGGGATGATGTCGGGATGCGCGAATACTATACCATCACCGAACTTACGCGCGAATTCGACGTCTCCACGCGCACGCTGCGTTTCTATGAGGACGAAGGGCTGATCCAGCCGGTCCGCCGCGGCCGCACGCGGCTTTTTCGGCCGTCCGACCGTCATCTGATCAAGCAGATCATGCGCGGAAAGCGTCTGGGTTTTTCGATCAGCGAGATCCGCGAGATCATCCAGATGTACAAGGAGCCGCCCGGAGAGGTCGGTCAGCTCAATCTGATGCTGAAGCGCATCGAGGAGAAGCGTGAGGATCTGCGGCAGAAGCGGCGCGATCTCGAGGAAACGCTGGTGGAACTCGACCGGGCCGAGGATTCCTGCGTCGAAAGGCTGGCCGAACTCGGCGTAAAGACCTGACCTCCGGAAGACGGCTCAGATCCAGCGCCGGACCTTCTTCGCATACTCCCGATATTTCTTGCCGAAACGGGCATCGAGATGCCGCTCTTCCGGCTCGATCGCCAGCTTCTGCGTGAGGAAGGCGGCGACGAGCGCGAGGATCAGGAACCAGGGCATGCCCGCGATCAGCCCGATGCCCAGCATGACCAGCGTGTTGGCAAGGTAAAGCGGGTTGCGGGTGATGCCGAAAGCACCGTTCGTCACCAGATGCGCGGCTGGCTTGTGAGGCGCGGATGTGGTTTTTGCGGCGCGCATCGCACGCAGGGCGCCGACGATGAGCGCAACGCCGCCTGCAACAAGCACCCATCCGATCGCGAAGAGAATATCGGAGACCGGGGGCGGCAGCCAGGGCAGTTCGAGCAGGAAGTGCAGCAGGATGCTCGCTGCGATGGCCGCGACATAGATGAGCGGTGGCCACGGAAAATTGCTCGGGCGCGCCTGTATGTCGGTCACGGTGGCGAGTCCTCCAGCCCTTCGATCTCGGCGCTGCACGATAGCGCCAAATCGCCGATACGGCTATTGAGCTCTTCGCTCGCCGTCCCGGAGAAAATGGGCGCCAGAAGACCGGCGTCCTCGATCCGCTGGAGCATGCAGCCGCAGTAGCGTTTGCAGAACGTCTCGTTCTGGGTTTCGGCGCAACGCGACTCGCAGGAGACGGTGAAACGTGCCTGCTCGGTCACCATCGGCGCGGGCCAGATTTGGGCGAAAAGCCAGACGAGGCCGATCAGCACAGGTTGGTGGATGAGATAAACGGCGAGGCTGTGACGGCCCGCGAAACGGAACGGTTTCGTCCAATCCCTGGCGCGGATCGCAGCGAGCCGCGCGATGAGCCCGGCCTGCTGGAACGAGCGCGCAAGCCCGATACCGACGAGAACCACGCCGAACCACGGAAACACCGGCACATAGTCGTTCGACCGTGGATTGATCGGCGCCAGGCCGAGCCACCAGAGCCAGGGATGATCGAACATCGGCGATTTGAGGAAATGCGGCGCTCCGATGACGACCAGTGCGGCAGCGAGGATGATCAGCGGAGGAAGCCGCAGAAACACGAGGCCAAGCAGGCTGCCCAATGCGATCTGATGAAGTATCCCGAAGAATATGAAGCCGTTCGGCACTGCCAGATAGGTGGCGGCCGAAATCGCGGCGGCGGCGGCTGCAACCATGACGAAACGCCGCCAGAAGGCCTGCCAGCGGATGCCGTTGCCGTGAGCGAGCGCGAGGCTTACCCCCGCGAGCAGGAGGAAGGTCGAAGCGATGGCCCGCGCATAAAGCTTCCACAGCCCCTGGGCGGTCGTGCCCGGTTCGATATAGCCGAAGAATTCGAGATCCCAGGTGAAATGGTAGCTGGCCATCGCCAGCAGCGCGAGACCTCGCGCCACGTCGAGCCCGTCCACGCGGGGAGTCCTGGGCGGCGGTGCACGCATGCGTTCAATTCCGGTTGTGTCAGCCACAGCACATGAGGCCGGCAACAGGTCGCGTCAACGTCGTTGTTGGCCCGTGTGCATGGCTGCCCGGCCCGACCGGATTATGCCACGGCCGAATATTCTGTGGCCGTTCATGCATTTGCGGCACAGGAGGTCGATTTCTCTCAACAGTTTTTGCAGGACGCATCTGCATCCTTGCCGAAATCCTGTCTCACCCGAAAAGCAGAGCATCCGCCAGACATGGCAACTCAGGTTCGGCATCCGATCTGGCTTCCGGTCATGCGCGAGCCGGGTGCGAGGACTTTCGCCGGCCTTTACGCCATCGAATCCTTCGCCCGCGCGCTCGTGGCCAGCGTGATCCCGATCCAGGCCTACGAATTGCTGCAGAACGAGCAGCAGATCTCGCTGCTCTACACGGCGGTTTCCGTCTGCGCTCTCGGCATAACGCTCGCCCTCCCGCTTCTGATCGGGGTTGTGCCGCGAAGGTGGGTCTATTCGCTGGGCGTATGCCTGCTGATTCTCGGCGCGGCGGCATTCCTGACGAACAGCCTGTCGGGACAGGTCATCGGCATGCTGGCGCGGGCCGGCGGGGCGGGCGCGCTGGCGATCACGCTCAATCTTTACATCATGGACCACATAAGAAAGACCGAATTCGTCCACGCCGAATCGCTGCGCATGGCATGGTCGACGTTCGGCTGGACGCTGGGGCCGGCGGCAGGCGTTTTCATCTACACCCATTTCGGTCTGCTGGCCGCGCACGGGCTCTCGGTCCTGTGCTCGGTAACCCTGCTCATTCTGTTCTGGTATTTCCGCCTGAGCGAGAATTCCGCCATCAGGCCAGGCAAGGCCAAGCCGAGCAATCCGCTCAAGAACATCAGACGCTTCGTGAGCCAGCCGCGCCTTCGGCTCGCATGGTTGATCGCTTTCGGGCGCTCCTGCTTCTGGACGACGTTCTTCATCTACGGCCCGATCCTGATGGTGGTGACAGGCGAGGGAAAACTGGCGGGCGGCCTGCTGGTCTCGGCCGGCAACGCGCTTCTGTTCACGGCGCTGTTCTGGGGCTGGATCGCCAGACGCGCCGGGACACGCCTCATCATGGCGCTGGCGTTTGCCGCCATGACGGTGACGCTTTGCCTCGCCGGCTTCACCGGGGAGGACCATCCGCTGCTCACGGCAGCGATATTGCTGGTCTGTACCTTCTTCACGATCGCGCTGGACGCGCTCGGATCAAACGCCTTCTTTCGCGCCGTGAAGCCGCGGGAGCGGGCTGAAATGACGTCGATCTATCGTACCTATCTCGATCTTTCGGATCTGTTGCCGCCGCTGGTCTATTCGATCGTCCTCGGCTTCTTCAATCTCGGCGCAATCTTCGTGACGCTCGGGATCTTCTGCGCGATATGCGCTGCAATCACCTGGAGATATATGCCGAAATCAATGTGAACTCAGGATTTTGGCGACGTCTTTTCGCGCACCCACTGGTGGAAGCGGAACAGGTCGTATTCTTCCGGCATCAACACGCCGTGCCGGTGTCGCCTCGACCCAAGTCCGCGCTGGTTTACCTCGCAGATGGCTGCGTCCTCGTCGAGGACGCGGGCGCCGAACCGCACCACGTTCTCGACGGCCACGCGATCGCCAAGCGCCTCGGCCGGGAAAAGCCATTCGGCGGTAAGGTGAGTCTGCGTCGGCCCGAGCGGTCGCAGGCTCACCACGCGCACATAGTCGACATGGCCGACGACGAACATGGAGGGCAGGTGGGTCGCATATGTCTGGCCGGCCTTGCGCTCCGCATCGGTGAGACCGGCAAAGGTCGGGCCGTGAACGAGACCGTCCTCCGACCACGTTTCGGCGCCGCGGCGCAGACCGCCTGCATATTCCGGCGCATCATTGTCCGCGCGGATTTGCCATTCGGGATCGTCCTCCCGCGCCATAAGGCCGCGTCCGTAGATCGGCACGAGTTGCGACAGGTGCTTGTGGACGCCCGGGCAATGCAGGCATTCGTTGTAGTTCTCCCAGAAAATCTTCCAGTTGCAGGCGATCGTTTTCTCCACGACATGGCCGCGCACAAGCGTCTCGTTGGGCCAGTTGCCGAGGTCGCCCGATTGCGGATCAAGGCTCGCCTCCACCGAACTGTCTGCCTTTTCCGACAGATTGACGAAGACAAAGCCGCGCCAAACCGACAGCGCAATGCGATAAAGCGGATAGTCAGCCTTGTCGAAGCCCGGCGGAAGCGATTTCGACGACACGCGCACAAGATCGCCGCGCAGCGAGTAGGACCATGCGTGGTAGGGACAGGTGAGAAGCCGGGCCTTCAACCTGCCTTCGTTCGCGGAGCACAGTTCCGATCCGCGATGCCGGCAGGTGTTATGAAATGCACGGAGCACGCCGGTCTCGTCGCGCAATATGATGATCGACTGCGTGCCGATCCGCGCGGTGCGATAGTGGAGAGCCTCCGGCAGATCGCTCTCCCGGCAGACATAGACCCAGTTCCGATACCAGATCGCTTCAAGTTCCCGGTCGAAAGCGTCGGCCCTGACGTAATCGTCAGTCGGCAGTGTCGGCTGAAGGTCCGGCAGGCCGTTGTACGCTGTCCGGATTTCAGCATCCGCAGTCATCGGGTCGCTCCCTGAAGAAAGCGGACACCCGGCGACGCCTTTTGTCAATCTTCGCGGCCGTCGCCGGCTGTTGGATGCCGGATATATCGCGGCCGTCACCAGGAGCCGGTGTTGGCCATGGAAGCCCAGGGTTCGGCCTTCTCCTTGGCGGGCCCCTTCTGCAGCAGTTCAATGGAAATGCCGTCCGGTGACTTGATGAAAGCCATGTTGCCGTCGCGCGGCGGGCGATTGATGGTGACGCCATTGTCCATCAGGCGCTGGCAAGTCTCGTAAATGTCGTCGACCTCATAGGCGAGATGACCAAAATTCCGCCCGCCCTTGTAGTCCTCCGGGTCCCAGTTGTAGGTCAGTTCGACCAGTGGGGCCTTGTTCTCAACGCCGCTCCGCTCATCGTCCGGCGCCGCGAGAAATATCAGCGTATAGCGGCCCTGAGCGTTTTCGTGGCGCCTGACCTCCTTGAGGCCGAGCTTGTTGCAGTAGAAGTCGAGCGACTGGTCGATGTCGGTCACACGGACCATCGTGTGGAGGTAGCGCATTTCCTGTCCTTCCTGCCTGTCGGTCCCCAACATATGGCGGTCGCGGGGTTGTGGGCAACCTTCCGGAGCTTTGACAGGGGTGTCAGGGAGAGTCGAGGCCGGTCAATTCATCAAAATTCCGGCCTTGGCACTTGCGCACACGGGAACCGCCAGTGTTAATTTGAAAGTAAGAATCAGTGCGGCGTTTATTGCGAAGGGGTCGGAGGTATGGGGGACAAAGCCTCTTGGATGGGGCATGATTCGGACCAGGACGAGGGGCTGGATCAGGGAACCGACGCCGCCGGCTTGTTTGAAGTCTCCGGCGCCATCAAGTGGTTCGACGTCGCAAAAGGCTACGGCTTCATTCTCCCTGACCTGCCAGCCACCGGAGATGTGCTGCTTCATGTGACATGTCTGCGCCGCGACGGTTTCCAGACAGCGCTCGAAGGAACTCGCATCGTCGTTCTGGCGAAGCCGGGGGACCGTGGGCTTCAGGCGTTCAAGGTCCTGTCGATGGATATGTCCACGGCGGTGCATCCGGCCGAACAGCAGCCGGCGCGCACGCATGTCGCTGTGACGGCCGAAAGCGGTCTCGAACGCGCGCTGGTCAAGTGGTTCAACCGCACCAAGGGCTTCGGCTTCCTGACGCGCGGGGAGGGCACCGAAGACATATTCGTGCATATGGAGACGCTGCGCCGGTACGGCATCACCGAACTGCGCCCGGGGCAGGTCGTGCTCTGTCGTTTCGGACGCGGCACCAAGGGCCTTATGGCTGCCGAAATTCATCCCGATATCGGAACGCTGCCGGTCTCGCACTAGGCGCGACCGGGCCAATTTCGGGGTACTTCATGCGGCGCTCTGGACTGCGCAACAATCTTGTCGGCGGCGGACTGTCGTTGGCGCTCCTCATTTCATCGGTCGTCTATGCCGTCGCCGAAAACAAGGCGATGATGCTGCCCGTCGATCCCGCGCCGCTGATCGCCGAAACGCCGTCGGGCGATTTGTCGTTCAAGGTGGAGATCGCGGACGATACGGCCGAACGCAGCATGGGTTTGATGTTCCGCGACTACCTGCCGACCGATCAGGGCATGCTTTTCGTCTTTGAGCAGACCCGCGACGTCGGCTTCTGGATGAAGAACACCAAGCTGCCGCTGGACCTGATCTTCATCGGCGAGGACGGCAAGGTCAAGGCGATCCGGCACGGCGAGCCTATGTCGGAAGCGGTCATCTCTCCCAATGCGCCGGTTCGCTTCGTCCTCGAACTCAACGCCGGAACCGCCGCCGCGCGCGGCATCGAGACAGGAGCGCGGATTCGCCATCCCGAGATCGATGCTGTAGACGGCAAGGTCAACGGCGCTTCTCCCGGATAGGCGCACGCGCCGTCGAGGGAAGATGCCGGACCCTGATCGGACAGATTTTCGACGCTTCGGAACCAGATGAATTTTTTCCGTCACGATCAGTTCGACATCGCCTATCTGGACACCGGGCCGGCGACGGCCGAACCCGTCCTCCTCATCCACGGCTTCGCTTCGAACATGCGGGTGAACTGGATTTCGCCGGGTTGGGTGAAAACGCTCAACGACGCGGGATACCGCGCCATCGCCTTCGACCATCGCGGTCACGGAGATACGTCCAAAAGCTACGATCCGGCCGATTATACGCCGTCCATGATGGCGGGCGACGCGGCAGCGCTGCTTGACCATCTCGACATTCCGGTCGCGGATGTGATGGGCTATTCGATGGGCGCACGCGTCAGCGCCTTCCTGGCTCTCGAACACCCCGACCGGGTGAACGCCCTGATCTTCGGCGGGCTCGGCATCGGTATGGTCGACGGCGTCGGCGACTGGGACCCGATCGCGGAAGCGCTTTCCACGCCCGATTCCGCCGCAATCACGCACCAGCGCGGAAAAATGTTCCGAGCCTTCGCCGATCAGACGAAAAGCGACCGCCGCGCGCTTGCCGCCTGCATCGCGACATCCCGCGAGGACCTCTCCGAGGCCGATGTGGCCCGCATCGCGCAACCCGTGCTGATAGCCGTCGGCACGCGCGACGACATCGGCGGCTCGCCGTCCGAACTCGCCGCCCTGATGCCGAATGCGGAGAGCTTTGACATCGAGGGCCGCGATCATATGCTGTCCGTCGGCGACCGCACATTCAAGAAGCGGGTGCTGGAATTTCTCGCCGCCCACCCGATAGCCGGCTTCGCACGATGAAACTGCCGGGCGATGAGGTCATGGAAGTTTCGGCATGATCGCACCGAAAGAACTCCGCGTGTCGAAGGATCGCCGGCTGCTGACGATCACGTTCCCGGACCATGCGCCGCAGGAACTGCCGGCCGAGTTGCTGCGCGTGCTGTCGCCGTCCGCCGAGGTGCAGGGCCACTCGCCGGAGCAGCGCGTCACGGTTCCCGGCAAGCGAAATGTCGCCATCTCCCGGATCGAGCCGGTCGGCAATTATGCGGTGCGCATCGTCTTCGACGACCGGCACGACAGCGGCATCTACACTTGGAGTTACCTTCATACGCTCGGGCATGAACGCGAAAGCCGCTGGGCGGACTATCTCGCTGAATTGAACGGGAAAGGGCTTTCGCGGGACTGATCCTCCGGGCAAACAGCGTCAGACCATTCCGGCGCGCGAAGAGAGAAGGACGTATCGTCGAAAAATCCCGGCCTCGATGTAACTATCGTCGCGCGGGACCGTATCTGTGACGAGCACAACGAAATGTTGCGGATGATGCCCTGGACCGATCGCGCCGGACGATTTTCGCCGCTGAAGGCTATCGTCCTCGCGGGCACGCTGCTTCCGGCGCTTTATCTCGTCTGGGGGCTGATGACCGGAAGCCTGACAAGCGGAGCGGCGGTTGGGCCGCTGGGCGCCCGGCCGATCACCGAACTCATCCATCGCACCGGCGACTGGGCGATCCGTTTCCTGATCCTGTCGCTCTGCGTGTCGCCGCTGCGCCGCATCGCGCAATGGCCGGCGCTGATAAACGTCCGCCGCATGCTTGGTCTGGCGGCATTCTTCTATGCGCTGACGCACCTTTCGCTCTATGCACTCGACCAGAAATTCCGACTGGGCTTCATCGCGTCCGAAATTGCGTTGCGTTTCTACCTGACGATCGGCTTCGTTGCGTTGCTTGGTCTCTCGGCGCTGGCGGCGACGTCCACCGACGCCATGATCCGCCGGCTTGGCCGCCACTGGAACAGGCTGCACGGCATCGTCTATCCGATCGCCGTCCTGGCGGTGCTGCACTTCTTCATCCAGACGAAACTCGATGTCTATCAGGCGACGCTGATGGCCGGCTTCCTTCTCGCATTGTTCCTCTACCGTCTGGCGCATAGATGGGGACTGTCGCTCACCTCGCCGTTCGTCCTCCTCGCAGTCGCGGTCGCCGCTGCTGTCGGTACGGCAGCCATCGAGTTCGCCTGGTATGGTCTTGCCACCAATGTGCCGCCGATGCGGGTCCTCTCCGCGAATCTGCAGTTCGGCTACACGATCCGGCCTGCCTGGTGGGTCCTCGCTGCGGGCATTGCGGTCGCGGCGGGAGCTTTTCTCCGCGGAGCGTACAAGAAAAGCGGTTCGCCGCCACGCGCTGCGAAACCGACGCGCGGCGCCGCATCCGCATAGATTCAATCGTTGCCGAGCATTTCCTCGATGCGCCGCATCTGTTCGCCCATGCGGTCGCATTCCGCGGCGCTCGAATGCGCCATCACGCGCTCGATAATCGCATTGTAGACCTTCAATGCCTCCATGAGGAGCGCTTCGCCCTCTCCGGTAAGGAAAAGGCGCATGATGCGCTTGTCCTTGGCGTCGCTCTCGCGGCGAAGGACACCCTGCTTCTCCATCTGCGGCAGCAGCATTGTGATGTTGGACCGGCCGACGAGGAGCCGCCGCGCGAGATCGTGCTGCGACATGCCGGGGTGGCGATAGAGGTTCATCAGCACATCCAGCTGGCCGATCTTGAGATCGAGCGGCGCCAGCGCCCTGGTAAGCGCCCGGACCACGGCCTTTTCCGCACGTACGAGGGCGATCCAGTTTCTGAAGCGCGGATTATCCCACGGCAAAGCTTGCGTATTGTTCATCCTTGAACTATTTTGTTCATCCTTGAACGGAATCCGAGTCCACTATGGCATCATTTGGATTGAAGGTCATCCGCGGTGCTTTCGGCATCGGCGAACGAATGTCGCCCTCCATTTCCGGCTGGCTCGCCTTCGAACTGTTCTGCCGCACGCCGAGCGAGCGCCAGCTCAC
Organism: Rhizobiaceae bacterium; assembly: GCA_023953845.1. Taxonomy (NCBI): domain Bacteria; kingdom Pseudomonadati; phylum Pseudomonadota; class Alphaproteobacteria; order Hyphomicrobiales; family Rhizobiaceae; species Rhizobiaceae bacterium. The sequence goes on along the minus strand of JAMLJC010000001.1, from coordinate 4,442,452 downwards.
GATCAATGAAAGGAAGGCGATCGCGGCAGCGTCTGCCTTCATGCGGGAGGCGAGGCAGCATCGCCTGCAAACGCTAACCGACTGCGTCGTCGTACACGAGTTCCGGCCCGAAGCTGCGTTCCGTGGTACCGTGCTCGTCATGCACGGCTGGCGTTCGCGCACCGAATATATGCGTTCGATCATCGAAGGATTGCGCGATGCGGGCTTTCGGGTCGTTTCACTCGACCTTCCCGGACACGGCGGCTCGCGCGGCCGCAAGCTGAACATGGCGCGCGCGGTGGACGCCGCGCGGATGGTCGCTACATGGTTCGGACCATTCGAGGCGGTCGTCGGACATTCGTTCGGCGGCGCACTGGCGGTGAATGCGGTGACGGGGAGCATTCCCGGCATCGCGCCCGTGGAAACAGAAAAGCTGGTTCTCATCTCCGCGCCGGAATCGATGCCGGAGGTTTTCGAACAATACGGCCGCATCGTGAATGTCGGGCCAAGATCTCACCGCGCGATCTCGCGGCGCGTCCAGCGCGTCGCCGGCCGTCCGCTCGAGGATTTCCTCGGAGCGAAGCAGCTCGCCGGGATGGAAAGGCCGACCCTGGTGATCCATGCGCCGGATGACCGCGAAGTATCGGCTGAAAGCGCGCACCGCTATGCCGCCGCGGGGTCTCACGTCGATCTGTTGTGGGTCGACGGCGCCGGTCATCGCCGCATCCTCGGCGACCCGCGCACGGTTGACGCGACGGTGGCATTCGTGTCGGGATTGTCCACCGTCGCTTCGCGTCACTGACGCGGTCAGCCCTCGCTACTGTTGAGACGGCGTCACAGTCTCACGTTTTCGTGCGTCCCGCTCGTCATTCGGATTCTGAACACCGCTCGTGCGATATATGCTGGTGCTTCGATCGAATGGGGGACCACATGACCAAGACGACGCGCAACGGTTCGATGCTGGTCGCGCTGCTGGCATTGTCGGTCGTGCTGGCGCCGGCGCCGGCCGGCGCGCAAAACCTTTTCGACATCCTGTTCGGCGGTCCGATCAAGCAGAAGAAGCAGGCGGGAGAATTTCCGCCGCCGCCGCGCGAAGGCGCTGCCAAGCGGCGCCCGGCGGCGGCGCCGGCCAAAATCAGCTCTCCGATCTATTACACCTACAAAGCCGAAGCCTTGTCCAAGGTGGATTTTTCGCGATTGACCAGCCTGCCGCAGACGGCGTCCTTCGGGCCGATCCTGACCTTGTCGAACTTCCGGGAGGCGACGGCCGGGCTGTCGGACTTCGAGCTTTTTGCCGAGAAGGACATCGGAAAGGCGGTGGTGGATTATTATGCCGCCAACCCCGAATTCATCTGGGTGACCGGTTTCAGCGCCAACAGCCGCGCGCAGGATGCCCTGCGGACGTTCGGGGACGCGGCGAGCCACGCCCTGGTGCCGGCCGAATATGCCGTGGCGGTGCCGGCCGCCGGCTTCGCGATGGACGATACGGCAAGTCGGCTTCAGCAACTGATCCGGTTCGAGCTGACGATGTCCGCGCGGGTGCTGCGCTATATTCGCGACGCCTATAGCGGCCGTATCAATCCCAATCTGATTTCCGGATACCACGATTTTGCGCCTGAAACGCTGGACATGGCCGGCGCGTTGAAGGTGCTGGCCACCACCTACGACGCCCGTGAGTTTATGGAATCCTTCCATCCGAAACTGCCCGAATACCAGGCATTGCGCGTCGAACTGGAAACACTTGGCGCAAGCGAGGAGAACGAGATCGTCGTCGACCCGAAGCTGTTGCTGAAGCCCGGCGAGAGCAGCGCCGAGCTTCCCAAGATGATCGCCCTTATCGCGGCGAACGGCGCGGAGGACCTGCGCATCGAATTCGCCGATGTGATCGCGCAGCATGGAACGGGCGAGGTCTATGTTCCCGAACTCGTGCCTCTCATCAAGGCGGCGCAGAAGTCGGTAGGGCTGAAATCCGACGGCGTGATCGGGCCGCGCACCGTGTCGAAACTCGCCGGCGAATCGAAAGCCGATCGCATCGCCAAGCTTCGCTACGCCCTGGAGGAAATCCGCTGGCTGCCGCAGGAACTTGGCGCGACGCGGGTCTTCATCAACCAGCCGTCCTTCATGGCGAGCTACTTCGAGGATAATCTCGAGAAGCTGACCACGCGGACCGTCATCGGCGCGCCCGCCAATCAGACCAGCTTCTTCATGGACGAGATCGAACAGGTCGATTTCAACCCCTATTGGGGCGTTCCGCAGTCGATCATCGTCAACGAGATGCTGCCGCGCCTCATGCGCGATCCAGGCTATCTCGACCGCGCCGGCTATGAAGTGACGGACGCCAAGGGAAAGCGCGTCAGTTCCGCCTCGGTGAACTGGGGCGCTTACGGCAGCAAGGTTCCGTTCGGCGTCAGGCAGTCGCCGAGCGAGGCGAACGCGCTGGGGGCGGTCAAGATCCTGTTTCCGAACAAGCATGCGATCTACATGCACGATACCCCGCAAAAGCAGTTCTTCGAGCGGGACAACCGTGCCCTGAGCCACGGCTGCATCCGGCTTCAGGATCCGCGCGGCATGGCGGCCGCCGTGCTCGGCAAGTCGCGTGAATATGTCGATGGGAAAATCGCGGCGGGCCACTCATCCGAGAAGGTGACGCGCAAGATTCCCGTCTATGTCGCCTATTTCACCGCATGGCCGACGCCGAATGGGGCCGTCGAGTATTTCAACGACGTCTATGACCGGGACAGCCACCTGAATACGGCCATGGAACTCACCGCCGCCGCCCGCGCTCCCGCCAGCTAGGGCGCGGCAACCGCGGTTGCAGCCGCAGGTCCGCTGCGCTAATCCGGCGCGAAAACACGGGATACAGCATGACCAGACCCATCGCCGTCTTCGACCTCGACGGCACGCTGATCGACACCGCGCCGGATCTTCTCGACAGCATAAACCACAGCCTCGCCAATGGCGGCATCCCGCCGGTCGCGTCCGAGGGGTTTAACGCCTTCGTCAGCCTCGGCGGCATGGCGATGCTCGAAAAGGCCTTCGCCCGGCACAACAAGCCGATGACCGAAGAGATCAAGCGGGAGTTCTTCAGGACGTTCCTGGAGCATTATTCGGCGGGCATCCCGGGCAAGTCCAGGCCTTACCCGGGTGTCCTCGCGGCGCTGGACCGTCTTGCGACGGCGGGATTCACGCTCGCCATCTGCACCAACAAGCATTTCGCCACGGCCCGCAGCCTCATCGACGCGCTCGGCATGGCGCCGCGCTTCGCGGCGATCACAGGGCAGGACACCTTTGCTTTCCGGAAACCCGATCCGCGCCATCTGCTCGAAACCATCGCCCTCGCCATGGGCGACCGGGCGAGGGCGGTCATGGTGGGCGATTCCCGCACCGACATCGATACGGCGAAGGCTGCGGGCATTCCGGTGATCGCGGTGGACTTCGGCTACACCGCCCTTCACGTCCGCGAATTCGAGCCGTCCGTAATCATCTCGCACTATGATTCGCTGACTGTGGAACTCGTCAACGACCTGATCGCCTCGGCAAATCGCTGAGGCGAGAGAACGGAGAGGCAAGACGGCAGATTCGCCCGGCGTGGTGCCCCGGCCTGCCGTCCGGTCTCAGCGCTCGACGATACGCCAGCCTGTTGGCCGCACCGTGGCGCAGGCGGGAGTGCCGTCCTTTCCGGTGCCAATGGCCGTTGTTTCGATGACCCCTCCGCCGTCGGCCGCACGATCCAGCAGATCGTTGCCAATGTCGTGAATGTCGATCTTCATCCGGCGGGACCAGGGCGACGAGGGGTCGCCGGCCAATTGGCCGACGCGAATATAGACAAATCTCCGCGCGGGACCTTCCCGGCGCACCTGATCGCCGAAGAATTTTGGCCCCGGTCCCACGCGAACTTGAAAATCGAACAGGAGCGCCTCGCCCTCATGCGAACATTTCGGATCGAGCGGCGATTCATCCTTCGCCTGAAGGCTGTGGAACACGCCGACGACTGGCCGCTCTATGATGATGCGCAAATTGATGAAGTGCTGATCTGACTGTGCCATGTCAGTTTATAGCTCAATGGGCGGTATCCAGACGAGACGGCGTCATACCATCCAGAAGCCGGAATTCAAACTGAGACAGCACCCGCCCGGCGGGCTGCTTGACTTCGTTTGCGGTGGTCCCTTATATCGCCCCGCGCCAAGCCACTTGGCTTCAGGCGGGCGATTAGCTCAGCGGGAGAGCACACCCTTCACACGGGTGGGGTCGTAGGTTCAATCCCTACATCGCCCACCATTCATCCGAACGCGTTGCATTGGCATGATCCTCAGGCGCTTTGCCTGGCGCGGCAAAGATGTTAGGAGCGGCGCCAAGACGAACGGACACCACGCCGCCGCATGGATGCCACAGCGCTGAAGATCGAAGCCGCGAAGGTTGCGCTGAGCTATGTCGAAGACGACATGCGCCTCGGCATCGGCACCGGTTCCACCGCGAACGAGTTCGTGAAGCTGCTGGCCGAGCGCGTTGCAGCGGGCCTCAAGGTGATCGGCGTGCCAACGTCCGAACGCACGGCATCCCTTTGCCTCCAGCTCGGCGTTCCCCTGGCGACACTCGATGAAATTCCGAGGCTGGACCTCACCATAGACGGCGCCGACGAGATCGGCCCCGAGCTTTCGCTGATTAAGGGTGGAGGCGGCGCGCTGCTGCGCGAGAAGATCGTGGCCGCCGCATCCCGCCGCATGATCGTCATCGCCGACAAGACCAAGGTCGTCGAGACGCTCGGCCGTTTTCCGCTGCCGATCGAGATCAACCCGTTCGGCCGGCGTTCCACCGAACTCGCCGTCGGAGACATTGCGTCGCGGCTCGGTCTCTCTGGCGTCGTCAAGTTGAGGATGACGCGCGACGCGCCGTTTGTTACAGATGGCGGGCACTACATCCTCGATGCATCTTTTGGCCGCATTCCGGATACAAGAGCGCTGTCGGATGCTCTTCATGCCGTTCCCGGCGTTGTCGAACATGGTCTGTTCCTCGGCCTCGCCCATACGGCGATCATTGCCGGCAGCGACCGCGTCAAAAGCTTGCACGCAACCCCGCATCAGGGAGTTTGAGACATTATGACCTTTGCCCTTCGCGTTCGCCGCTGCTCGGCCGCAATCGCCGCCGTTGCAATGTTGGCAATCGCGTCTCCCTCCATCGCGCAGGAGATTTCCGAAGCGCATCTGAAGGCCGCCCGCGCCGCGGTCGATGCGATCAACGCGACCGACTTCTACGACGATATCCTGCCGAATGCGGCGTCTGCCCTGAAACGGGAGCTGATCCAGAAGAATCCGGATCTCACGGGCGACATCACCACGATCGTCGACTCGAAGGCGCTGGAGCTTGCCAGCCGCCGATCCGATCTCGAGCGCGAATCCGCAATGGCCTTTGCGCGCGTGCTTTCGGAAGACGACCTCAACGCCATCGCGACCTTCTACAATTCGCCGGCTGGTCTCAACCTGCTCAAGCAGGGTCCGATCGCGACGCGCGAGGTCGCGAAAGCCGCCGAGATCTGGCAGAATGGCATTGCGCGTGATCTTGCGGAAGCGGTCGCCAAGGAAATGCAGACCAAAGTGGCGCAGCCGGTGGAAGGCCCTGGGCTCACCGGCGCCGCCGTTCCCGGCGATCCGGCAAAGCCGGCCGAAGGAACGACGTCCAACAACTGACCGGACAAACCGTCTGATCGAGCGAGCCCGGCACTTGCCGGGCTTTCTTTTTGCGCGGGCCACCCCTAACTGTTGCGCGGAAACAATCGGAATCGCGCATCGATGGCACAATACGACTACGACCTCTTTGTCATCGGCGGCGGTTCCGGCGGCGTGCGCGCTGCGCGCCTGACGGCGGCGCTCGGCAAGCGCGTCGCGATCGCTGAGGAATACAGGTTCGGCGGCACCTGCGTCATTCGCGGCTGCGTTCCGAAGAAGCTGTTCGTCTACGCCTCGCAGTTTCCCGAGCATTTCGAGGACGCGGCCGGCTACGGCTGGACGGTTCCGCAGGCAAGCTTCGACTGGCCCACCCTGATTGCCAACAAGGACCGCGAGATCGCGCGGCTGGAGGGTTTTTATCAGGCCGGCGTCGAGCGCAATGGCGGCACGACCTTCAGGAGCCGGGCCATGCTGGTCGATGCGCATACGATCCGCATCGAGAGCGAGAACCGGACGGTCACCGCGGACCAGATCCTGATTGCCACCGGCGGTCGGCCCAATCCGCACGTCGCCCTGCCGGGACATGAACACTGCATTTTCTCCAACGAGGCCTTCGACCTCCCGGAATTGCCGAAATCGATCGTCATCGCCGGCGGCGGCTACATCGCCGTCGAATTCGCCAACATCTTCCACGGGCTCGGGGTCAAGACCGATCTCGTCTATCGCGGCAAGGCGATTCTGAGCGGTTTCGACATGGATCTGAGACACCATCTGCAGAAGACGATGTCGGAGAAAGGTATCACTATTCACTGTGAATCGATCTTCGACAGAATCGAGAAGCGGCCGGACGGACGACTTGCCGCTCATATCAAGGATGGCGGGACGCTTCTGGCCGATCAGGTGATGCTGGCGCTTGGTCGGATTCCCAACACCGAGGGCATGGGGCTGGAGGCGGCCGGCGTCGAACTCGGAAAGGTCGGCGAGATCGTGGTCGATCGCTACTCGCGCACCAATGTAGGGAACATCTGGGCCGTCGGGGACGTCACCAACCGCGTCCAGCTTACGCCCGTCGCGATTCACGAAGCCATGTGCTTCGTCGAGACCGCGTTCAAGGCAAGGCCGACGGCGCCGGACTTCGACGATGTCGCGACGGCGGTGTTCTCGCAGCCTGAAATCGGCACTGTTGGTTTGTCCGAGGACGATGCGGCAACCAGATTTCCCGAGCTGGAAATCTATCGCACCGACTTCCGCCCCATGCGCAACACCCTCTCCGGACGGACCGAGCGCGCTTTGATGAAGATCGTCGTCGACGGCGCGACGCGCCGCGTTCTCGGTGTCCACATTGTCGGGCCGGATGCCGGCGAGATGGCCCAGTTGCTGGGCATCGCCGTCAAGGCAGGCCTCACGAAGGACGATTTCGACCGCACCATGGCGGTGCATCCGACCGCTGCCGAAGAACTCGTGACGATGTACACGCCGACCTATCGGGTCCGTGACGGTCAGCGCGTAAGCTGACAGCCGATGGCGCGCACGCCGCACATCGTGCTCTTTTCAGGCGGCACCGCCTGCCGGAACATAAACATCGCTCTGTCACGCATGGGTGTGCGGCTGACGCGCATCGTGCCGGCCTGGGACAGCGGAGGCAGTTCGAGGGTATTGCGCGAGGCTTTCGGCATGCTGCCGGTGGGCGATGTGCGCCAGGCGCTGATGACCATGGCGCATGGCGAGGGCAGGGCAGGCGACATCGTGAAGATCTGCAATGCGCGCCTGTCCGACACGCTCGGCAATGACGATGCGAGGTCGGAACTGGACTACTACGTCACGGGGGCGCACCCGCTCATTGCGCGGATGGCGCCGCAGATGAGGGACGTGATCCTTGGCTACCTCAGGCTATTCCTGAAGCGCGTTCCCGGCGATTTCGACTTTCGCAACGGTAGCATAGGCAACTTCATCCTGACCGGAGCATTCTTCGCTCACGGTTGCGACATCGACACTGCAATCCTGAAATTTCGGGAACTCTGTTCGATCGAGGGAAACGTCTGGCCGGCCTCCGTTCAGGCCGACGTTCAACTGGCCGCAACGCTTCGCGATGGACGGCGGCTCGAACGCCAGCATCTCGTCACCAGGATGAACGAAGCCGATTCCGGGATCGGTGTCGCGGACATCGAGCTGACCTCGGGCGATGGTGTCATCGAGCCGAACGCCCGCGCGCTGGAGGCCCTGCATGCTGCGGATATGATCGTCTTCGGCCCCGGCAGTTTTTATACGAGCATCCTGCCCCACCTTCTTGTGGATCGCGTTTCGCGGACGGTCAGAGCGAATGACGCGGCGCCAAAAATATTCGTCGGCAATATCCTCGAATGCCCTGAAACGCGGGGTATGGATCTGGCGGAACAGATGGAAATTTTCCTGCGCGCGGCGGGTGCCGGCCCCGGTTTGCTGACCCACGTCGTTAGCAACACCGAACTGTTTCCCTTCGACAAGACCGTCGGCAGGTCCCGTTACCTGCGGCATGGGGAACTCGACGCCTTCTGCCGTCGCCACGGCCTGATCCATATGTCCGGGGATCTGGAGGACGCGTGGACACGCGGGGAGCACGATGGACGCGCTGTCGCCGATCTCCTGCTCGGCATCATTCGGCACCGTCCCGCGCCGCCGGTTTCGTCCAACAGCGCGACATGACGCCGTACTGCCCGCCGCCGCGCGTCAAACAGGTGGAATAGCTATCTCACTTCTTGTATAGAGCCGCGTCCCCTGTGGAGGGGAAGGCTCCCCATCGCGCGGGGGTGCCGGAGCGGGAATGGGTGCTTGAATGACGAAATGGTCGCCGGACTCGTGGAGAAGCAAGCCGATCCAGCAGGTGCCGTCCTATCCGGATGCCGCCGCCCTTGCCGCGACTGAAAAACAGCTTGCGACCTATCCGCCGCTGGTCTTCGCCGGTGAGGCACGCAAGCTGAAGAAGCAACTCGCCTCGGTTGCCGAAGGCGAGGCATTTCTGCTGCAGGGCGGCGACTGCGCCGAGAGCTTTGCGGAGCACGGCGCGGACAACATCCGCGACTTCTTCCGCGTCTTCCTGCAGATGTCGGTCGTGCTCACTTTCGCCGGTTCGCAGCCGGTGGTGAAGGTCGGCCGCGTTGCCGGCCAGTTCGCCAAGCCGCGCTCGGCCGATATCGAGACCAAGAACGGCGCTTCGCTGCCCAGCTATCGCGGCGACATCATCAACGGCATCGACTTCGACGAGAAGTCGCGTATACCAGACCCGGCGCGCCAGGAAATGGCCTATCGCCAGTCCGCAGCCACGCTGAACCTGCTTCGCGCGTTCGCGCAGGGCGGCTATGCGAGCCTCGAAAACGTCCATCGCTGGATGCTCGGCTTCGTTTCCGACAGCCCGCAGGCGGAAAAATACGAGTCCCTCGCCAAGCGCATCACCGAGACGATGGACTTCATGCGGGCCATCGGCATCACCTCGGAAACCAACTATTCGCTGCGCGAGACCGACTTCTATACCAGCCATGAGGCGTTGCTGCTCGGCTACGAGGAGGCGTTGACCCGCGTCGACTCGACTTCCGGCGACTGGTACGCCACGTCCGGTCATATGATCTGGATCGGCGACCGCACGCGTCAGCCCGACCATGCCCATGTGGAATACTGCCGCGGCATCCGGAATCCGCTCGGCCTGAAATGCGGCCCGTCTCTGACGCCGGACGGCCTGCTCCAGCTGATCGACCTGCTCAACCCGGAAAACGAAGCCGGCCGCCTGACGCTGATTGCGCGCTTCGGCTACGACAAGGTGGAGGAGCATCTGCCCAAGCTCATCCGCGCGGTGGAGAAGGAAGGCCGCAAGGTCGTCTGGTCCTGCGACCCGATGCACGGCAACACGATCACCGCCGCCGGCTACAAGACCCGGCCCTTCGAGCGCATCCTGCGCGAGGTCCAGTCATTCTTCGACGTGCACCGCGCCGAGGGCACGCATCCCGGCGGCATTCATGTCGAGATGACCGGCAAGAATGTGACCGAATGCACCGGCGGGGCCCGGGCCATCACGGCCGAGGAATTGCAGGACCGCTACCACACCCATTGCGATCCGCGCCTCAATGCGGATCAGGCGATCGAACTGGCGTTCCTCGTTTCCGATCTGTTGAAGAAGAGCCACGTCTCGCAGCCGCGCAAGCAGGTCGTGAACGGCTGATGCCGGAGAAGCGCACAGCGACGATGTACGCTCGCGTGCCTCATTCGGACTTGTAGAGCATCCAGTTCTTGCTGGCGCCCGCATTCGCCGCGATCAGCATCGAATGCGCGGTGACGCGGTTGCGCCCGGTCACCTTCGAGCGATAGAGCGCGCGATCGGCCTTGGTGTAGAGATCGTCCGGGCCTTCGGCTTCCGATGCCATGCAGACACCGAGCGAAACCGTGATCTGGCCGAAGCCGGTTCCCGTATGCGGGTGGATGAACGGCGTCTGGGCCACGGCATTGCGCAGGCGTTCCGCGATGCCCATCACGGCATCCTCGCTGACCCCGTCCACCACGATTGCGAATTCCTCGCCTCCGGTGCGCGCGACGAATGTCTTGCCGCGAAGGCTCGACTGCAGGATGCCGGCCACGGCCTGGATGATCTTGTCGCCGACGGGATGGCCGAAACGATCGTTGACTTCCTTGAAGCGGTCGATGTCGGCCAGGATCAGGGAGCCGAACATCACGGACTTCTGATCGTTGTAGACGGCCGCGATCTGCTTGTCGAAGGCACGCCGATTGAGAACCTGCGTCAGCGCGTCTGTATCGGCGAGTTTCTTGTATTCCTCGAGCTTCGACTTGACGCTTTCGAGTTCGATCGTCTTCTCGCCAAGCGAATTTGCAAGCTGCCGCCCCTGATCCAGCGTGGTCTCGGTGGCGACCGCCATGACGGATGCGATTTTCGCCACGATCTCCCGCGTGACGACGCGCGGATTTGCCAGGCCGTTTGAGGTCTCGCTGAGGATTTCGCCGTAGCGCTCCAGGCTACTTTTCTCGGTTCGCAGCAGTTTCGCGATGTCTTCGAGCTCATGCGCGATGATCTCGCGCGCCTGCTCGACGATGCGGTGCCCGTGGTTCTGTCCAAAATATTTCTGGCCGAGTTCGTCCAGTTCGGACTGGGTAGGGCGCTTGCTGAGCGAGACGAGATCCATGGCCAGTTCGGGATTCGAACCTGTCAGCGCCTCGTAGAAGATCTCGTAGTTTCGGGGAAAGCCGGCCACGCCCATTTGCCGCATCGTGGCGACGATCGTCGCCACAACGTCTGCCGTCCGTTCACCTTGGACGCTGGCAGCCTGCATTTGATAGTCCACCCGATGCTTTGGTCCGACTGCCGGTCAAGCGAAAAGCGCAGACCAAGAAAGCGCGCGATCAACCAGGCCGTTAGCAGGAATTGAAGCAAACCCAATATGGATCTTATAGCCCTCGACCGCTAATTGTTTATTAAAATCATAGCAATCGCCGGACCTGGGACATGCTGCGGCGTGTCTGGAGAAGGATTCCTGCATGATGGCGCATCGGGTTGCGTGACGTTTGGGCATGGCTTGTCACCGGCTGCGATTTGTCGGATGACGAGGCGAAAGCGGGGTGACTCATGGAACGGCTGATCAAGGCCTTTCAGAATTCGGTGCGGGCATTCCGCAAGCTGGCGCGAACGGAAGCGGCCTTCCAGCAGGAACTCGGCCTGCTCATATTGTCCTTTCCGCTTGCCTGGCTGATCACGTCGAGCTGGCGCGGCTATGCGGTGCTGATCGGCGCGGTGCTGTTCCTGATCGTGGTCGAGGTCCTGAACACCGGCATCGAAGCAGCCTGCGACGCGGTCAGCCGTGAATTCAACATCGACATCCAGCTGGCAAAGGATTGCGGCTCGCTCGCCGTGCTGATTTCCATCGTTCTTGTTGCGGGCATATGGATTTTCGCCGTGGCCGAGCATTTCGCAGGGCGGGCTATCTAGGGCCACCCTTTGATCTGGTCGCGGTCGATGTTGGGTCGCGGCGCGGAGACGTGCTAGGTTCCGGCCCTTTCCACAGAGAGGCCGGTGATGTTCTCCTTCCAGAAGATTCGTGCGCGGGCGGCGGAACGCAAGGGCGGCGAGGCTGCGCTGTCGACGCTTCTTGGCAAGGCGCCGGACAATCGCATAGTCGCCGATCTTCCTGACGACCGCATCCTTTCAGCCATGGCGGAACGAGTCTTTTCCGCCGGGTTCGTGTGGAGCGTGATCGAGCAGAAATGGCCGGGGTTCGAGGAAGCCTTTCTCGGCTTCGAGCCGAAACGGCTGCTCTTCCAGCCGGATGACTTCTGGCACGACCTCGCTTCCGACAAACGCATCGTGCGCAACCCGCAAAAGATACGCTCCGTCCGGGAGAACGCCGCTTTCGTCGACCGGGTCTCGGGCGAGCATGGCGGTTTCGGAAAATTCCTCGCTGACTGGCCCGCCGACGATCAGGTCGGCCTCATGGACTTCCTCGGCAAGAACGGCAGCCGGCTCGGCGGCAATACCGGGCAGTATTTCCTTCGATGGGTAGGCTGGGATGCATTCGTCATCTCGTCCGACATGGCCGCGGCGCTTCGGGATGCCGGACTGGACATCGCCGAAAGCCCGACGTCGAAAAAGGACCTCGCGAAGATTCAGCAGCAGATCAACACATGGGTGCAGGAAACCGGCCTGCCGCGCATGCAGCTCTCGCGCATCCTGTCCATGTCGATCGGCGTCAACCATTCGCCGGAAGAACTGCGGCAGTATATGGGCGAATGACCAAGGCGGTGCTATGCGCCTGAAGCGCTGAGGAAATCCCCGCGACGCCTGTGCGGAGGCGGTCTATCGTTTGACGCGGTGTCGCGATTCGCCCAAGGCTCGCGCGCCCGGGTCCGCCAAGAATGTCCTACCTTCATTTTCTGCGTGAGAACGCGCGCTGGCTTGCGGCCGGCTTTCTGATGACGTTCTTCTCCATCTACGGGCAGACGACGTTCATTTCTCTGTCGGCCGGCGATATCCGTCGGGAATACGAGCTTTCGCATGGCGGTTTCGGCACGATCTATATGATCGCCACCCTCGCCAGCGCGCTGACGCTCACAAGGGCAGGGCAGGTCGTGGACCGCTACAGCGTCCGCCGGGTGGCCATGGTCGTCATACCGATGCTCGCCATTGGCGCGATCGCCATGGGCTTCTCCCATCATGTCGCGCTGCTGTTGCCGGTCATCTATCTGCTCAGGCTGTTTGGGCAGGGGATGATGGTTCACACCGCCTATACGGGCACTGCCCGATGGTTTTCCGCGCAGCGGGGCAGAGCGCTGTCGGTCATCATTCTGGGCCACAATGCAGGCGATGCGCTGATGCCTATATTGTTCGTCAGCGTTGCCGGCGCGATCGGCTGGCGCAACGGCTGGCTGCTGGCGGCGGTAAGCCTGCTGTTATTCGCCCTGCCTCTGGTGTCGTCGCTCGCGGCCGTCAACCGCACCCCGCGCGCGTCGGACCCGACGCCACGCGTCAGCGATGCGCGGGACTGGAAGCGTTCCGAAGTCATCCGCGATCCCTATTTCTATCTGCTGATGCTGGCGGTCATGGCGCCGTCCTTCATCGTCACGGTGATCTTCTTCCACCAGGTCTATCTGGTGGAGAGCCGCGGCTGGTCGATGGAGGCGTTTGCTGCCTCGTTCGCCGTCAGCGCAGCGGTGAACAGCTGCTTCACGCTGCTTGTGGGCCAACTCATCGACCGATTCTCGGGCGTCTCGCTGCTGCCCTTCGTGCTCCTGCCGCTCGGGGCCGCCTGTCTCGTGCTTGGATCGATCGACGCGCAATGGAGCGCTTTTGCCTTCATGGCGCTGCTCGGCGTGTCCAACGGCCTGTCGACCACGCTGTTCGGCGCCGTCTGGCCGGAAATCTACGGCCTGAAGAATCTCGGCTCGATCCGCGCCCTCGTCGTGTCGGCAAGCGTGCTCGCATCGGCCGTCGGGCCAGGGCTCACAGGTTATCTGATCGATCTCGGCGTGAGCTATCCCGGCCAGATCCTTGCGATGGGACTCTATTGCGTCGGCGTGTCGCTTCTAATGGTGCCGGTTTCACGTTTCCTCGGAAAGAGACGCCTGCAGGCTTGAATCCGCCCGAAACGCTGCCCGGTTGGCCAACTTGCCAAGCGCGGGCGCATCGTTTAACCCCCGCCCGCATGAACATAACCGTCCGTTTCGCCCCGTCGCCGACGGGAAAGATCCATATCGGGAACGCGCGCACGGCCCTGTTCAACTGGCTTTTCGCGCAAAAGCACAATGGCCGTTTCGTGCAGCGCTTCGACGACACCGACGTCGAGCGTTCTAAGCAGGAATATGCCGACGCCATCCTGTACGATCTGCACTGGCTGGGCGTCTTCCCGGATGCGACCGAATACCAGTCCCGTCGTTTTCCGCTCTATGATGCCGCCGTCGAGAAGCTGAAGGCCGCCGGGCTTCTGTATCCCTGCTACGAAACGCAGGAGGAACTGGAACTCAAGCGCAAGATCCGGCTGACGCGGCGGCTTCCCCCCGTCTACGGCCGCGAGGCGCTCAAGCTCACCAGGGAGGAGATCGCCGGGTTCGAGAGCGCCGGGCGGCGGCCGCACTGGCGCTTCCTCCTGCCGAACTTCGCCACCGAACCGCAGGAAACACAGCGCACGGAGGTCACCTGGACCGATCTCGTTCGCGGCGAGGAAACGGTGGATCTGGCGTCGCTGTCGGACCCGGTGCTGGTGCGAGAGGACGGCACGTACCTTTATACGCTGCCCTCCGTCGTCGACGATATCGACCTCGGCATCACGCATGTCATCCGTGGCGACGACCATGTCACCAACACCGGCGTTCAGATCGCGCTTTTCAAGGCGCTGGGCAGCGAACCGCCGAGCTTCGGGCACCACAATCTTCTGACGACCGTCAGTGGCGAAGGCCTGTCCAAGCGCACCGGTTCGCTGTCGATCGAAGGGTTGCGGGAGCAGGGTATCGAGGCGATGGCGGTTGCTTCCCTCGCCGTGCTGGTCGGCACGTCGGAGAACATCGTCGCAGCCCGCGACCTTTACGAGCTCGCCGGCCATTTCGACATATCGGCTACTTCCAAGTCGGCGGCGAAGTTCGATCCGGCCGAGCTGATGACGCTGAACCGGACGCTTCTGCACAAGATGCCGTTCGAGGACGCGCGCGAACGGCTCGGCGCCATGACCATTTCCGGCGAGATCGCCGAGCCGTTCTGGAATGCCGTCCGTGGGAACCTCGATACGATCCGCGATGCGGCCCGCTGGTGGGCGATCGTGCGCAAGGGGCCGGAGGCGACCGACGAGATCGGCGAAACCGACCGGGAGTTCCTGCGCCAGGCCTTCGCGCTGTTGCCGGAGGAGCCGTGGAACGGATCGACATGGAAGATCTGGACCGACAATGTCCGCAAGGAGACCGGCCGCAAGGGCAAATCGCTGTTCATGCCGCTGAGGCTCGCGCTTACCGGACTTTCGTCGGGTCCTGAACTGGCGGAGCTTCTGCCTTTGTTGGGTCGGGAAGGAACGTTGGCCCGACGACCCTGATCCGGCGCTCGCCGGGCGGCGGCAGCTTCGCGGCCTTCGGCTTCGTCAATTCGCGCATCTGGCGGATGTCGAGACCGCCTTCGGCGTTGGACAGCGTCTCCGGATCGGCAGCGACGTCCGGGCGGCTCCAGGGATGCGGAATCACCGGGGAAGCGGGGGCTTCTTCCGCCGCAGCCGAGCCGGCGCCGGCTATGATCGAATAGTTCTGGGCCGTCGCGATCCTGCCGCATCCGCACGCAGGCGGCCGCTCCACGTCGGCCCGCCTGTAGAGATAGGCCGTGGACAGGTCGGGATAGGGCTCTTCGGTAGCCGCCGACATCATCGTGCCGACATCCGACCGGCCTGACGGCTGGTAATAGACGCGCATTTCCGTGCCGGGGCAGATCGACTCGCAATTCTGCTGGTCGCGGCCGAAATCGTCACGCGACGACATCGGCGACATCGGGAAGTAATAGCCGTCGCAAGTCCGCACGCACATGGTGCGGTATGCCTTGATGGAATAGTCGTCCTGCTGCGAGGGGATGCTGATCACGTTGTCGTCGCCGCGTACGGCATATTCGATGCTGCTGTTGCCGAGCCTGTCGAAGAGGTTGCCTTCGTTCTCGTCGATCGCGGTCGGCCCGCGCCCAAGCTCCCGCAGGCGATCCGCATACCGGTCTCCCGTACACCCGGCGGCCGCCATCTGCCCTTCGACCATCGCGCGCTCGCGATCGTATCCGTCGCCCGCGCGTCGCGCCAGCAGGTCACGCTTTCGCTGGAGATCGGCGAGATTGGCCTCCATCTGTTCGATGCGCATATTCAGGGCCTGGCACTCGGCGCTGCCGAATCCCAGGACGAAGCCGCAATCCAGTGTCCGCGCGCGCTTCCGCGCGGCCATCAATTCGTCGCGCTGTTCGGCCACAGCGCGCTCGTAGCGGTCGCGGATATCCGGATCGCCTGACGTCTGGAGAGAGGCAAGTTTGGCCTCGAGCCGGCGGCAGGTACGCGCGTCGGCATGTGCCGCCGTGACGGTTCCAACAACCGTCGCCAGCAGACAAAGGCCTGCGAATAGCGTCTGCTTCCCGGTATCCATCGGATTGTGCCCTGCGCGACTCGCGCGGCCGCGCGCTTCAAACGCTATATGGCCGCCGGTTAACCGTTCGTTTACCGCACCGATCAACCTGCCTTCACATTGTATTGCAGCTTCTGGTTCGCCTCGACGACGGCGAGCGCGGTCATGTTGACGACGCCGCGCGAGGTGACGGACGGGCCGAGAATATGGGCGGGCTTGTCCGTTCCGAGCAGGATCGGCCCGACATGCAGCGCGTCCATCATCTGTTTGACGGCGTTCAGCGTGATGTTGGCCGCATCGAGGTTCGGGAACACCAGCAGATTTGCCTCGCCCTTCAGCTTGGAGTGCGGGAAGACCCTGTTGCGCAGCGTCTCCGAAAGCGCGGCGTCGGCGTGCATTTCCCCGTCGCATTCCAGATCTGGCCGTATCCGATGAATGATTTCAACGGCTTCCCGCATCTTCTTCGTGCTCGCCGTATCGCGCGAGCCGAAATTGGAGTGTGACAGCAGCGCCGCCTTTGGTTCGATGCCGAAGCGGCGTATTTCCTCCGCCGCGAGCACCGTCATCTCCGCGATTTCATGGGCGGTTGGCTCGACCGTCACATGCGTGTCAGTGAGGAACGTGACGCCGCGCTGCGAGATCAGCATGGACAGCGTCGACAGATCGCGGTCGGTGATGTCGGGTCGCGGCCCGATGATCAGGCTGACATTGCGCAGATGTTTCTCGAAGCGGCCTTCGAGGCCGCAGATCATCGCGTCCGCGTCGCCGCGCTTGACGGCGATCGCCGCGATCACGGTCGAATCGGTGCGCACCATGGTCCGCGCCGCCTCCTGCGTCACGCCGCGTCGCCCGGAGAGGCGGATGAGCAGGTCGACATAGTCGCGGTAGCGCGGATCGTCCTCGGGATTGATCAGCTCGAAATCGTCGCCCGGCCGGATTTTCAGGCCGTAGCGGCGCAGCCGGACATCGACGACGGCGGGGCGACCCACCAGTATCGGCTTGGCGATACCTTCCTCGATGCAGACCTGCGCTGCACGCAGTACCCGTTCGTCCTCGCCGTCGGCATAGATGACGCGCTTGGCCGCCGCGGTCTTCGCCGCCGAAAAGATCGGTTTCATGACGAGGCCGGACTTGAAGACGAAGCGGTTCAGCCGGTCGATGTAAGCGGTCCAGTCTTCGATCGGCCGCATCGCCGCGCCCGTCTCGCAGGCGGCTTTTGCAACGGCCGGCGCGATCCGCAGGATAAGACGCGGGTCGAAAGGCGAGGGGATGAGGAAATCCGGACCGAAGGTCGGCGTTTCGCCGGAATAGGCGCGCGCGGCGACATCCGAGGGTTCCTCGCGCGCCAGTTCGGCGATGGCGCGCACCGCCGCCATCTTCATGGGTTCGTTGATCGCGCTGGCGCCGCAGTCGAGCGCCCCGCGAAAGATATAAGGAAAGCAGAGGACGTTGTTGACCTGATTGGGGAAATCGGAACGGCCGGTGCAGATCATCGCATCGGGCCGCGCCTCCCGCGCCGCCTCCGGCATGATCTCCGGCGTGGGGTTGGCGAGCGCGAGGATCAGCGGCTTAGGCGCCATGCTCGCCAGGAGTTCCGGTTTCAGCACCCCGGCCGCGGACAGGCCGAGAAACACATCGGCGCCGCCGATGACATCGGCGAGCGTGCGGGCGTCGGTGTCCTTGACGTAGGGGTCCTTCCACCGGTCCATCTCTTCGACGCGCCCCTTGTAGGCGACGCCGAAGCGGTCGGTCACCCAGATGTTCTCCATCCGCGCGCCGAGCTGTACGAGCAGGTTGAGGCAGGCGAGCGCCGCGGCGCCCGCGCCGGAGGTGACGATCTTGGCTTCCGCGATCTTCTTTCCGGCAAGTTCCAGCCCGTTGAGGACCGCGGCGGCGACGATGATGGCCGTGCCGTGCTGGTCGTCATGGAAGACAGGTATCTTCATCCGCGCCTTCAGCCGCTCCTCGACCTCGAAGCACTCCGGCGCCTTGATGTCTTCGAGATTTATGCCGCCAAAGGTCGGTTCGAGCGCCGCGATCGTCGACACCATCGTTTCGATTTCCGGCGCGTCGATCTCGATATCGAACACGTCGATGCCGGCGAACTTCTTGAAGAGAACGGCCTTCCCCTCCATCACGGGTTTCGAGGCGAGGGGACCGATATTGCCGAGGCCGAGCACGGCCGAACCGTTGGAGACGACGCCCACCAGATTGGCGCGGCCGGTATAGTCGGCAGCCGTGACCGGATCGGCGTGGATTTCCAGACACGGCGCGGCGACGCCGGGCGAATAGGCGAGCGCCAGATCGCGCTGGTTGCCCAGCGGCTTCGTCGCCTGGATTTCCAGCTTTCCCGGAGTTGGATAGCGATGGAAGAAGAGCGCCGCCTCGTCGAGATCCGAACGCACGGGTTTCTTGGCCTCTTGATCCATGATGATGTTCGCTCCCCAAATGCGATCTGCCGATCCGTTCCCCTATATCAGAACGCGCTGATATAGGTCCCGCCGTCGATCGGGATGTTCTGTCCCGTCAGATAGCCTGCATGCACCGAGCAGAAAAAGGCGCAAATCTGGCCGAATTCCTCGATGGTGCCGAGACGTCTCGCCGGCACGGTCGCCGACAGCCTCGCCTTCCGCTCATCGTCGCTTTCGTCGCCCCCGCTCGTCGTCTTCAACCGGTCCGTGTCGATCTTGCCCGGCAGCAGATTGTTTATCGTGACGTTCTTGTCCGCCACCGTCCGCGCCACGCCCGCGAGCAAGGAGGTGAGACCCGCCCGCGCCCCCGACGAAAGATCGAGGCCGGGTATCGGAACATAGACCGAAAGCGAGGTGATGTTGACGATGCGGCCGAAACGGCGCTCGGTCATACCCGGCAGGACAGCCTGCACGAGTTCCACCGCCGTGACCATGTTCTGCGTGACCCCGGCAAGGATCTTTTCACGATCGAGCTCGGCAAAGGGACGCGGCGGCGGGCCGCCATTGTTGTTGACCAGGATGTCGACGGTTCCGGCAGCAGCGATCATGTCGCGCTGGACCACCGGGTCGGAGATATCGCCGGCGACCTCGGCCACCTTCACGCCGTAACGGCTTCGAATGTCGCTCGCGGTGGCCGCGAGTATTTCGGCGCGCCGTCCGTTGAGCACGAGATCGCAACCGGCTTCGGCCAGCGCCTGCGCGCAACCGCGCCCGATGCCCTTGCTGGAGGCGCAGACGATTGCTGTCCGGCCGCGTATTCCAAGATCCATGACGTCCTCTCAAATCATTTTGGATGCGAACAATAACCTGCTTCGGCGAAACGTCACCCCGCTTCAACCGTCTGCTGTCCCGATGGCGAAAGGATTTATGCGGGAACCTATGTCGCCTGTCGGAAGTTGTCGTCGCACCCTTTGCTCCACGGAGATCGACAATGTCTGACCTCGGTAGAATGCAGCCTGAGAAACTTGCCCAGATGAAACTGGATGCCTGCACGGCTTTCGGACCGATGATTCTCCGGGAAGCCCTGCACAGAATCGCGCAGATTCAAGGCGATGCGGGCTTGCAAGCCTTCGAGAAGGCGATGGTGGACCGCATCGAATGTCATGAAGCGGAAATGTCGAACCTCGAAGACGTGAAGGAATTTGCGGTCGAGCAGCTTTTCGCGGCCATCAAGGACGTTCGTTCCCTGCCGGACAACAAGCAGCCGCTCGAATCGGCGGCGATGCGCCGTACGCCGGGACGGTCCGAGAACAGGATCACGCTCGAAGAGCAGTTGCAGACCGGGCTGGAAGACAGCTTTCCGGCCAGCGATCCGCCTGCGGTGGTGTCCACCACCATATCCCGCAGCACGCCGAAACGTGTCAGTGAGGCGATGTATCGCTAACATTGGCGTGCAATTCATTGGTTTCGTTCAATATATTGCAGGCGGAGTTGGGGGCCAGCTCCGCCTGTCTCCGTTTTCGGCGTAATCGTCTCGGCGTTCCCTCATAATCGTCGCCACGGCTGACACGTCCTGCCTGCCGCGCTATATGCGGCCGCAGAGAGGGCAGGATGACAGGCACGGCACGTTCCAGCATCGGTTTGGATATCAGGCGGCGGAAACTCCTGTTCCGCTCCTGGCATCGCGGGTTGCGTGAACTGGACCTCGTTCTCGGTACATTCGCCGATGCTGCCGTCGACGGCTTGACCGACGCTGAAATCAAACAATATGAACGGCTTCTGGATATTCCCGACACCGATCTTCTGGGCTGGATCATGGGCGACCTGCCGGTCCCGCCTCAGCACGCCAGCCCGCTTCTGGAGCGCGTTCTGGCGTTCCGAAGGACGATGACATTCTGAACGCGACCAATACGATGAAACTCCTGCCGACCATCGGTTTGCCCAAGGGTAGGACCGGCCTCTTCACCGTTGATGGCGTGGTGGACGGCTACGAGGCGTTCGCGCTCGCCGAGATCGTCAGGGAGACCGGCGACGACCGGCCGGTCATCTTCGTCGCCCGCGACGGCCAGAAACTGCCGGCATTGATAGAAGCGCTGGGTTTCGTCATGCCGGAGCTTCCCGTGCTCGACTTTCCGGCATGGGACTGCCTTCCTTATGATCGCGTTTCTCCGGGCGCCGACGCAGCCGCGCGCCGGCTGGATGCGCTTGGGGCCATGATCGGCCTGGCGAGAACGCCACACCGCGCCATCGTGCTGACGACCGCGAATTCGCTTCTGCAGCGCATTCCGCCCGCCGACGTCATCGACGCGCAGACCTTTCGCGCCAGACCGGGCAATCAGGTCGACATGAACGCGCTTACAGCGCGGCTGGAGAATGCAGGCTTCGACCGGGTTTCGACGGTGCGCGACGTCGGCGAATTTGCGGTGCGCGGCGGCATCCTCGATCTCTATGCGCCCGGCACCCCCGAAGCGCTTCGGCTGGATTTCTTCGGCGATACGCTGGAATCCATCCGCGCCTTCGACGTCGCCACCCAGCGCACCACCGGCCAGCGCGATGCCATGAAGCTTCAGGCCATGAGCGAGGTGACGCTGACGCCGGAAGCGATCAGCCGGTTTCGTCGCAACTATATCGAGACGTTCGGCGCCCCGTCGCGCGACGACGCGCTCTATGCGGCCGTATCGGAAGGCCGCCGCTTCGCCGGAATGGAGCATTGGCTGCCGCTCTTCTATGAACGGCTGGGCACCGTTTTCGACTATCTGCCGGGAGCGCCGGTCGTCTTCGACCATCTGGCGCACGAGGCATTGTCGGAGCGGCATGCGTTGATCCTCGACCACTACGAGGCGCGGCGGAAACAGGCGGACAGCGCGCTCAAGGATGCGGTGCCCTATAAACCCGTCGCGCCCGAGCGGCTCTATCTTTCTCCCGAGGAGGTATCAAAAGCCCTTGCGGACAACATGGGCATCGACCTGACACCCTTCGACGCGCCCGGGGGTGGTGGCCGCAGGCTGCTGCACGGCGGATCGAAGGCCGGCCGGAGCTTCGAGCAAGAGCGCGCCGACCCGAATGCCAATGTGTTCGATGCGGTCGTGGCGCATATCGGCAAGGAACGGGCGGCCGGACGCAAGGTGATCATCGCCGGCTGGACCGAAGGTTCGCTCGACCGTCTCGGCCAGATCCTGGCCGAGCACCATCTCGGCAATCTGGAGAAGGTGGCGAAGTTCTCCGAAATCGCGAAGCTGAAGGCGGGAGCTGCGGCGCTGGCCGTTCTTCCGCTCGAATCGGGTTTCGAGACCGCCGACCTCGTCGTGGTTGCCGAGCAGGACGTGCTGGGCGACCGGCTGGTGCGTCGCAAGAAACGCAAGCGCGCCGCCGATTTCATCGCGGAAGTCGCGTCGCTTTCGGCCGGCGACATCGTCGTGCATTCGGATCACGGCATCGGGCGTTTCGTCGGACTGAAGACCATCGAAGCCGCTGGCGCGCCGCACGACTGCCTCGAAATCCACTATGCGGCCGATGGACGACTGTTCCTGCCGGTCGAGAATATCGAGCTTTTATCGCGCTACGGCTCGGATTCGGCCGAAGCCGTGCTCGACAAGCTCGGCGGTGGCGCGTGGCAGTCGCGCAAGGCGAAGCTGAAACGCCGCCTGCTGGAGATGGCCGGGCAGCTCATCAAGCTTGCGGCCGAACGCCAGATGCGTGCCGCGCCGGAATTCCACGCGCCGGACGGCCTCTACGGCGAATTCTCCGCCCGCTTCCCCTATGAGGAGACGGACGACCAGCATAGCGCCATCGACGCGGTGCTGGACGATCTTTCGCTCGGCAAGCCGATGGATCGACTGATCTGCGGCGACGTCGGCTTCGGCAAGACCGAGGTGGCCCTGCGCGCGGCGTTTGTGGCGGCGATGGAGGGCGTGCAGGTCGCGGTCGTCGTGCCGACGACGCTTCTGGCCCGCCAGCACTTCAAGACATTTTCACAGCGTTTTCAGGGGCTTCCGGTAACGGTGCGGCAGGCGTCGCGGCTGGTTGCGGCCAAGGAGCTGGCGGACACGAAGAAGGGACTGGCCGATGGCACCGTCGATATCGTCGTCGGCACCCACGCACTGCTGGGCAGTTCGATCACCTTCAAGAATCTCGGCCTGCTGATCGTCGATGAGGAGCAGCATTTCGGCGTGAAGCACAAGGAGCGGCTGAAGGAGCTGAAGACCGACGTGCATGTGCTGACGCTTTCGGCCACGCCCATCCCGCGCACGCTGCAACTGGCGCTGACGGGCGTGCGCGAGCTCTCGCTGATCGCCACGCCGCCGGTCGACCGCATGGCCGTGCGCACCTTTATCTCGCCTTTCGACCCGCTGGTCATCCGCGAAACCCTTTTGCGCGAGCGCTATCGCGGCGGCCAGAGCTTTTATGTCGTGCCGCGCATCTCAGACCTCGGCGAAATCAAGGAATTTCTGGCCGAGCAGGTGCCGGAGCTGAAGGTCGGCACCGCGCACGGCCAGATGGCGCCGGGCGAGCTCGACGACATCATGAACGCATTCTACGACGGGCAGTATGACGTTCTCCTGTCCACGACGATCGTGGAATCCGGCCTCGACATCCCGACCGCCAATACCCTGATCGTCCACCGCGCCGACATGTTCGGCCTTGCCCAGCTCTATCAGTTGCGGGGCAGGGTGGGGCGGTCGAAGGTGCGCGCCTATGCGCTGTTCACGCTGCCGGCCAACAAGAAGCTGACCGACACTGCCGACCGGCGGCTGAAGGTGCTGCAGTCGCTGGATACGCTCGGCGCGGGCTTCCAGCTTGCCAGCCACGATCTCGACATACGCGGCGCCGGCAATCTGCTCGGTGAGGAACAGTCGGGCCACATCAAGGAAGTCGGCTTCGAACTCTACCAGCAGATGCTCGAGGAGGCCGTCGCCGAGATCAAGGGCAGCGGCGAGGTTTCGGACGGCGACTGGTCGCCGCAAATCTCGGTCGGCACGTCCGTCATGATCCCGGAAAGTTACGTGCCGGATCTGCAACTGCGCCTCGGCCTCTACCGCCGGCTCGGCGAGCTGGAGAAGCCGGAGGAGATCGATGCCTTCGGCGCGGAGCTTATCGACCGCTTCGGCCCGCTGCCGGACGAAGTCGCACACCTGCTCAAGATCATGTTCATCAAGGGTCTGTGCCGCCGCGCGAATGTCGAGAAGCTGGATGCCGGACCGAAAGGCGTCGTCATCCATTTCCGCAAACGCGAATTCGCCAATCCAGCAGGGCTGGTCCGCTACATCGGGGAGCAAGGCTCGCTGGCGAAGATCAGACCCGACCAGAGCGTGGTGTTTGCGCGCGACTGGCCGACGCCTGACAAGCGGCTGGCAGGCTCCGCGGTGGTGATGACGCAGTTGGCGCGGTTGGTGGAGAAGGCTGCGGCTTAGCGGGTGCGGCGTCTACGCGCCGGCCTTCTCTGCCGCGACCTGCCTCAACGCATCCGCCAGCGTCGCGGTGTCCTGCGCGCCCATGACGGCGTATTTGCTTTCGAGAAGAAAGCACGGCACGCCCGTAATGCCCATGCGCGAGGCGGTGGCGATCTCGTTCTGAACCTCGGCGCGGTCCGCCTCGGTCGGCAGCAGGGTCATCACCACCGCCTCGTCCATGCCGGAATCACGCGCCGCGTCGATCAGGACCGCTGGATCGCCGATGTTCCTGCCCTGCTCGAAATTCAGGCTGAACAGTCGCCTTACGAGTTCGTTCTGGATGCCGTTGCCTGCCGCTCCGGCCCAGCGGATGACGCGATGGGCATCCAGCGTATTCGGAGCGATCTTTATCCTGTCGAAGGCGAAATCAATGCCCTCGTCCTTGCCAAGACTCTCGATCCGCTCGTGGATCTCGGCGATGCGCTCCTCGCTGCCGAACTTGTCGATCATGTATTGCCGTCGATCCTTGCCCTCTGCCGGAATCGTCGGATCGAGCTGGTAGGGACGCCAGCGCACCTCGACGTCGAGCTCCGGAACGGCGGTGATGGCGCGCTCCAGCCGCTTCTGGCCGATATAGCACCACGGGCAGACGACATCCGAGACGACATCGACGGTGACGGTCTGCTTGTCGGCCATGGCTAGTCCTTCCTGTGCCACCAAGTGGGGAACTGAGCGCCCTGAATGGGAATCACGTCGGGCCGCTCGATGCGCGCCCAGCGCGCCACCCACTGTTCCGGCTTGAAATAGAGCGGGATGACATAGGCGCCACTCAACAGGACGCGATCCAGAGCCCGCACCGCATCGATGAATTCCGGTCGTGTCCGCGCATTGACCAGATGATCCAGCAACGCATCGACCGCCGGATTGGCGACGCCCGCATAGTTGAAGGTGCCGGGCTTGTCGCGCACCTCCGAGCCCCAGCGGCTCGCCTGTTCCACGCCCGGTGACAGCGAGCCCGTGTAGCGGAAGAACATCATGTCGAAATCGTAGTCGATCTGCCGCTGCAGGAACTGCGCGGCGTCCACGGAGCGGATGACGATGTCCACGCCCAGCCTGGCAAGGGTCTGCTGGAAGGCGACCGCGATCTGCTGGTTCTCGCTGCCCTTCAGCATGATCTCGAACGACAGCGGCTTTCCGTCTGCATCCATCATTCGTCCATCGCGCAACGTATAGCCGGCGGCCTTCAGCTTCTCGAAGCCGACGCGCAGGAAAGCTCGGTCGCGCCCGCTGCCGTCCGACTTCGGCGGCAGCCAGCCTTCTGCCATGATCTCGGACCGCACCGCGTCCGGAAACGCGGCCAGCAGCGCTTTCTCTCCCTCGCTCGCCGGCCGGCCGGCGCTGGAAAGGTCGGAATTGTCGAAGAAACTGCGCGTGCGCGTGTAGGTGTCCGAGAAAAGGTTGCGATTGACCCATTCGAAATCGAACAGCGCCGTCAGCGCGTCGCGCAGCCTGCGGTCGGCGAGCGCCGGACGCCTCGTGTTCATGACGATGCCGAACATGCCGGACGGTAGCTTCGTCTCGATCGTGTCCTTGATGACAGCGCCGGATTTCACCGCGGGAAAGTCGTACTGAGTGGTCCAGCGGCTGCTGTTCTCGTCCAGCAGGACGTCGACCAGCCCCTTCTTGAAGGCTTCGAACAGCGCGTTCTCGTCGCGGTAGTAGGTGAGGCGGATCTCGTCGTAATTGTCGAAGCCGCGTTTTGAAGGGACGTCCTTCGCCCAATAATCCGGATTGCGCCGGAAGGTGAGCGAATCGCCCGGCCTGACCTCGGCGAGCCGATACGGCCCGCTGCCGATCATCGGCGTCAGCGTCGACTTGTCGAAGCGCTCGGCGTCGATCGCGTGCTTCGGCAGGATCGGCATCAGTCCGAGAATCAGCGGCAGCTCGCGGTCGGGCTGCTTGAAGGTGAAGCGCACGCCGCGCTCGCCGACTTTCTCCATGGACGCGATCTTGCCGGCCGTCACGCCGTAGCGCGGCAATCCCTTGTCCCGCAGAAGCTCGACGGTGAAGATCACGTCTTCAGGCGTCACCGGCTCGCCGTCCGAGAATCTGGCCCGCGCATCCAGCGTGAATTCGGCGAAGCTTCGCGCGTCGTCGGTCTCGACCGCCTCGGCCAGCAGCGGATAGAGCGTGAACGGCTCGTCGGCGGAACGCATCATCAGCGTGTCGAAGACATTGTTGCCGAACATCAGGTCGAGGCTGCCGCGCGCGCCGCTGCCCTGCACGATGAAGGGGTTGATGCTGTCGAACGTGCCCGGCCAGGCATATTCCACGCGTCCGCCTTTCGGGGCGTCCGGATTGACATAGGGAAAGTTCGCGAAATCGGCGGGAAGCGCAGGCTCGCCGTGCATCGCGATGCCGTGCGACTTCTGCGCCGACGCCATGCCGATGCCAGCGAGCATGAAGAGCCCGATCAGCAGAGCATTCAAAAACCTCCGGCCCACCGCGGACCTCCAGTGCCAGGCAGATGATTCGGGGCTGAACCTATCACGATCCCGAGGCTAACCGTGTTCGTAGAACTCCGCACCTGGTCATGTCGTTTTGTCTGGATTCCCGCCCGGTGCCGGTGTAACAGGCGCTCCCAAGTCATCCTGTTGCCTCATTTGCACAACAGGTAGCCAATGACACCGGCCGGGTGGGCGGCCGAACGGGATCGCAAGAGGTATCTATGAAGATCAACGGATCGATGCGCGCGGCTGCTCCTCTCTCGGCGCTGGCTGCCGGCGCCGCGGCCCTGCTCGCTGTCGGAATCGCTCCGGCCTCGGCACAGCAGCAGCAGGTGCCGAACGGCTGGTTCAAGGCCTGCACCAAGCAGGAGGACGTTGACATCTGCAACGTGCAGAACATCGTCGTGGCCGACAGCGGCCAACTGGTCACCGGCGTCAGCCTGATTGAACTCAAGGGCAAGGTGAACCGCAAGGTGTTTCAGGTCACCGTGCCGACCGGGCGCCTCGTGCCCCCCGGCATCGGCCTGCAGATCGACGGCGGCAAGGCCCAGAAGCTCGACTACGTGATCTGCTTCCCCGACCGCTGCGTGGCAGAGGTGCCGCTGAGCGACCAGCTCGTCGCCTCGTTCAAGAAGGGTTCGGAATTGACCCTGACATCGGTCAACTTCCAGAACCAGCAGAACCCGGTGAAGGTGACGCTGAAGGGCTTCACCGGCGCGTATGATGGTGCGCCTCTGCAGCAGTCGGACATCGAGGACCGCCAGAAGAAGCTTCAGGACTTCGTGTCGAAGAACAACGAGGACTTCGCCAAGAAGCTCAAGGAAGAGCAGGAAAAGGCGAAAGCCGCGAACTGATCCGTCCGGCTTCGGAGCTTAAGGAAAACGGGGCCTCGCGCCCCGTTTTTTGTCAACTCTCCGATATATGCGGCCTCAGTGTCGCGCGATGGCCTTGGGCGTGTAGCGGCCGTCAGGCATGCGGTCGAACATATCCCTCAGTTGCGGATGCCGCACCGGCTCGCCTGAATCGTCGCTCAGCAGGTTCTGCTCCGAAACATAGGCGACGTATTCCGTTTCCGAGTTTTCAGCGAGCAGATGATAGAAGGGCTGATCCTTGCGCGGCCGCACCTCGGCCGGAATGGACCGATACCATTCCTCCGTGTTCGCGAATTGCGGATCGACGTCGAAGATCACGCCGCGAAACGGAAACACCCTATGTCGGACAACCTGTCCGATCTGAAATTTGGCCGTCTTGACGCTTGCCATGTCATTCTTCTGTTGTTGACCGCTAATTGCACCTTCGTCCGGGGCAATTCAATCCCTGTCGGCCTTGACGCAGATGGACGCGCCGCGTAGCGCGGTTCCGGTTGCCTCTGGAATCCTGATGTCCGACGTCATCGGTCTTGTCGTCCCCTTCTTCGGCCTGATCCTGGTCGGCTTCCTTGCCGCGCGCATCACGCGCCAGCCGCTCGAAGCGCTCGGCTGGATGAACACCTTCGTCGTCTACATCGCCTTGCCGGCGCTGTTTTTCCAGCTTCTCGGCAAGACGCCGATCGAGCGCCTGACGGAATGGAGCTTCATCTTCGGTTCCGTGTTCACCACCTATATCGTCTTTTCGATCATGTTCGTCGCCTCGGTGGTGATGTCGGGCGGCGAGATCCGCGAAGCGACGATAAAAGGCCTGGCATCGGCCTACGGCAACATCGGCTATATGGGTCCGGGTCTGGCGCTGCTCGCCTTCGGCGAGGAAGCGGCCGTCCCCGTCGCTCTGATCTTCTGTTTCGAGAACATCATGCATTTCGCCATCGCGCCCATGATGATGGCGCTGGCGGGCGCGGACAGGACGTCTCCGGTGAGGCTCGCGGGCAACGTCTTGCGTCGTATCGTGCTTCATCCGTTCATCATTGCCACCGCGCTCGGCGTCGCGGTGGCGGCGCTGCATTTGAGGCCGCCTGAGCCGATCGACCGGTTCTTCGAGTATCTCTCGCGCGCCGCTGCGCCCTGCGCGCTCTTTGCCATGGGCGTGACGCTGGCCCTGAGGCCTCTCAACCGGGTGCCCGTAGAACTCGGGGCGATCGCGTTGCTGAAGCTCGCCGTTCACCCGGCGGCCTGCTATCTGATGTTGAGCTGGATCGGCAATTTTTCCGAAACCTGGGTGTTCACCGCGGTCCTGCTTGCCGCGCTGCCCACGGCGACGAACGTGTTTGTGATCGCGCAGCAATACGGCGTATGGGTGCAGCGTGCATCGGCCAGCATCCTGCTCACCACAATGCTGTCGGTCGGCTCAGTGACGACGCTGCTCTATCTGATCAAATCGGGAACGCTACCGCCGGACCTGTTTCCGTAGGTCCGAAAGCACGCCGCGAAAGCCGCTTCCGGGCGCCAGACCCTCGCGCATGAAGAAGGAGCGCAGCGGCGGCACCTGCCCGAGCAGCGAGAGGCCAACGCCCCGCGCCATCTGCGCCGGCAGCATGTCCGACAACAGCGAGCGGTTGAGCAGGTTGACGCCTGTCGTCCGCGCCACGATATCCGGCCGCCTCAGCCGGTCATATCGCGCGAGAGCGGCCGGTGCGCCGGGGTCGGCCGGAAAATCCTCAACTACGGAGAGCACGTCCTGCACGTCGCGTATGCCGAGATTGAGCCCCTGCGCCCCGATTGGCGGGAACACGTGGGCGGCCTCGCCGACCAGCATGACGCGATTGGACGCGAACCGGCCGGGCAGGCTGGCCGAAAGGGGATAGACCTGCCGGCCCGGCTCGACCGTCACACCTCCGAGCATGGATTGCATGCGCTCCTCGATGCGGCGGGACAGCTTCCCATCGTCCAGCGCGGCCATCTCCTTTGCGACGGCCGGCGCAAGCACCCAGACGAGGCTCGACCGAAGGCCGGGAAGCGGCACCTGCGTGAACGGCCCGGTTTCGGTATGGAACTCCGTCGAAACAGACCCGTGGCTGCGTGTATGGCTGAAATTGACCACCAGAGCGGCTTGCGGATAGGCCGTGGTGGAGACGCGGATACCGGCCGCGTTTCGCGCGGGGGAGTTTCGCCCGTCGGCCGCAATCGCCGCGGGAGCGGAAACGGCCGTGCCGTCCGCGAGCAGCGCGCGCGCCTCGGCAGGCTCCAGTTGCCACGTTTCAACGGTCGTCTCGCGCCAGTCGATCGTGGGCGACGTCCGAACCGCCTGCCAAAGTGCGTCCAGAAGCACCGTATTGGGTATATTGAGGCCAAAATGGTCCTCGCCGATCTCGGAGGCATGGAAAGTGACAGACGGGCTGCGGATCAGGCGTGAGGTGGCGTCGACGATCCGCATCGTCCGCAAGGGCGCCGCTTGCGGTGCGATCGCCGTGAGCAGACCGAGTTCCTGAAGGTAGCGCAGCGCCGGGGTCATCAGCGCGGTTGTCCGCCGATCGTCCGCGGCGGCAGGGCCGACAAGGGTTATCTCCCGTCCGCTCCTTGCCAGACCCAGCGCCGCCAGCAGACCGGCCGGGCCGGTCCCTGCGACGAGAATTGGATTTCGGTCTCGGTCGGTCATGGTCTCACCGCGATCAAGGCGACGCTGCATCCATCTAACTAGGCGCACCGCCCGTCCTTGATCAACGCGGCGATTCGGCCCATTGCTCGAAAATGACGTCGGTTGAACCGGGTTTCGACAATCTCGACCGCGCCGGCCGGGCGGCAGCGCGCCTGTCCGTGTCCCCGAAAGGCGTGATATACGCGGCGCTCGCGCTTGCCTTGGCGGTCTCCTGGGCAATCCTCATCGGCTTCGCGGCACGAAGCGCCGAAACATCCGGTATCGGAACGCCCGGCGCGCATCTGTTCGAATACCTGCCCGATCTGCCGCTGCCTCTGGCCCTTGAGCGATTGCTCGATCTCTGTCTCGGCCCGGTCGGCCTTCAGGTATCCGCCGCGCAGGCGTTTCCGGCATTTTCGCTGATGTGGTTCCTCATGTCTGTGGCGATGATGCTGCCTTCGGCCGTGCCGATGATCCGGACCTACTGCGAGCTTGCCGACACGGCAGGCCGGCAGAAGCACGCCGCTGTGCATCCGCTGGTCCTTGTCGGCGGATATCTGACGGTATGGCTTGCCGCATCGTTGGTCCTCGCCGCGATTACCGTCGCGATCCAGAAGATTGGTACGGGAAGCTCGGAGAGGGCCGCCTATCCTGCGGCCGCCGCGGCGCTGGCTGTTGCCGGCCTATACCAGTTCAGCCGGTTGAAGCAGGCCTGTCTCGAAAAGTGCCGCAATCCGTTCGGCGTGCTTTTCTCCCGCTGGACGACGACGCCGTCCGGCATATTCCGGCTCGGCGTGGAGCAGGGCCTCTTTTGCCTCGGATGCTGCTGGGCGCTGATGCTCGTCATGTTCGCCGTGGGCCTGATGAACGTGTTCTGGATGGCGCTGCTCGGCGTGTTCGCGCTTGCCGAAAAACAGTTGAACGGCGCTGTGATTAGTCGCGTCGCAGGTGTGATACTGCTTGTCTGGGGCGCGGCGCTGCTATTACTGTCGCTTTGACGCGCAAGGGAAGAGCATGGCCGACCAGAGCTGGGCATTGAAGGGGGAGCTTGTCCTCTCCTGCAATTGCACCGTTTTCTGTCCGTGCGTGCTGTCGCTCGGCAACCATCCGCCGACCGAAGGCTACTGCCAGACATGGGCCGGCTTTCGCATCGATGCCGGACACTTCGGCGATGTCGATCTCTCCGGCCTGAATCTCGGCCTCGTCATGGAGATTCCCGGCTATATGAGCCGGGGCAACTGGACCGCGGGCCTTTTCGTGGACGAGCGCGCCTCGATCTACGCGGCGAAGGCGATCGGCAGGATTTTTTCCGGCAAGGCCGGCGGCACGACATCGCTGCTGTCCATCCTCGTCGGCAACTTCCTCGGCGTCCAGCGCGCGCCCATCACCTATGAGGTTCGCGACCGGACCCGGATTTTCCAGATTCCGAAGATCATCGATGGCGCGGTGACGCCCGTTCCGGGAAAGGATCGCGAAAGCGACACGAAGATCGTCAATTCCGAATACTGGATCGCCCCGGAAATCATCGTCGCCAGGTCGGAAAAGAGCAGGATGCGCGCTTTCGGGCGCAACTGGAATTTCGCGGGCCGTTCCGCGGAAATCTGCAAACTCGACTGGCGCGGACCGTGAGCGCCCGCAACACCCGCAAGAAGCTTGCGGAGAGGATACCGATGCCGAAGAAGAAGGTGACGTGGCCGCAGGCCCGCGCCTTCCTCGTGCATGTGCTGACGGCGTCGGGTTCTTTCCTCGCCTTCCTGTCGCTCGTGGCGGCCAGCGAGGAACGCTGGACCGCGATGTTCTGGTGGCTCGGGCTGGCGCTGCTGGTCGACGGCATCGACGGGCCGATTGCGCGCAAGCTCGACGTCAAGGAGGTTCTGCCGACATGGTCCGGCGAACTGCTCGACAACGTCATCGACTACACGACCTACGTCATCATCCCGGCCTTCGCGCTCTACCAGCGCGGCTTCATGGGGGAGGGGCTGTCTTTCCTGTCGGCGGCCATCATCGTGGTGTCGAGCGCCATCTACTACGCCGACACCGGCATGAAGACGAAGGAGAACTTCTTCAAAGGGTTTCCCGTCGTCTGGAACATGGTCGTGTTCACCCTTTTCGTCATCGAACCAGGCGAATGGGTGGCGTTCGGCGTCGTGGTCGTCGCCGGCATTCTCACTTTCGTGCCGGTCTATTTCATTCATCCGGTACGGGTCGTGCGGTTGCGGACCATCAACCTCGGCGTGACGCTGCTATGGTGTGCGTTCGGCGCGCTTGCCCTGGCGCAGGCCGCCATGGCCGCCTTCTATAATCGCATCGGCGTGCTGGGCGAGCATGTGGATGTTGTCACCAAGACAGGCATCGCCGTCACCGGCATCTACCTGTTCTGCATCGGCGGCGTCATGCAGCTCTTTCCGAAACTGGGCGCAAAAAGGAAATGACCATGGCCAAGGCGATCCGTATCCACGCCAATGGCGGCCCTGAGGTATTGATCTACGAGGACGTCGATCCCGGCGTTCCCGGTCCCGGCGAGGTATTGATCCGGCACACCGCAATAGGGCTGAATTTTCTGGATACCTACTATCGCAGCGGGCTTTACCCGACGCCGCATTTGCCGGTGATTCCGGGGGCCGAAGCGGCGGGCGTGGTCGTCGGGCTTGGCACCGGCGTGCAAGGGCTGAAGGAGGGCGACCGCGTCGCCTACATCACTTCCCTCGGCGCTTACAGCGAACAGCGGGTGATCGAGGCGGACAAGCTGGTGAAGATTCCCGACGGCGTCACCGACGAGCAGGCTGCCGCCGTGATGCTCAAGGGCCTGACGGTCGAGTATCTGCTGCGCCGCACCTACAAGGTGAAGCCCGGAGAGACCGTGCTCTATCATGCGGCGGCCGGTGGTGTCGGCCTGCTCTTCGGGCAATGGGCGCGGCACCTCGGTGTCACGACGATCGGCACTGCCGGTTCGCCTGAGAAGGTGGCGCTCGCGCTGGAGCACGGCTACGACCACGTCATCAACTACAGCGAGCAGGATTTCGTCGCGGAAGTCGCCCGGATCACGGACGGGAAGAAATGCGACGTCGTCTACGATTCGGTCGGCAAGGATACGTTTCCGGGCTCGCTGGACTGCCTGCGGCGGCGCGGAATGTTCGTCAGCTTCGGCCAGTCGTCGGGACCGATCCCGCCGTTCAACATGGCTATCCTGTCCCAGAAAGGTTCGCTCTATGCGACGCGGCCGACGCTGTTCGCCTATATCGCGGAGCGGGCGGAGTTCGAGGCTGCCGCCGACGCCCTTTTCGACGTGATCGCGAAGGGTGCGGTCCATATCCGCATCAACCAGCGCTACCTGCTTGCCGATGTCGCGCGTGCCCACGCCGATCTCGAGGCGCGCAAGACGACGGGCACGACGATCCTCATCCCGTGACCGATCGATACCCTTGCGGAAATCCGCTCGATAATTTGAAGCTGTTTCAAACTGCCGCGTGCGTTGCACTCCTGTGCGCTCGGCCCTACGATGCCTTCAAGGGAACAAAGAAAAGCAAGAATGGGGGATTACGTGCAGCCAGGCTCCGTCGGAGCAGGCCCGTACCTGCTTGAGACTCGCGGCCTGACAAAGGTCTTCGGGACGCTCAAGGCGTGCGACCATGTGGATCTCAAGATCCGCAAGGGAGAGATCCACGCACTGCTCGGCGAAAACGGCGCCGGCAAATCGACGCTCGTCAAGATGCTGTTCGGATCGCTGGAGCCGAATGACGGGGAAATAGTGTGGAACGGGCGCGCCGTCCGCATCGCCAATCCGAACGCTGCAAGAAAGCTCGGCATCGGCATGGTATTCCAGCATTTTTCATTGTTCGATGCGCTGACGGCGGCCGAGAACATCGCGCTCTCGCTCGACCGGGAGACGCCGATCGGCGCGATCGCCGCCAAGTCCAAGGCGCTATCCTACAGCTACGGCCTGCCGCTCGACCCCTATTCCGTCGTCGGCGATCTATCGGTCGGCGAGCGGCAGCGCATCGAGATCATCCGCTGCCTGCTGCAGACGCCGGATCTGATCATCCTCGACGAGCCGACATCGGTGTTGACGCCCCAGGAAGCGGACAAGCTCTTCGAGACGCTCGAACGCCTGCGTTCCGAAGGCAAGTCGATCCTCTACATCTCGCATCGCCTCGAGGAAGTGAAGCGCATGTGCGACAGCGCCACCGTCATGCGGCACGGCAAGGTCGTCGATCATTGCGATCCGCGCAAGGAGACCGCGGCTTCGCTGGCCCGGATGATGGTCGGCACCGAGGTGAAGAGCGCCGAGCGCACGCCTCCGGCAACCGATGGCGGCGCCGAACTGCTCGGCATCAACGGGCTGAGCCGCAAGCCGGCGGGACCGTTCTCCATGCGGCTGCGGAACATCTCGCTGAGCGTCAAGGGTGGCGAGGTGCTCGGCATCGCTGGTGTTGCCGGCAACGGGCAGGGCGAGTTCTTCGAGGCGATCTCCGGCGAGGCGCTGCAGGACAGCCCCGAGGTGATCACGGTGCGCGGCAAGCCGGTCGGCAGGCTGGGCATATCCGGCCGGCGGCTGCTCGGCGCGGCTTTCGTGCCGGAGGAGCGGTTGGGCCACGGCGCCGCGCCGCGCATGAAGCTGTCGGAAAACCTCCTGCTCTCCAGGCACAGGACCGACCGCAAGGCATTCCTGAAGACGCTGGGCGTCATTGCCGGAAGCGCCGTCGCAAGCGCCTCGCAGCGCATCGTCGAGGCCATGGACGTGCGCAAGAGCGCCGTCGACCCCGAGGCTGCGGCGCTGTCGGGCGGCAATCTGCAGAAATTCATCATCGGCCGCGAGCTCGACCGGCGGCCGAGCGTCCTGGTCGTCAACCAGCCGACCTGGGGCGTTGATGCGGGCGCGGCGGCCAGAATACGTCAGGCGCTGATCGAACTCGCGCGCAGCGGTTCCGCCGTTCTGGTGATCAGCCAGGACCTCGACGAGCTATTCGAGATCTCGGACGCGATCGCGGTGATGCACAATGGCGAACTTTCGAAGCCCATTCCGATCGCCGAGGCGACCTTCGAGAAGATCGGCCTGCTGATGGGCGGGTCCGAGCCGGGCCATGTCGACCACCGCGAGAGGGAGGTCGTGTGATGCGCATCGAACTCGTCAGGCGACCGCAGCATTCCGCCCTTTTCAGCGCATTGTCGCCCTTCATCGCGCTGGCGCTGACGCTGATCGCCGGCGTCATCATGTTCTCGCTGCTGGGCAAGAACCCGCTGGAAGCGCTCTACTATTACTTCATCGATCCGCTGCGCGAGATGTGGTCGCTGCACGAACTGGCGATCAAGGCCGCCCCGCTCATCCTGATCGCGGTGGGTCTCTCGGTCTGCTATCTTTCCAACAACTGGAATATCGGGGCCGAGGGCCAGTTCATCATCGGCGCCGTAGTCGGGTCGATCCTTCCAGTCCTGTTCCCGCAATTCCAGTCCTGGATCGTCCTGCCGCTGATGCTTTTGATGGGCATGGCGGGCGGGGCGGCCTATGCGGCGATTCCCGCCTTCCTGAAAGTGCGCTTCAATACCAACGAGATCCTGACCAGCCTGATGCTGGTCTATGTCGCGCAGCTCTTCAACGACTGGCTGGTACGCGGCATCTGGCGCAACCCGCAGGGCATGAGCTTTCCCGGCACGGCTCCTTTCCACGAATACGCCATTCTGCCGGAGATCTGGCCGGCAGCCGGACGCGCCAACTGGGGCTTCGTCTTCGCACTGGTTGCGGCGGTCGTCGTCTGGTTCATGCTGTCGAAGACGCTGAAGGGCTTCGAGGTGAAGGTGCTCGGCCAAAGCCCGCGCGCCGGCCGTTTTTCCGGCTTCTCGTCATCGCGCATGGTGTTCTTCGCCTTCCTCGTCTCCGGCGCGCTCGCGGGGCTGGCCGGCATATCGGAAGTCTCGGGCGCGGTCGGCGCGCTCAACGAGAAGCTGTCGGTCGGCTACGGCTTCACTGCCATCATCGTCGCCTTCCTCGGCCGGCTGAACCCGCTCGGCATCGTCGCGGCGGGGCTGGTGCTGGCGCTGACCTATCTCGGCGGCGAGGCCGCTTCCATATCGGTGGGCCTGTCCGACAAGGTGGTGCGCGCCTTCCAGGGAATGCTGCTCTTTTTCGTGCTCGGCTGCGACACGCTCATCCACTATAAGATCAGGTTGGTCCGGACTGCGGCGGCCAAAACGGCGGAGGCCTGAGCGTGGGCATCTTCGAGGCCGTCCTGCTGACCATAGCCACCGCCGCGACGCCGCTGCTCATCGCCGGCATCGGGGAGCTCGTCGTGGAGCGCTCCGGCGTGCTCAATCTCGGCGTCGAGGGCATGATGATCATGGGCGCCGTCACGGGCTTCGGCGTGGCGCTCACGACCGGTTCGCCGTGGCTCGGCTTTCTTGCCGCCCTCGTCGTCGGCGCGCTGTTTTCCCTGCTGTTCGCCGTGCTGACGCTTTCGCTCGTCACCAATCAGGTTGCGACCGGGCTGGCGCTGACGCTGCTTGGTCTCGGTCTCTCGGGCATGATCGGCGAGGGTTTCGTCGGCCTGCCGGGGGTGAAGCTCGGA
Organism: Rhizobiaceae bacterium; assembly: GCA_023953845.1. NCBI lineage: Bacteria > Pseudomonadati > Pseudomonadota > Alphaproteobacteria > Hyphomicrobiales > Rhizobiaceae > Rhizobiaceae bacterium. Next base: position 4,405,839 of record JAMLJC010000001.1, on the reverse strand, counting down.
AACATCTATATCCCGTATCTTTCCGACCTGCCGCTTGTCGGCAGGCTGGTGTTCGGCCAGGACCCCATCTTCTACGTATCGATCGCGCTGACGGCAGGCGTCGCGTGGTTTCTCTTCCGCACACGGGCGGGACTCACTCTGCGCTCGGTCGGAGACAACCACGCCTCGGCGCATGCGCTGGGCATCAACGTCATCGGCATCCGCTATCTGGCGGTGATGTTCGGCGGCGCCTGCGCCGGGCTTGCCGGGGGCTATCTGTCGATCGTCTATACGCCGCAATGGGTGGAGAACATGACGGCCGGGCGCGGCTGGATCGCGCTGGCCCTCGTCGTGTTCGCCTCATGGCGCCCGTGGCGGGTGCTGGCGGGCGCCTATCTGTTCGGCGCCGTCACCATCGGCCAGCTCCACGCGCAGGCGCTGGGGATAGGCGTGCCGTCACAGCTACTTTCGTCGTTGCCCTATCTGGCGACGATCCTCGTTCTTGTTCTAATCTCCCGAAACAGGCGTCTGACCATGATCAACACACCGGCATCACTGGGCCGGCCGTTCGTGCCAGACCGCTAAGGAGAAAAGACGGGAAAGCCCTGTGCTTCAAACCTCTAGAGGATCAAGGTCAATGAAAAAAACACTTCTGACACTGGCGGCGGCTGCCGCCGTCACCGCGTTCGGAGCGGTTTCGGCCGAGGCAAAGGTCAAGGCCTGCTTCATCTATGTCGGCCCGATCGGTGATTTCGGCTGGTCCTATCAGCATCATCAGGGCGCGCTCGAGGCGCAGAAGGAGCTGGGCGGCGAAGAGCAGGTCGAGCTTGCCTATCTCGAAAGCGTGCCGGAAGGCGCGGACGCGGAACGCGCGCTGGAGCGCTTTGCGCGGTCCGGCTGCAACATCATCTTCACGACGTCGTTCGGCTATATGGACGCTACCAACAAGGTGGCGGGCAAGTTCCCCGACGTGAAATTCGAACACGCCACCGGCTTCAAGCGCGAGCATCCGAATGTCGCGACCTACAACTCGAAATTCCATGAAGGCCGGTACGTTCAGGGCGTCATCGCCGCCAAGATGTCGAAAGCAGGCGTAGCGGGCTACATCGCCTCGTTCCCGATCCCCGAAGTCGTTCTCGGCATCAACGCCTTCATGCTCGGCGCGCAGTCGGTCAATCCCGACTTCAAGGTGAAGGTGGTCTGGGCCAATACCTGGTTCGACCCCGGCAAGGAGGCTGACGCCGCCAAGGCGCTGATCGACCAGGGCGCCGATATCATCACCCAGCACACCGATTCCACGGCGCCGATGCAGGTGGCGGCCGAGCGCGGCATCAAGGCCTTCGGCCAGGCCTCCGACATGATCAACTTCGGCAAGGAGACCCAGCTCACTTCGATCGTCGACAATTGGGGGCCGTATTACGCTGAGCGGATCAAGGCGGTCATCGACGGCACCTGGCAGCAGGTCGACATCTGGGGCGGCATGAAGGAAGGCCATGTCGTCATGGCGCCCTACGCCAATATGCCGGACGACGTGAAGAAGGCGGCCGAGGAGGCCGAGGCGAAGATCAAGTCGGGCGAGTTCAATCCCTACACCGGTCCCATCACCAAACAGGACGGGACCGAGTGGCTGAAGGCCGGCGAAGTTGCCGACAACGGCGTTCTGCTCGGTCTGAACTTCTATGTGAAGGGCGTCGACGACAAACTTCCGCAGTAAGCCTGCATACATTTCATGCACTGGGAAAGGGCGTCGGGAAACCGGCGCCCTTTGTCATTTGCGTCATTCCGGCGCAAACGTTTAAATCGATCTATAAAAAGGTCGCTTAAGGGGTGACGACGGACAAATTCTCTGATTAGACTAGCTGGTCCGACCAGTGGGAACGACCGGCGGACGGGAGGAGAAGGCTGAATGTCGCTGCTTGAAGTCCGCGGCGTGGGCAAGAGCTTTGGCGCAATCCGCGCTTTGTCTGATGTGAGCTTCGCGGTCGGCGCCGGCGAGGTCATCGGCTTGATGGGCGACAATGGCGCCGGCAAGTCCACGATGGTGAAGCTGATCGCAGGAAATTTTCCGCCGTCCGAAGGCGAGATCACCGTCGATGGCAAGGTTTGTCATTTCCACAAGCCGATCGAGGCGCGCGCCGAGGGTATAGAGGTTGTCTATCAGGATCTCGCGCTGGCGGACAATCTGACCGCGGCGCAGAACGTCTTCCTCGGGCGCGAGGTCAAGAAGGGCTTCTGGCCGTTCCGCATCCTCGACAAGCAGGCGATGATCGACCGTTCGGCCGGGCTGTTCGCGGAGCTGAAATCGGAGACGCGGCCGCGCGATCTCGTCAAGAAGATGTCCGGCGGGCAGCGTCAGGCAGTCGCCATCGCACGCACGCGCCTCTCGAACGCCAAGCTCGTTCTGATGGACGAGCCGACCGCGGCGATTTCGGTGCGGCAGGTCGCGGAGGTGCTCGAACTCATCCGCCGGCTCAAGGCGCGGGGCGTTTCCGTCATGCTCATCAGTCACCGCATGCCCGACGTGTTTGCCGTCTGCGACCGTATCGTCGTTCTGCGCCGGGGTACGAAGGTCGCCGACAAGCGCACCGAGACAACCTCGCCGGAAGAGATCACCGGCCTCATCACGGGAGCGATCCGTGCCGCCTAGCGAAACCGAAGCCGTCAATGAAGGCCACGCTTCGATTTCCGACGTCGTCGGGATCAAGGAGCATACCGCCTTCCAGAGAATGATCACCAGCCAGGCGTTCTGGGTGACGGTCGCGCTGGCGATGCTCATCGTCTTCATGACCATACTGGAACCGAGCTTCGGCACGACCGACAACGTCACGAACATCACGCGCAACTTCGCGCCGATCGCGATCATGGCGCTGGGCATGACGGTGGTGCTGATCACCGGCGGCATCGACCTCTCGGTCGGTTCGGTGATGGGGCTGGTCGCCATCGTTGCCGGGCTTATGCTGACCTGGCACTATTCGTGGTATGTCGCCTTCGGCGCGGGCCTGTTGGCCGGACTGGCATGCGGCGCCTTCAACGGCTTCTTCGTCGCCTATATCGGCATGCCGTCCTTCGTCGTGACGCTGGGCATGCTTTCTATCGCCCGCTCGCTCGCCGTCGTGCTTTCCGGTAACCAGATGCTTTACCAGTTCGGGCCGGATGCGCCGATCGTCAAGGCCATCGGGCAGGCGAAATGGCCGGTCCACACCGCCGACAGTTGGCTTCCGACCTGGATACCGTCGCTCTCCTCGCATTTCTGGGTGATGGTGGTCATGGCGCTGGCGCTTGGCTTCGTCTTCATCTTCACCGCATGGGCGCGGCATCTCTTCGCCATCGGCGGCAACGAGCATGCGGCGCGGCTGACCGGCGTGCCCGTCGACTGGATCAAGTTCCAGGCATACGTCTTCTCGGCATTCTGCGCGGCGATCGCCTCGCTCCTGCTGCTCGGCTACAGCGGCTCGGCCATCAACGCGATGGGAACCGGCTACGAGTTGCGTGTCATTGCAGGCACCGTCATAGGCGGAGCCAACCTTATGGGCGGCTACGGGACGGCCTTCGGCGCGGTCATCGGGTCCGCCTTCCTCGAAGTCATCCGCAACGCGCTGCTGATGGCCGGTATCGATTCGAACTGGCAGGGCGCGTTCGTCGGCATCTTCATCATTCTCGCCGTGCTTCTCGGCATGCAGACCAGCGGAAAGTCGCTCATGGCGACACTGGAGGGGCTGTTTACCTGGAGGCGCGGTTAGAACGGTTCCGGCAAGGCACATATCGGCCGTGTGTCCGGGATTGACTGAAAATACAGAGAGATAGGACATTTCCGTTGCTCGAAGAGGCACGGAAATGTCCTGGGAATCCGGTGGCAGGAAGGAGGCTGCCGGGCTTTGGTGGTCAGTAAGAAGAACCAGTGGAGGAAGCAGTGAAAAAGTATGTTTTGACGGCCGCCGTGGCGCTTTCCGCGCTGATGGCGGGACAGGCTTACGCGCAGCAGAAATATGTCTTCGCGCTCGTGCCGAAGAACATGAACAATCCGTTCTTCGATCAGGCGCGCGACGGCTGCAAGAAGGCCGAAGCCGAAGCCAACGGCGCGTTCGAGTGCATGTATATCGGCCCCGGCGAGCATGGCGGCGGCGAGGAGCAGGTGCAGATCGTGCAGGATCTCGTGGCCAAGAAGGTCGACGGCATCGCCGTTTCGCCTTCGAATGCCGCGGCGATGGCCGTTGCGCTCCAGGCAGCCAAGGATGCCGGCATTCCGGTCCTCACCTGGGATTCGGATCTGCTGCCGGAAAACAAGGATCTGCGCGTCGCCTATGTCGGCACGCATAACTACGAGATCGGCGTGAACATCGCCAAGATCGTGCAGCAGATCAAGCCGAGCGGCGGCAGCATCTGCATCCAGTCGGGCGGAGCGGCCGCGGCCAACCACAATGAGCGCATGCAGGGCATCCGCGACACGCTTGCCGGGAAGACCGGCACCACGTCGCCGGGCGACCGCCTGGCCGGCGAGAACGGCTGGACGGAAGCCGAAGGCTGCCCGCTCTACACGAACGACGACTTCCCGGTCGCGGTCCAGCAGTTCCAGGACTTCATGGCCAAGATGCCGAACCTCGATGCCTTCACGCCCACGGGCGGCTTCCCGCAGTTCGTGCCGGACGCCAACCGCGCCGCGGTCGAGCCCTACAAGGACAAGATCGCCAAGAAGGAACTGGCGCTCGTCGTCGCCGACACGCTGCCGGTGCAGATGGACCAGATGAAGGAAGGCCTTTCGCTCGGCCAGGTCGGCCAGCGTCCGTTCGAAATGGGCTACAAGACCATGTTCTTCCTGAGGGACATGAAGGACGGCAAGCCGGCTCCGGCCGATCCGACCTATACCGGTCTTGACGTCTGCACGCCGGAAACGGCCGATACCTGCATCGCGAAGTAGAACGCGGGTTTCAGAATGTGAGGCGGGCGAGGGGAACCTCGCCCGCCTTTTCGTCACGCTCGCGGTTCGGCGGCTGCCGGCGGGCGGCGGAGCCGCGCGGCAAGACGATCCATCGCAGGCCCAAGCACGGCAACGATGCGGCGTCGCGCTGGCCGCTCGACGAACCGCCATACGGCCCATGAAGCAAGCAGCATCAGGAGGATGGTGGCGAGTGCCGCGCCCCACGCCCCGAGGCGCGGTGCAAGCGCGTTGATCGCGACGTAGCCGACATGCTGGTGAAGCAGGTAGAGCGGATAGGTGATGCCGCCAGCCATCAGGATCAGAGGTGTCGCTGCCAAACGCTCGCGAGAAATGACGGCGCCGACAAGCATGGCGTGGATCGCGGCATTGGCGAGCACGAGTTGCGCCAGCGGAATCGAAATGCCGTAGTGATCCTGCATCCAGTCCCTGCCCACGGTCATGGTGTTGCAGGACAAGAGAAACGCCGCCGCAAAGAGCATCAGCGTTTCGGTGGACCGCCCGTTCGCAAGGATGTGCTGCACGAGGATACCGGCTGCGAAAAGCGCGCCGTATTCGGTGACGAAGAGAAGACGCAACGCCTCACTGCCGAGGTAGAATTCGTTGAGCGCGCACATCGCAAGCCAGCCGGCGACAAGCTGCAGCTTGAGGCGGGAGAACACGCCCGCCATGATCGCCAGCGTCACCCACCCGTAGAAGATGAGCTCGAGCACGATCGACCAGTAGACGCCGTCTACGAACGGCTCGTCGAGCGCGGGCGAGAAAATGATGAGATTCGCGACGAACTGCTTCATCGTCACAGGGAAGGCCGGATGCTGGGCGGCTGCGAGCACGATCCAGCTTATCGCCATGCAGGTGACGAAGCCGGGATAAAGGCGGGCGAAGCGCGCGACGGCAAAAGCCTGCCAGCTGCGCCCCTCTGCCGACCATGCGATGACGAAGCCGCTTATCAGGAAGAAGAGGTTGACGCCGAGATAGCCGTAGATCGCCACGGAGGCGACCGAAGGATAGGCCACATTCAGATAGCCGTCGGCCGCCGCACCCCTGAAGAAATAGTGGAAACCGACCACGGCAAGGGCCGCGACAAGTCTCAGCAGGTCGAGCGTCGCGATGCGGTCGAACGGGTTCTGCGGCGCGGTCAATGGACACCCCGGAAAAGAAGGCCCGATCCTTACCGCAAAGTCGCGATGGAAACGTTAAGCGCGTCTGCGCCTCAGGAGACCGCCTCGCCATAAAGGTCGTAGGCGTCCGCGCGGTCGACCTTGACCGTCACGATGTCGCCTACGCGCAGCGGGCGGCGGGCAGTGAAATGCACCGCACCGTCGATCTCGGGCGCGTCGTATCTGGTGCGGCCCTTCGCGGCCATGCCGTTCGCCTCGTCGATGATGACGGAAAGCCGCTTGCCGACCTTCTTTCTCAGCTGCTGGGCGGAAACCTTCTGCTGGCGCTGCATGAAGCGGTGCCAGCGCTGCTCCTTTACGGCCTGCGGCACTTCGGGAAGGCCGAGATCCTCGGACCGCGCGCCTTTCACCGGCTCGTATTTGAAGCAGCCGGCCCGGTCGATCTTCACCTCTTCCAGCCAGTCGAGCAGCGTTTCGAAATCCTCGTCCGTCTCGCCCGGAAAGCCGACGATGAAGGTCGAGCGGACAGCGAGGTCCGGGCAGATTTCGCGCCAGCGCCGGACGCGGTCGGCGGCTTTCTCGGCATGTGCCGGCCGCCGCATGTTCTTGAGCACCTGCGGCGCGGCATGCTGGAACGGAATGTCGAGATAGGGGAGGATCTTGCCTTCCGCCATCAGCGGGATGACCTCGTCGACATGCGGATAGGGGTAGACGTAATGCATGCGCACCCATACCCCCATCTCACCGAGTTCGCGCGACAGGTCGAGGAACTTTGTGCGCACCTCGCGATCCTGCCAGACGCTCGTCTGGTATTTGAGGTCGATGCCGTATGCGCTTGTGTCCTGGGAGATGACGAGGATTTCCTTGACGCCGGCGGAGACCAGCTTTTCGGCCTCACGCAGCACATCGGCGGCGGGCCGCGATACGAGGTCGCCACGCAGCGCGGGGATGATGCAGAAGGTGCAGCGGTTGTTGCAGCCCTCGGAAATTTTCAGATAGGCGTAGTGGCGCGGCGTCAGCTTCACCCCCTGTGGCGGCAGGAGATCGGCGAACGGATCGTGCGCGGGCGGCGCGGCCTCGTGAACCGCCGCCATCACGCTCTCATAGGCCTGAGGACCGGTGATGGCGAGAACGTTCGGATGCTTCTCGCGGATGACCTCCGGCTCTGCGCCGAGGCAGCCGGTGACGATCACTCGGCCGTTTTCCGAGAGCGCCGAGCCGATGGCGTTGAGGGACTCGTCGCGGGCGGAGTCGAGGAAGCCGCAGGTATTGACCACCACCAGATCGGCGCCGTCATGCTTGCGGCTGATCTCGTATCCTTCGGCGCGGAGACGGGTGATGATGCGCTCGGAATCCACCAGCGCCTTCGGGCAACCGAGGCTCACAAAGCTTATGCGTGGAGCGGCCATTTCCATTCAGCTCTTCTTGAAGAAGGCGGCCACCTATCACAGGCGCGCCCCGAATGTAATCTCAGTCAGCGCAAGCGGCGCATTTCGCGGCGGACGCCCCGCGCGGTCCGTCAGTGGCCGCCGACCCCTCCGCCGAACCAGCCGCTCAGGAAGCCGAGCTGGTCCGGCCATTGCTTGACCGCGCCTCCCAGCAGCATCTCGACGGCGACGTAAAGGATGATGAGCAGGCCGACATAGGCGATCCAACGGTACCGGTGCAGCAGCCTTGCGATGTAGGACGCGGCAAACCCCATCAGGGCGATCGACAGCGCGAGACCGAATATGAGCACCGTCGGATGCTCCATGGCGGCGCCCGCCACCGCCAGCACGTTGTCGAGCGACATCGAGACGTCGGCGATCACGATCTGCCACGCCGCCTGGGCGAAGGTTTTGCGCGGAGCCCTGTCCGCAATCGCGCCGCTGGCGTTGAGATCGGTGTCGCTGAGGGCCTCCGCGGCCTCTTCCTCTTCCTGATGCCCGCCGCGCAGTTCGCGCCACATCTTCCAGCACACCCAGAGAAGCAGCAGACCGCCGGCGATCAGGAGCAATGGGCCGATCTGCAGCAGCCACGTCGTGATCAGCGCGAAGCCGATCCTGAGCACCGTCGCCGCGATGATGCCAACGAGGATGGCGCGCTTTCGCTGATCGGCAGGCAGGCCGGCTGCGGCGAGTCCGATTACGATGGCGTTGTCGCCGGCCAGCACCAGATCGATGGCGATGACCTTGAGCAGAGCCTCAAAGCCGGCGGCGGTGAAGATTTCCATGGAGTGCATCCTCGAAGATGTATGAAGGCATGCCGTAAAGAGGTGTCTCGGTGCCGTCAAGGTGGGCCTCTAACGGACACCGACCCGCCTTAATGACAAGAAAAAGCCGGCGTTGCAGCCGGCTTGAAATGACGGGCATGGGGTTGGGGGCGGGGAGATGCCCGTCGGCGATGAAAACGAAGCCAGGCGGGAAAGGTTCCCGCTCCATCCCTGGATTTTCCGACAAAGCCCGTCTCTCGGGAAGAATACGGTAAGATAAGGTCGATACCTTCAGGCGGAAACGACGGAAAGCCGGAAGGCAAGTGTCGTTTTCGGGTAGAGTATTTCGTTCGGGACGCTATAACGCAACAAGGGAGGGCTTGGGGCGGTCGCGTCGGGGAGAAGCAGTGAGAGTACCGCCGTCCAGGCGCTGGCCAGTATGGGGATGTATGGTCGCGCTTGGCGTCGTTCTGGCCGGGTCGACGTTGCCTGCGCACTCCTTCGAACTGTTCGGCATCAAGATATTTGGTGGCAAGGAAGACGAAGCTGACGATACGATCGGCGAGCCCTACCGCTATTCCATCGAGTTCTCGACGTCTCCCACAGCCGACGAAGCCGATCTCGACGCTGTTCTGAAAGGCGCATCGACCCTCTGGCAGGACCGCGAGAAAGCGGCGTCCGGTGCCGCCGGTCTTTTGGCGAAGGCGCGGGGCGACTACCGGCGGCTGCTGGCATCGCTCTATGCCGAAGCGCGATACGGCGGCTCCATCAGCATCACGATCGACGGCCGCGAGGCGGCCGACCTGCCGCCCGATGCGCAGGTTTCCAACCCGGCGACGATCCGGGTTTCTGTCGATCCGGGGCCGCTTTTCCATTTCCGTCAGGCCGACATCGTCAACCGCGCTCCGCCGACAGATGACCGCAAGGATCAGGTCATGTCACCTGAAAAGGCGGGCTTCATGGCAGGCGAGATCGCACGATCCGGCGTCATCGTGCAGGCCGGCAAGCTTTCGGTCGAAGCCTGGCGCCAGCAGGGCTATCCGAAGGCCGAAGTGGCCGAGCGCCGTGTCGAGGCCGCGCACGATCAGGACGTGGTCGACGCGACGCTGGTCGTCGAGCCCGGCGGCCATGCGACTTTCGGGCCGGTGACCGTGCAAGGCACCGAGCGCATGGACCCGGACTTCGTCGCTTACATGACCGGCTTGCCGATCGGTGAGGAGTATGATCCCGATGAGATCAAGAAGGCGAACGACCGGCTCGCCCGTCTGGATGTCTTCCGCGCCGCGCGCATCGAGGAGGCGGAGGAAATCGGCGCCGACGGCAGTCTGCCGGTCGCGGTCATCGTGCAGGAGCGCCTTCCGCGCCGCTTCGGCTTCGGCGCGAGCTATTCCACCCTCGATGGCCTCGGGCTCGAAGCCTACTGGATGCACCGCAACCTGTTCGGAAAGGCGGAGCGGCTGCGCTTCGACGCGAAAGTCGCCGGCATAGGAGACACGTTCGAGGTGGACGAGTTCACCTATCGCGTCGCTGCCGCTTTCACCAAGCCGGGAGTCTATACGCCGGACACGGATTTCATTGCCTCGCTGGTCGGCGAGCGCGAGGTGCTGGACGCCTATACGCGCAATGCCGTGATCGCGACGACCGGCTTCACGCACATCTTCACCGACGAGCTTTCGGGGCGGATCTTCGCCACGGGCGGCTATGCCAAGTTCGACGACGACGTGTTCGGCAAGCGGGAATTCCAGACTGCCGGCTTCATCGGCGGCGTCACCTATGACGGTCGTGACAACAAGGCTAACGCGACGCGCGGTTTCTACCTCGATTTCGAGATGGAGCCCTATTACGAGTTCAACTACGGCAATCCGGCGCTGCGCATGGTCGCCGAGGGGCGGACCTACTACGCCTTCGACGAGGATGCGCGCATCGTCGCCGCCGGGCGGCTGAAGCTCGGTTCGATCCTCGGTCCCGGCATAGCGGAGATCGCGCCCGACAAACTGTTTTTCGCCGGCGGCGGCGGTTCGGTGCGCGGATACGAATACCGCAACATCGGCGTCGAGACGCCCGCTGGTCTGGTCGGCGGGCGCTCGCTGGTCGAGGCGTCGGCGGAACTGCGCGGCAAGGTGACGGATTCGATCGGCGTCGTCGCCTTTGCCGATGCCGGCTATGTCGGCGCGGATTCGCTGCCGAAATTCTCCGAGGAGATCAAGGTCGGCGCCGGTATCGGCCTGCGTTATCTGACGGGGCTCGGGCCTATCCGTCTTGATGCGGCCGTTCCGCTCAATCCCGGCGACGGCGACCCTGACTTCGCCTTCTATGTCGGCATAGGGCAGGCGTTCTGATGCGGTTCCTCCTTGTCCTCTTGCTCATTCTCTTCGCCGCGCCCGCTTTCGCGCAGGAGACGCCGGAGGAGGAGCGCTCCTATTTCATCAATTATGTCGAAGAGCAGCTTTCGACGCCGAACCGGCAGATCCGCATCAACAACATACAGGGCGTGCTTTCTTCGAACGCCACCATCGGCGAGATCACCATTGCCGACCGGGAGGGCGTCTGGCTGCGGATCACGAACGCACAGATCGTCTGGACTCGTCTCGCCCTGCTGCGTGGACGGCTCGACATAGACCGGCTCGCCGCCGATCGCATCGACATCCTGCGCAAGCCCTTGCCAGACGAGTCGCTGCCGTCGCCGGAAGCCGGCGCCGGATTCTCCGTTCCCGAACTGCCCCTGTCGGTGGAACTGGATGAGTTGCAGGTGCCGCTTGTCACCTTCGGAGAAGACGTCTTCGGCCTTGCGGCGCAGATTTCCGTGGCCGGCAGGCTCTCGCTTATTGACGGTGCTCTGGATACGGCGCTGAACGTGACACGCCTCGACGGCCCCGGCGGCAAGTTCGACTTCACGGCGAACTACGCCAATGCCACGCAGGTTCTGGCGCTCAATCTCGCGCTCAGCGAACCTGCGGATGGCGTGATCGCCAATCTGCTCGGCATAGAGGGCCGGCCTCCGATCGCGCTGACGTTGCAAGGCAACGGGCCGGTATCGACGCTCGATCTGGCGCTGACCATGGATGCGAACGCCGAGCGCGTGCTCGAGGGTACGACCAGCCTGCGGCAGGCCGCGGACGGCATCCGCTTCACCGCCGATGTCGGCGGGCCGATCTCGACGCTGATCGCGCCGCGCTTCCGTTCGTTCTTCGGCGCCGACACGCGCCTGCAGACAAGCGGCACGGTGCGCTCGGCCGGCGGGCTGGCGCTCGACTCGCTGACGATCAACAGCGCGGCGCTCGCGGTGCAGGCCGCGCTCGAAACGACGCCAGACAATTTCCTGCGCCGCGTCCGTCTCAACGCGGTGATCGACAATCCCAACGAGGAAAGGACTCTTCTGCCGATCGGCGGGGCGGATGCCACGGTGGGCAAGGCCGTTGTCGATCTCTCGTTCGGCGAGGATGCGTCCGACGCCTGGAACGGGCGTATACGGATCGACGCTCTGTCGACCACCACCTTCGGCTCGAAAGTGGTCGACATCGAATTCGGCGGCCTCGCGACCAACCTCAACGATCCGGCGAACCGCACCGTGACGTTTTCCGCCAAGGGCGGTGCATCCGGCGTCGTCGCGACGGACGCGGCAATTGCGCAGGCTTTGGGAGAAATCATCACGCTCAATGTCGACGGGAGCTGGCGCGCCGGACAGCCGGTCGATCTTCCGGTGGCGAGGATCGCGGCCAATGGCTTCAGCCTTGGTCTGGCCGGGCAGATTGCCGAATCGATTTTCAATGGAACCGTAAACGTCGACGCCGCGGACATTTCGCCGTTTTCCGGACTTGCGGGCCGCGACCTGAAGGGTGGGGTCAGGCTGGAGGCCAAGGGCACGATTTCCCCGCTTTCCGGCGGTTTCGATCTCATGATCGACGGAACCGGCAGCAACCTTGCCACAGACATCACGGCTGCCGACAACCTTCTGCGCGGCGAAACGCGCCTCACCGGCGGCGTCGGGCGCGGCGAGCAGGGTCTTGTCGCCCGACAGTTCCGGCTGGCGAACGATCAGGTCGCGCTGACGGCGGATGGCACCTACGCCACGGGAGCGGCTAATTTCGGCTTCGACCTGACGCTGGAAGACCTTTCGCAACTGTCGGACCGGGTGACCGGCCGGCTGTCCGCAGCCGGAAAGGCTGCTGGCAGCGATGGCCTTATCGGCCTGACCTTCGGCGCCGACATCACGAACGGCTCCGTCGTCGGCAAGAATCTCACCGATACGAAAATGGCCTTCGAGGGCACGCTTCAGGACGGCAATCTGAACGGACAGGTGACCGGGAACGCCTTCCTCGACGGCATTCGCGCGCAACTTTCCAGCGGCGTCTCCGTCGCCAATGGCGAACGCAGGCTGACCGGCCTGAATTTCACGGCCGGTGGCGCCAGCATCAAGGGCGATCTCACGCAGGGCTCCGATGGCTTGCTGAACGGAAACCTGACGCTCGACGCTGCGGACATTTCGACGCTCGCGGCGCTCGCCATCATGGAGGCGAAGGGCGCCATCGACGCCGAAATAACGCTGACGCCGAACGACGGCGTGCAGAATGCCGGCGTGAAGGCCGAGGTCCGTAATCTTGCCGTGGAACAGACAGCGGTCGGAAGGGCCGACATAACGGCATCCGTCGCGGATTTGTTCGGCGTGCCGATGGTCGACGGCACGGTCGCCGCTGCAAACGTCAAGGCGGCCGGCATCGACGTCACACGCCTCGACGCGAAGGCCACAAGGCAGGGCACGACTACGGACTTCAACGCCACGGCGGCGCTGGCCAATGGCGCCGACGCATCCGTGACGGGCGCATTGACGCCGGTGGATGGCGGTTTCCGCCTCGCGCTTTCCCAGATGGAATTGACGCAGGGCAGCCTCGCCGCCCGTCTTGCCGAACCCGCTTCGCTGCTGGTTCAGGGCCAGAATGTCCGCATCGACAATCTCGCTCTTGATGTCGGCGGCGGCCGTCTGAGCGCGGCAGGCGAAATTGCCGACACGCTCAACCTGAATGTCGATATTTCCGCCCTGCCGCTCGCTGTGGCCAATGCGATCCGTCCCGACCTGCAACTTGGCGGCACCATCGACGGCAAGGCCACGGTCGGCGGCACGCGGCTCCGGCCTGCGATCAATTTCACGCTGAAAGGCAATGATCTCGCCGCTGCCGCGCTGAGACAGGCCGGGCTCAGCACGTTGAACGTCGATGCCTCCGGTCAATCCTCCACGACCCGTCTCGATATCCGCGCATCCGTGACAAGTCCCGAGGGCCTGCGAACCTCGATCTCCGGCGCGGTGCCGCTCGATGACGGCAACCTCGATCTCAACGTCGATCTCGCCGCGTTTCCCCTTGCCGTGATGAATGCGGTGGCGCGAGGGCAGGGGCTCGGCGGCAACCTTTCGGGCACGGCGCAGGTCACCGGCAAGCTTTCCGACCCAGCCGCGCGCTTCGACATACGCGGCGCGGGCGTTCGTGCCACGGTGCTGGACGAGGCGGGATTGTCGCCGCTGGAGGTAAGCGCGGCCGGCTCCTACGGGAACAATGCGGTCGCACTCTCCCAGGTCACGGTCGCGGGACCGCAAGGCCTGCGTGTTTCCGGCAACGGCCGCGTGCCTTTCGCCGGCTCCGGTCTCGACGTTTCGCTGAACGGCGAGGCGCCGCTATCGCTGGCGAACCGCTTCCTTGCAGATCGCGGCACACAGGTCTCGGGCACCGTGTCGCTCAGCGCGTCGGTAACCGGCGCGCTCCAGCAGCCCGTCATTCGCGGCATGTTTTCCACCATCGGCGCGACGGTGGTCGACCCCGAGGCCAATATCCAGCTCAACGACATAGCGGTGATGGGTGCGATCGATGGCGAGCAGGTCACGCTGCGCAGCGCCTCGGCAGCACTTTCGACCGGCGGACGCATCAGCGCCGGCGGCACCGTCTCGACCAACGCCGCGGCCGGTTTCCCCGCCGATCTCAGGATCGTTCTCGACAATGCCCGCTATGTGGACGGCACGATGGTCATCGCCACGGTCAGCGGTAATCTCGCCATGACCGGTCCGTTGACCCGCGATCCGCTGCTGTCGGGCATGATCAATGTCGATCGTGCCGAGATCATGGTGCCCGAAAACCTCGCGGGTGGTGCGGCGCAGATCGACGTCAAGCACATCAAGCCGCCGAAGGCCGTGCAGGAAACGCTCCGCCGCGCCAGGGCGAATGACGGCACGCCGGTGCCGCAGGGGCGCCCGAGCGTCGTCCGGCTGGACATCAATGTCAGCGCGCCGAACCAGATCTTCATTCGCGGCAGGGGACTGGACGCGGAAATCGGCGGCTCCGTACGCCTTACCGGACCGGTGACGAACATCCAGCCGGTGGGCGCCTTCCGCCTGATCCGGGGACGCCTGTCGATCCTCGGCCAGCGCATCACCTTCGACGAAGGCGAGGTGACGCTTGTCGGTGATCTCGATCCGTTCCTGAACTTCGTGGCGCGCTCCGAGGGCGACGACATTACGGTGTTCATCACCGTGCGCGGCCGCGTGTCGGATCTGGACATCAGCTTCTCCTCGCAGCCCGCGCTCCCCGAGGACGAGGTGCTTGCACGCCTGATCTTCAAGCGCAGCCTCGGCGAACTTTCGCCTTTGCAGATCGCGCAGCTCGCGGCAGCAGCGGCCGAACTGGCCGGCGGCTCCAACACGTCCCTGCTCGGCTCGCTGCGCAGCGCGACCGGCCTCGATGACCTCGACGTCGTCACCGACAGCGAAGGCAACGCCGCCGTCCGCGCCGGCCGCTACATCCGCGACAACATCTATCTGGGGGTGGAAGCGGGAGCCAAAGGCACGACGCGCGGTACCATCAACCTCGACATTACCGACGACTTCAAGGCCAAGGGCGCGGTCGGCTCCGACGGCGATTCCAGCGTCGGCGTCTTCTACGAGAAAGACTATTGAGGTCAGTGCTGCGTGATGCTCCAACGCCTTGAAGGGTTGGAGCATTCACGGGATTCCCGCGATACAACATCCACACGTCATTTTGCGCCTGCGCGCAGACCTGATAGCGTTGGCCGACAGTCGGGGGAGGTGTCATGCCGCTTGTGTCGCAGCTTTTCAGCGGAGATCAGCGCCTGGAGGCCTGTCTCGTCAACGACCAGGCACACCTCACGATCGGCACGCGAGGACCGTTCGTCAACAAGGTGCAGCGAGCGTTGCTCGTCCTCGCCGACGCTTCCATCAGTCAGGCCGACGTCACGACGATGACCTATGGGACGTCGACCGCCGGCGCGGTTCTGGCCTACAAAACGCAGCGAGCCATCATCAATCGTGCGTACCAGTCGAAGCCTGACAACATTGTCGGCAAGATGACGATCCGCGCTCTGGACGAGGAGATGGCCAGGATCGAGCGGACGAGCCCTCGCCGGAATTGCTGTGGAGACCCCATCGGCGGCAGCAGCGCCGGACGCGCGCAATCATCGCAGTTCGCGGCCACGCAGGCTTTCGGCGTCGGGGAGACCCGCATTGGCTTCGAGTTGCCGAAGGTGCTTCGCGTCGGTTGGCAGATCACCAATCTCGGTGTCCAGACGGACGGCCGCCGCCATACCGATATGATGGATGCCGGCAACCAGTTGATGGATAATCTGCTCATCGTCCCCGTCGGCGGCGATCTCAGGTTTGTGGCGCCGTTCGATTATCCGATGACGATCGATGCGAAAGTGCCGTCAGACGTTTTCGGCCTGGCGAAGGCCGCGATAAAGGCGCGGCCGATGTTTCTTTCGGAACTGCGCGTCATCGTCCATCCGTTCGTATCCACCGCGCCGGAATTCGGCATCACCGACGGCGGCGCGTTTGACGGAAAGATGTTTCCGAACTTCATCATCATCAACTCGAACAAGACGCGGCCGGACCGGCTGACATTGCTGCACGAGATGATTCATGCGACCGGCCTGACGGTTCATGACGACGATCCGGTGGCGCCCACGACAGTCAGGGATCCGACGAGCGTCTTTTCGATCAACGACAAGCGGGATCACATACGGCCGGAACACCTCGAGCGCCTGGGCAAGATGCCGTGGTGCGACTTCTTCCCGACGCTTTAGCAGAGTGAACAGCCGCCTGCCGTGAGACTTCCAACCTCTCGCGTCCAGGCTTATTGACTTGGAAGCATGATTCTTCGGCCTATCGCATGAAACAGACCGCAGTTCTCTTTCTGGTGGTGACCATCCTGACAGCGTTGCTGGCGGCGCTGAGCATCGCCGTCCAGACGAAAGGCTATCCGCACGGGGCCACCGGGCTTTCCCGGCTCGACGCTCTTGCAGGCGCGGCGACGTTTGTGCCGTTGGCCGCCTTGTATGCCTTCGCAGCGATGCTGATCGTCCTTGCTCCGGCCCGCGCCGCAGGCTTCATGTATGCGAACGCCGCCAGTCCGATCTTTTCTGCCTCGGTCGTGCTCCTGGCGGCGATCGTCGGCCTTCAGGTCGCCCGCGCCGCTTTCGGCAGCATCGCGGCGTTGGGTGTGTTTCTCGATTGGCAGTTCGGATTCGCCGCTGCGATCCTGATTGCACATCAGTTCCTTGATGGATTCCGGCGCAATGTCCTTACGCGGACACTCGGCTTTGTGCTGTTTGTCGCGGCAACACTCGCGTGCCTTTATTGGAGTTTCAGGCTGTAGGCTGCACGCTTATCCGAGCCGGGTGCAGCGGCGGCCGCGCGTCTTCTGCGGCAGATCCCGCGCTTCGTTGAGCTCCTTATCCATCGCAGCAATCGTCATGATGCCGACGATGTTGTCGGCGCTCGTCTGGTAGCTGGTGTTGATGACGGCCCGCGCCTTCTTGTAGGCGAGTACGGCGGCTGCGGTCGATTTGCCGTAGGTGCGGGTTCTTATTTCCTCAGGGTCGATGACGGCGTTGTCAAGCACGTCTAGCGCCTTCTTGATGCGCGCGACATGCTCGCCCTTCGCACCCGGCACGACATGCGCGGCATGGCTGACCGCGCACATCTGCAATTCCCTGCATTCGCGGAACAGGACGGATGTCAGAGCCATGTTGACAATCCCTATGGCGTGTTGCCGGACTTGTTGAGGATTTCGATATGCGCTTCCTCAAAACGCTCGATACCTTCGATGCCGGAGCCCGCCATGATCGAAAAGATGGCAGTGTGTCCAAGACCCATTGCATGGCCAAGCTCGTGCTCCAGCGTCATGGCGCGGCTGCGGTCGGACGTATTCCATTCGACAAAACAAAGCTGCCCGATCTGGACCCCGACAAGCGGCGCGTGCGTAATTTCGAAATCCCAGCCGAAAATGCAGACAAACCGAGCTGCTCGAGCCGCCGGCGGGACTTTCGCGCGTATGTGGCGAAGCACCGTCGAATCCTCGCTGCTGTACTCCGTGATCTGCTTGCCGAGGACGATGGGATTGCCGAGCTCGATGTCGCTCTCGACGTGATAGATGGTGGGGTCGTCGATCAGCGTCACATTTGCCGTGTTCCTGTAGATCTCCTTGGCTCGCGCGACGCATGCGCGGATCTCGTTCTCGGTGAAGGGGTTCTCGGTGACGATGTCGGTCAGCCGGCAGGCGCTCATGGTGACCATGACTTCCGACTTCACGCTTAGGCGCATCGACGCCAGGGGGCCGCCGCCAGCCGCCCGCAGCACGATTTCGGTGTGCCCCGCCGCCAGACCGCGCACCTCGAATACCATGTGCATTCCGGCCGGCAGGGCCTGCCGGAAACGGTCCGGCGTCGGCGGCGGCACAAATTGCGCGGGGGACACGGTGCTGGTGAAGGTGCGGCGGCCGAACTCGGCGAGCGGCTTGGCAATCTCGACGACGCAGGCGAGATCCGCCGGCGAGGTGGCGCTGATCATGCGCAGGCCGCCGACCGGCAGCATCTGGTAGATGAGCGCACTGTTCGTGAACTCGACGATGCCGCCATCCTCGCGGTCGAACTTCTCGAACGCCGGATCTACCGGTTTTCGGAATCCATGAAAGTCGGCCATCCGCGCCCACCCCCGCAGGCCTGAAACTATATGAGCGCCTGATTGCCGCGTAAAGTGGAAGAGGTCGTTGCCGGCACTTCACGAAGGCCGCCGTCGAGGAAATGCGGCGCCACACAGGCCGAAGGGAACCTTTGGCCTCCAGGGATGTTTGCCAGATCATTCACTGGAGGGCTTCCCCATGCATGGCATCATCTATCTGGTCGGTCTCGTGGTGGTCATCATGGCCATCTTGTCGCTGTTCGGCCTGCGCTGAACCCGCTCTCAAACGCAAGAAGGAGAGCTGAAATGGCGATAACCGACGTTCCCGCGGCCGTTCAGGTCGAGGTTGGAAAACAGACTGACACATCATACGTCGATTGGCCGGCCATCTTCGCCGGCACGGTGTTGGCTTCGGCGATTTCCCTGGTGTTGCTTACCTTCGGGTCAGCCTTGGGACTGTCATTGACTTCGGCGCATGAGAACACAGGCATTTCGATGGTCGGCTTCTCGATCGCCGCGGCGCTGTGGCTGATATGGGTTCAGGTGTCGGGCTTCATGGCTGGCGGATATCTCACCGGCCGGCTCCGCCGCCGCAATTACGACGCGACGGAGAAGGAATCGGATATCAGGGACGGCTCTCATGGCCTGACCGTCTGGGCGCTCGGAGTGCTGATCGGTGCGGTCGTGACGTTCTCGGGCGTGGCGACCGCAGTTTCCACGGCGACGAATGCGGCTACGACGCTTGTCTCTGGAGCCGCGAGCGGCGCTGTCAATGCCGCGGCGGACGCTATCTCCGACAACGATCTGCTCGTGGATCGCCTGTTCCGCGCGCCTGCCGGTGCTCCGGCAACCGCCGATGCGGCAAGCGCGGCAGACCAGCGTCAGGAAGTGAGCCGCATTATCCTTTCGTCGCTGGCGTCGGGGGAAATGGATCAGGCTGACCGGCAGTATATCATCGACACCGTCGCTGCGCGGACAGGCATTCCGGCGGAGGAAGTTCAGCAGCGTGTCGATCAGGTCTGGACGCAGGCCCAGGAACTCGAAACGCAGGCCAGGGAAGCTGCCGATCACGCACGGCGCATCGCTGTCGTCGCGGCCTTCATCACAGCGGCATCGTTGATGATCGGAGCCGCAGGCGCCTATTACGGCGCCGTCATGGGCGGAAACCATCGGGACAAGCAGACCGTGTTCGAAGGGTGGAGCCGCCCCTGGTAGCAGCTTCTCCGTCAATAAACGACCGCCCTTGGCCGATGCTGAGGGCGGTCTTTTTATTTAGCAGTTGCGCAGATTGAAATCTGCCTTCTACGGGAATTGTCGGAAAACCAAGGCCCGCCGGTCGCCTGTGTGCGGCGTGATCCCGGCGGGCATTTCTGTGCTGTTCGAAGCACAGACTAGACCCCGGAAATGTCGTCGTCGCAGAAATGTTCCGTACAAAAACCAAGGCAGGCTCCTTTGTGCCGCTTGAAGCTGGGCAATGTTTTCCTAAATCGAACGCATCTCGCATTTCGCTGGAGGAAACATGATTGGCACGTTCGCTAAGCCCGTTTCGATTCTCATTGGCCTCGGCTTCCCGACCAAGATCCGCACCGCAAACGGTGCGCTTATCATCCTTGATGACTGGCGACAGGCTCGTGACGCGAGACATGCCGCTGCCATTGCTGCGTGCCGGGATGCGCTGCTCGGCAAAGGTACGGTAGAGGATGCTCGTGCAGCGTTCGTCGAATTTGCTCGTCACGCGGACATACTGATTGAGGACCCCAAGGTGACACCTGCGATCGCGAGCAAGGCTGGCCGGGACGCGCCCGCCTAGGCCGTAAACCCATAAATCGGGAAGCGTGTTACACCAGTAAGTTGTCTGCTAGACCATGGGTTGTTTATCTCTGCGGCAAGGGGCTCATGTTTTGAGCGTTTTCGGGTTTAGTAAGACGGACGAGGTTTGGGGGCTGAAGCGCAGCATCGTCCTGGATATGATCGATTGGTGGATCGAGAGCGCCGGTCCTCGACCCTATCTCGTTAAGATCAAGCAGAGCTATGGTTACGGATACAACCATGGTGACCTCACCGAGGTCGGGGACGCCGACAAGGCCGAATTGCGCGATCTTGTGCAACTGATGCTGAGGTTTGGGTATGAGAACGAATTGCGATTGGACCCGGCCGCGATGTCGCGGGTGCGGGAAAGCCTTATCGAGCTTGAGAGGCTCATTAATGGCGATCTGGAAGGCACGCCGCTCCATCGGCAGATGGACGGGTTGTCATGAACCGCTACGACCTGACCGACTTTGAGTGGCGTGCGATCCAGCCGCACCTGCCCACCAAGGTGCGGGGCGTGCCCCGTGTTGATGACCGCCGCGTTTTGAACGGTATCTTCTGGGTTCTGCGCTCAGGCGCACGATGGGCCGATCTGCCCACCCGCTATGGTCCGCCCACCACGATCTACAACCGCTTCAACCGCTGGCGCAAAGCCGGTGTGTGGGACCGCCTGATGGATGCCATCACCAAGGCTCGCGACGGCAAGATACAGATGATCGACACATCCATCGTTCGCGTCCACCAGCAGGGTGCGGCGGCAAAAAGGGGGATCACGATCACTGTCTCGGTCGTTCCCGAGGCGGACTGACAACCAAAATCCACTCACTCGTTGATGCCACGGGCAGGCCGATCAAGCTGACGCTTACACCGGGCCAAAAGAGCGACATTGCCTCGGCGGAAGACATGATCGCCGATCTGCCGGAAGGTGCCATGCTCCTGGCCGACAAAGGCTATGACGCCAACGCATTGCGCGTCGCCGTGAAAGAGAAGAAAGCCTGGGCCAACATCCCGCCAAAGGCCAACCGGAAGGAGCCGATCTGCTTCAGCCCCTTCCTCTATAAGGCGCGCAACCTTGTGGAACGCTTCTTCAACAAGGCCAAGTAGTTCCGCCGCGTGGCAACCCGCTACGACAAGCTCGCCGAAAACTACCTCGCCGCCCTCAAGCTCGTCTCAGTCCGAATCTGGCTCCGAGGTAATGAGTCTACGTCCTAGGAACATTGGTCCAGCGTCGCGCTTGAGACGCCGAGTTCATCGCGGGGTAAAACGTGAAAGGCCCGTCGCCGGGTTTCTGGCGGCGGGCTTATCTATATGCCACGGACTTGCCGCCAATTGCTGAAAAGCGCGCCATCGCGCTGAACCAACGCGAAGGCGCATAAAACCGACAAATGTTACCGTAAGAGCCGGTAACCCTCTGTTTTATCGAGAGGTATTGGTGAGCGCGCTGGGACTCGAACCCAGGACCTACTGATTAAAAGTCAGTTGCTCTACCGGCTGAGCTACGCGCTCCCGAAAGGCGGCAGACGCCGCCCAGGAAAGTGCGGCGGAACATAGGGAGAGAGAAATAGCCGGTCAACCGAAAAAGCGGGCGCTCTGATGAGCCTCGGGCCGGTGCTGCGGCAATGCACCACGCAACGGTGATTGGCGTCGCGCCATCCGCCAATCTATATGCCCGCTGGCGTGTTCAATCCGTCGAATCCGGCGGGCGAGGGAAGATGGCAGTCGACATCGGATATCTGACCGCGGCGGGGGCGGGCGCGCTTTCTTTCCTCTCTCCATGCGTGCTGCCGCTGGTGCCACCCTATCTCTGTTACATGGCTGGTGTCAGCGTCGAGGATTTTCGACAGGGCGCGGACAAAGCCGTCCGCCAGGGTACGCGCGCCGCGCTGCTTGTCGCCTCGCTCGCCTTCGTCCTCGGCTTCACCACGGTTTTCGTGGCGCTTGGCGCGGGAGCCTCGACCATCGGCCGCTTCCTGCGCGCCTGGCAGGAGCCGCTGGCGATCGTCGCGGGCATCCTGATCATCATCATGGGCCTGAATTTCCTCGGTGTCCTGCGCATTCCGCTCCTGTCGCGCGAGGCGCGTTTTCAGTCGCAAGGCAAGCCGGCCAGCGCGGCGGCAGCCTACGTCATGGGACTCGCCTTCGCCTTCGGCTGGACGCCGTGCATCGGTCCCGTGCTAGGCCCGATCCTGACGCTTGCCGGCGGCAGCGCGACGGTCGGGGAGGGCGCCTTGCTGCTGCTGGTCTATTCGCTCGGCCTCGGCGTGCCGTTCATCGTCGCTGCCCTGTTCTCGGGAGCCTTCATGCGCTGGATGTCCGGTTTCCGCGCCCATCTCGGCCGTGTCGAGAAGGTAATAGGCGGCCTGCTCGTCGTCGCGGGCATCCTTTTCATCACCGGGGGCATCCGCACTGCTTCCTACTGGCTGCTCGAAACCTTTCCGGTCTTCCAGCAGATCGGCTGATCACAGCCTCGCAATTGGCGGATTACCGGGCGAATGCTACAGGCTGAAACCTGTTCGAACGCCGGAATCACCCATGACCGCACGCAACTGCCTGTCGATCATCCTCGCCGCCGGAGAGGGCACGCGCATGAAGAGCGCGTTGCCAAAAGTCCTGCATCCGGTGGCTGGCCTGCCCATGCTCGGCCATGTGGTGAAGGCCGCGAACACCTTGGGCGGTGATGTCGCGGTGGTGACCGGTCACGGCGGAGAGCAAGTGCGCGACGCACTGGCGAAACTCGCGCCTGAAGCAGCCACCTTCGTTCAAACGGAAAGGCTCGGCACCGCACACGCGGTTCTGGCGGCGCGGAATGCGATCGCGAAAGGCTATGACGACATCCTCGTCATGTTCGGCGACACGCCGCTGATCGAGGCGGCGGCGCTCGCGGCAGCGCGGACGCCTCTCGAAACCGGTGTGGCCGTCGTGGTCATGGGCTTCCGCACCGAAAATCCCACGGGCTATGGCCGGCTCATCGAGGACAAAGGCGAGCTGGTCGCCATCCGTGAGGAGCGCGACTGTTCCGAGGAGGAGCGGCGCATAAAATTCTGCAATGGCGGGTTGATGGCGATCGCCGGCGAGCATGCGCTGTCGCTGCTCGACGCCGTTGGCAACGGCAATGCGAAGGGCGAATACTATCTCACCGACATCGTCGAGATCGCGCGCGGCCGCAATCTGCGCGTCGTCGCGCAGGAAGTGGCCTTCGAGAATGTGCTCGGCATCAACAACCGCGTCGAACTCGCCGACGCCGAGGCCATATGGCAACGGCGCAAGCGCCGCGAGATGATGCTGGACGGCGTCAGCCTCGTCGCACCCGAATCCGTTTTCTTCTCCCATGACACGAAGATCGGCCAGGACACGGTTGTCGAACCGCATGTCTTCTTCGGGCCGGCCGTGGAGATCGAATCCGGCGCGGTTATCCACGGATTCTCCCATCTCGAAGGGGCGAAGGTGGCCGCGGGCGCACAGGTCGGCCCTTATGCGCGCCTCCGCCCCGGCACGGACCTCAAGGAAAAGGCGAAGGTCGGCAATTTCTGCGAGGTGAAGCAGGCGACCATCGAGAAGGGCGCAAAGGTCAACCACCTGACCTATATCGGCGATGCGCGTATCGGCGTGGAGGCGAATATCGGCGCAGGCACCATCACCTGCAACTATGATGGTTTCAGCAAATTCTTCACCGACATCGGGCCCGGCGCTTTCATCGGCTCGAACTCGTCCCTTGTTGCGCCCATCACCATCGGCGCGGGCGCCTATGTCGCCTCCGGCAGCACCGTTACGGAAAACATCCCGGACGATGCGCTGGCGTTCGGCCGGGCAAAGCAAACCACGCTTCCCGAACGGGGAAAGCGGCTGCGCGACCGGCTTCGGGCAGCAAAAGAAGCAAAACAGGCCCGGTAACCGGTTTTCAATCGCCATCGGTCATGATTGATCGCGGCGCTTCCACCTGACACGAATAGAAATCGAATGTGATTTCTGTTCGCGCGACCGGCAGGCCTACACACGAGCTGACCAAAACGGCGGGAATCGAGGTTTTGCATGTGCGGCATTGTGGGGATCGTCGGCCATTCGCCGGTGGCGCCTCTGATCGTGGACGCGTTGAAGCGCCTCGAGTATCGCGGCTATGATTCAGCGGGCGTGGCGACCATCGAGCATGGCGAGCTCGCCCGGCGGCGCGCCGAGGGCAAGCTCATCAACCTCGAGCGCCGGCTCAACGCCGAGCCGCTCGACGGCACCATCGGCATCGGCCACACGCGCTGGGCGACCCATGGCGTGCCGAACGAGACGAATGCGCATCCGCATTTCTCCGATGATGTCGCCATCGTCCATAACGGCATCATCGAGAATTTTGCCGAACTCCGCACAGAGCTTGAAAAGGACGGCTACAAGTTCACCTCGCAGACCGACACCGAAGTCGTGGCGCATCTCGTGTCGCGGGAGCTGCGGCGCGGCGCGAGGCCCGTCGATGCCGCCTTCCGCGCGCTGAAGCGTCTGCGCGGGGCCTTCGCGCTGGCCATCATGTTCAAGGGCGACGACGACCTGATCGTCGGTGCGCGCAACGGGCCGCCGCTCGCGGTCGGCCATGGCGAGGGCGAGATGTTCCTCGGGTCGGACGCGATCGCGCTCGCGCCCTTCACCAATTCCATCACCTATCTCGAGGACGGCGACTGGGCGGTGATCCGCCGAAACCAGATCCAGATCTTCGACATGGACGGCGAGCCCGTGCAGCGCGCCCGCAAGCAGTCGATCGGAACGAGTTTTCTGGTCGACAAGGGCAACCACCGCCACTTCATGCACAAGGAGATCCACGAGCAGCCGGAAGTTATCTCCCACACGCTCGGCAATTACATCGACTTCACCAACGGCAAGGCCAAGGCGCTCGAACTGCCTTGGGATTTTTCCAAGGTCGACCGGCTGGCGCTATCCGCCTGCGGCACGGCCTATCTCGCCGGTCTGGTGGGCAAATACTGGTTCGAGCGGCTGGCGCGGCTGCCGGTGGACATCGACGTCGCCTCCGAATTCCGCTACCGCGAAATGCCGCTGTCGAAGAACAGCGCGGCGCTATTCGTCTCCCAGTCCGGTGAGACGGCGGACACGCTGGCCTCGCTCCGCTACTGCCGCAAGGAAGGCGTGCCGATCGGCGCCATCGTCAATGTGCGCGAATCCACCATGGCGCGCGAGGCGGATGTGACTTTGCCCACGCTCGCAGGGCCGGAGATCGGCGTGGCCTCGACGAAAGCCTTCACCTGCCAGCTTTCGGTGATGGCCGCGCTCGCCATCCGCGCAGGGGTTGAGCGGGGCCATATCTCGGCCGAGGAGGAGCGGAAGCTCGTGCAGCAACTGGCCGAAGCGCCTCGCCTCGCCACGCAGGTCATCAAGCTGGAAGAACAGATCGAGCGTGTCTCGCGCGAGCTCGCGCATCATCGCGACGTGCTCTATCTCGGCCGGGACACCAGCTATCCGCTGGCGCTGGAAGGCGCGCTCAAGCTCAAGGAGTTGTCCTACATCCATGCCGAAGGCTATGCGGCGGGCGAGTTGAAGCATGGCCCGATCGCGCTGATCGACGAGAACATGCCGGTCGTCGTGATCGCGCCTTACGACCGCATCTTCGAGAAGACAGTTTCGAACATGCAGGAGGTGGCCGCGCGCGGCGGCAAGATCATCCTCATCACCGACAAGAAGGGTGAGGAGCATTCGACGGTCAAGACACTCGAAACGATCGTCCTGCCCGACGTGCCGGAGATCATCGCGCCGATCCTTTATGCGCTTCCCGTGCAGATGCTCGCTTACTACACCGCCGTCTTCATGGGCACGGATGTCGACCAGCCGCGTAATCTGGCGAAATCGGTCACGGTCGAATAAGGTGATCGCCGCGCATCGCTGCGGCTTGCCGTCGGCGTTTGCGTTCTCCGTCTTATTTGATTGTCCAAAGCGTGGCGCGCTGCTCTAATCGGTTGCATCGCACAATCGGGATAAGCATGTCGTCACCACAGGACACACCGGTATGACCCGTCTCAGGAACTATTTCCTGACGGGAATCATCGTCACTGCGCCGCTGGCGATCACGGCCTATCTGGCGTGGACTGTGATCGGCTGGGTAGACGCATGGATGAAGCCTTATATCCCGGCGCGCTACAATCCGGACACCTATCTCGATTTTCCGGTTCCTGGCGTCGGCCTCATCTTCGCGTTGCTGATGATCACCTTTATCGGCTTCGTCACGGCGAACTTCGTCGGACGCGCCATAGTCGGCTTTGGCGAGCGCCTGCTCAACCGCATGCCGCTGGTGCGCAATGTCTACAACGGCCTGAAGCAGATGTTCGAAACGGTTCTCGCCAACCGCTCCGAACTCTTCAACAAGGTCGCCCTGTTCGAGTATCCGCGCAAGGGAAGCTGGTCGATCGTCTTCATCGCCAAGCAGCAGGACACCGAAATCAACCGGGCGCTTTCGAAGCAGCACAGCCGTACCGTGGCCGTGTTCCGCCCGATCACGCCCAACGTCACGACCGGCTATCTGCTGTTCGTGGACGAGCGCGACCTCATCCCCCTCGACATGAGCGTGGAGGACGCGGCCAAGATGCTGATCTCCGCCGGGCTGGTCGGTCCGGAGATCGAGGAAAAGACCAGGGCGTTGGTCGATGTCGCCAAGGAGCTGCGCAAGAAGGCGACGGAGTAGGGTGCGCAATCTTCCTTCTCCCCTTGTGGGAGAAGGTGGCCGAGCGAAGCGAGGTCGGATGAGGGGTCTTGGAAGAAATGAGGCGTTGCGATCCGTCCAACACCCCTCATCCGTCGCCTTTTCTCGTCCTCGCTACGCTCGGACGAAGGCTCCCCCTTCTCCCACAAGAGGAGAAGGGGGAGCCTGCCTCACCCAGCCCTCAGCAGTCTTACCGCCTCGTCGCGCCCGAACAGATAGAGCAGCAGCCTTATTGCCTGCCCGCGCTCGCTTTGCAGGTCCGGGTCGCGTGCCAGCAGCAGTCGCGCATCGTCCCGCGCGATTTCCAGCAGATCCGAATGGTGCTCGATGCGCGCCACCAGAAAGCCGGGCGTGCCGGATTGGCGCGTGCCCAGCAATTCGCCTTCGCCGCGCAGTTTCAGGTCTTCCTCGGCAATGACGAAACCATCTTCGGTATCCCGCATCACAGAAAGCCGTCGTTTCGCCGTTTCGCCGAGCGGGTCCTTATAGAGCAGCACGCAGGTCGAGGCGCGGTCGCCACGCCCGACGCGGCCGCGCAACTGGTGGAGCTGCGCCAGCCCGAAACGCTCGGCATGCTCGATGACGATGATCGTCGCGTCCGGCACGTCGACGCCCACCTCGATCACCGTCGTCGCTATCAGCACGCGCGTCTCGCCGGCCTTGAAGGCGCGCATCGCCTCGTCCTTCTCCGCGCCTTTCATGCGGCCATGGACGAGTCCCAGCGCATCCCCGAAAACCGGTTTCAGCGAATTGAACCGGTCCTCCGCCGACATCAGCTTGATCTCTTCGGATTCTTCCACGAGCGGGCAGATCCAGTAGATCTTCTGGCCCTCCTCGACGGCCGAGCGCATCCGCCCCACCAGCTCCTCCAGCCGTTCGAGCGGCAGCGTGACGGTCCTGATCGGCTGGCGGCCGGCGGGTTTTTCCGTCAGGCGCGACACGTCCATGTCGCCGAAGGCGGTCAGCACCAGCGTGCGCGGGATCGGCGTCGCCGTCATCACCAGCATGTCGGGCGCGTTGCCCTTGGCGGTGATGGCGAGCCGCTGGTGCACGCCGAAACGATGCTGCTCGTCGACGACCGCGAGAACGAGGTCCTTATAGTCCACGGCCTCCTGAAACAGCGCGTGCGTGCCGACGACGATGTTTATCTGCCCGCTGGCGAGCCCTTCCAGAACCTCCGCGCGCTCGCGGCCCTTCTCCCGACCAGTCAGGATCGCGGCGTGCATGCCGGCCCGCTCGGCCAGCGGCGCGATGGTGGCGAGGTGCTGTCGCGCGAGGATTTCGGTTGGCGCCATGATCGCGGCCTGTCCCCCGGCCTCAACGGCGCGCGCCGCAGCCAGCAGCGCCACGACCGTCTTGCCCGAACCGACATCGCCTTGCAGCAGCCGCAGCATGCGTTCCGGCTTAGCGAGGTCGGCGTTGATTTCCTGCAATGCGCGTTCCTGCGAGCGCGTGAGCGAATAGGGCAGGGCGCGGCGCACGGCCTCTTCCAGCCTGCCGTCGCCTGTCAGCGGACGTCCCGCCAGCCGCCTCGTCCGCGCCCGGACAAGCGCCAGCGAGATTTGCCCCGCAAGGAATTCGTCATAGGCGAGCCGCCGCCACGCCGTGCCTTCCGGCGCAACATCGGGCGGATCGGCAGGATTGTGCAGGCGGGTCAGCGAATCCGCAAGCGACGGAAAATTCTGCCGCCGCATGACGTCCGCGTCCTGCCATTCCGGCAGGCCCGGCAGCCGTGCCAGAGACTGCCCGATCGCGCGCCGCAGCACTTTCATCGAAAGGCCTGCCGTCAGCGGATAGACCGGCTCGACCAGCGGAAGGCTCTCCGCATCTCCAACACGCGCGATATGGTCGGGATGGACCATGCTCGGGCGGCCGTTGAACCACTCCATCCGCCCGCTCACGATGACTGTCTCGCCCTCCGGCAGCGCCTTTTCGAGATAGGCGGCATGGGCGTGAAAGAATGTAAGCGCCATCTCCCCCGTCTCGTCATGGACGTAGACACGATACGGCACGGAACGATTGCCGCGCGGCGGCGGCTGGTGGCGATCGACCCGGACTTCCAGCGTGACGATGGCGCCTTCCGGAGACAGCGCGATTCCCGGGCGGTTTCGGCGGTCGATGACCGAATGCGGCAGCGTGAAGATGAGATCGCCGACGCGCGCCTCCCGGCCGCCGAGATCGGCCGGCACGACATTCTCGATCATGCGCGCGACCTTCGGCCCGACACCTTCCAGCGAGGTGATCGGCACGAAAAGCGGATCGAGAAGCGCGGGGCGCACGTTCAGACGAATCCCCGTTGCGGGGATTTGGCAACCGACCGGCAAGAATACGAGTGGAATATTCGCATCGATCCGACTTAGATATGAATGGCGGGGCGATGCAAGGCCGCGAGCCTTTTCCGGCCCGGGTACGCGCTACGGAAACAGGGAACCCGGCGCTGCGCATGCCGTTGTCAGGCAGCGGCGGGTGATTTTCCGGAAGGAGGTTGCCGTGAACAATCCTAAATTGAAGACCGAGCGGGTCGAGGATATCGAGGCGTTTGCGTTGAAGCACGGCATCAGCGCCGAGGACGTACAGGACTTGATCGACCGCGTCGGCAATGATCTTCAGGCGCTCGAGGATGCTGTGCTGGTGAAGCAGGCAGAAGCGCCGCAGCCTTGAGGAGCCGGGAGTATCTTTTCTAAGCTGGTGTCCGCTGGCGACGCGTCATTTCGCGGCGATGCCCATGCCGGCACTGCCGGAGGGCTGCGATCCGCGCATCACGCTGGGGCCGGACGCCGCGCTGTCGAAATCCATAAAGCAACAACGATATGGCGGAGGGAGTGGGATTCGAACCCACGGTGAACTCGCGCCCACGCCGGTTTTCAAGACCGGTGCCTTAAACCGCTCGGCCATCCCTCCGACGTTGTTTCGCTATGGCCTGCGTCCCCCTGTTTCGGGTTTCTGCTACCATTTTTCTACCGAACGCCGGTTTACGTGCTCGGCTTTACCGCTCTCCGGATCGCCGCGTCAACAAGGTTCCGGCGGCGCTTCCTGCTGCGAGCCGTGCCTTTGACTATCATGACGTTACGGAAAGCGTCGAGTTATGGACTCGCGACTCATCGACGGTCGGTTTCGATAAGCCGTTGCCGGAGATGATCCACGAAAGCGTCGAAACGCCCATTGCTGGCGAATACCTTCGGTATGTTTATCGCTATCTCGACGCCGTCGCCTGCTCCCATCAGCGTCAGGTTCGTTCCCTGCAGCGGGATCACGAAGCATGATCGCATCGAATAACCCTCCCAACTGTAGAGCGCGGGGTCCATGCGCCCGACATTGGAGATGCCAAGCGTGTGAATGTGCTTTTTCAGTGGGTTGTAGCCCGAATATCGAGCCAGCATCCGATCGATCCAGCGGCGCGGCAGGATTTTGAACAGCTGCCCGATCGCCAGATAGTAGCATTCCATGCGTCCGGCGAGCATGAAACGGAATCGCTCCTGAAAAACCTCGGCGCTCTCGCCTTTTTGCAGGGGCACGAAGACGACGCCGAAGAAGTTTGCGGTCGAAATGAGACCGGGCACGTGCCGCCTTATATCGACCGGCACGGTGAAAAGCGCGGGAAGATCGCTGTGCAGATGCATGTGCTCGGCAGCCGCCTGCGCGACGCGGCTGACGATGTCCCGGCTGCTGACGTCGAGCGTGATCCGCCGCCATTCGTCGCCGCTTTCCTCGCCCTCCGGTTCTCCCGTTAGCCGGCCTGTCGGGATAGGGCGCGAAATCGTCTTCTTCGGGTCGAACTTCCGCATGACGTCGACGTCGGTGAAGGGCGCGTTGGAGCCTAGCAAGGGTTCGCCGCGCAGCGCGCGGAACACCTCGGCGAGGAAATGCAGCGCGCCGCGCCCGTCCATTACGGCATGCGGCGTGCGCATGACGACCAGACGGCCGCGCGGCGACCGATTGACGAGCAGGAGTTCGACGGCAGGCCCTTCTTCGACCGAGAAGGCGGACGGACGCAGAAACCCGGCGCCTTTGCAGGACGTGCCGTCCCAGTCGGTTCGCTCGACGATGCGCAAGCGCGGCATCGGTCCGTCGCTCCGCCAGCGCGCGAACAAGGAACATCCCACGAGCCTGACCCGGCTTCCGGGGTTGGCCATACTTGCCTTGTCGAGCGCCTGCCGCCAGGCCTTCTCTTCGAAGTCGGCGCCGTCGCCCTCCAGAATGAAAGTCGCCTCGACGGGCTGGACGATGCCGCCGCTGCTCCCCAGGCTGGCGTGATAGTATTCGGAGACCGACAGCGGGCGATCGAAGCTGGTTATCGGCTCCAGGCGAATCATTGCAGGCCGCTCACGGCGGGTAGGCATCGGCTCGATCCGTACGGATTCCACTCTCTGATCGGATGTCGCACGGTCGGATTGGTCCTTGTTTGGCACGTCTGCGACCTCATGTCGCCAATTTTCGCGCTATGCGGGAAGCTGGTGGTTAGGCATATCGCGCAGCGAATGTCGACTCCAGCCGGCGCCCCGAGACTGCGGGTTGCATCGGACTCTGACAGGTTCGCTGCCGTCCGCACTTTCCGGTCGCCTCAAGGGATAGAAGAACGGGGTCTTCGAATGGCTACAGATTCTTCAGGGCGCACTGCGACAGGCGCGGAAAGCGTGGGTGAAACGACCGCCGGCGCCGCGCCGGCGCCGTCCATCTCCTTTGTAATTCCGGCCTACAACGAGGAGGCTTTCATCGGCCGGACTTTGCAGGCAATCCATGAGGCCGCCTGCGCGCTTGGCGAAAGCTACGAGATCGTCGTCGCAAACGACAATTCCTCCGACCGGACTGCGGAGATCGCCGAACAGGCCGGCGCGCGCGTCGTCACCGCCCACCATCGCCAGATCGCGGCGACGCGAAACTCTGGAGCGCGTGCGGCCCGCGGCAGATTCATCTTTTTCGTCGATTCCGACACGCTTCCGAACCCGAGAACCGTAGGCGCCGCCCTGAAGGCCATGAGGGAAGGGACCGCAGGCGGTGGTGGCGCGACGTGGTTCGAACGCGGCGAAAAAGTTCCGCTCTACGCCCGGGTCGGCCACGCCGGACTTCTCGTCGGCGCCATCCTCACGGGGTTCACCGGCGGGCCGTTCATGTTCTGCACACGCGAGGCGTTCGATGCGACGGGTGGGTTCCCCGAAAAGATGTTCTGGGGCGAGGAGACGCCGTTTGCGCAGGCCCTGAAGCGCGAAGGCAAGTTCGTCGTGCCCTGGACCCCGGTAAGGATGTCGGGAAGACGCTACCGGAAGTCGATGGAAAGAAATGCCTTCGTCATGGACCCCGTGATGAAGTCGCCCGGCAAGCTCTTCACCGACCGCTCGGTGGTGCAGAGCGCATGGTACGATCCGGATCGCACCGACACCAACACCGTGCCGACATCGCTGCGCGACCGTTTCTCGCACGTCGTCTGGCTGCTGGTGATCCTTTGCATTTATGTCGGTCTCGTCTGGAGCTTCATCCCCTGGACGATCCCGCCCTGGCCCGGGATGTTGGGCGCAGTCCGTGACGGTGTCACGATTTTCCTCGCGCATCTCGGGCTTGTCCTTTTGCCGATAGCGGCCGGGCTCATCACAAATGTGCTGAGGCAGAAGAAGCCGACCAACCTGCTGAGATCGACGCTGCTGATCGCCGCTCATCTCTGGATCGGCGGACTGTCACTCAAAACCGTCATCGAGACCTATGGCAGGCTTTGGGGATGGCTCGCGGGCGCCTGACGTGCGCTGTCGGATGCATTGCTCTGCGCACTTGCATGGAAGCTGTGCGTCGCACGCCACTTCTGCCACAATCCAGCCCCGATCTCGACATAATCGGTTAATCGGCCGATAAGCACTGTTCGGTTAGAGGAGGGGCGGGGCAGACGCGCAATGCGGTTCCGCCAGATGACGGTCCGGATCAGAAATCGACTGTCGGCGATGGTAGGTGGGGGCGATTTGGGAATTCGGTTTCTGAAGCGCGGACGTTTCTTCCGTTCCGGTTCGTTCATGGTTGTCGCCATATCGGCGGCATTGCTGACCGCATGTGGCAGCGCGCCGGAACCGAAGTCGATGGTGGTGAAGAAGCCGCGCTCGAAAGAGTATTTCGCCGAGTCCGAATATGGCGTGAAGGCGAGCCCGCGCGTCTCCAACCTCAAGTCGGGCCTGCCGCGCGGCGGTGGCCGGGATCAGCTCGGCAAGCCGTACAAGGTGCGCGGCCAGTGGTATTATCCGAAGGAAGTCAGGAATTACACCAGGAAGGGCGTCGCCTCCTGGTATGGCGACGCCTTCCACGGTCGCCTGACCGCCAACGGCGAAATCTACGATATGACGCATCTGACCGCCGCGCATCCGACGATGCCGCTGCCGAGCTATGCCCGCGTCACCAACACCGCGAACGGCAGTTCCGTTATCGTGCGCGTCAACGATCGCGGACCGTATTCCAACGGCCGCATCATCGATCTGTCCCGCAGGGCGGCCGAAATGCTCGACTACACGCATAGCGGCACGGCGGCGGTGAAGGTCGAGTATGTCGGCCGCGCGCCGCTTCACGGTCAGGACGATGCATATCTCGTGGCGTCCTATCGGCCGGGCAACGCCGCGCCCGATCCGTCGGACGGGCTTCCCACGGGCGTCATGATCGCCATGAACGGCTCGACGCCGGGCGGAAGCGCCCCGCAGGCCGCGGTGCCGTTCCCCGGCGAGCTGACGGACATCGCGACTACGGCGCCTGCGCTTGCCATGAGCGACATCGCCGATGGCGGCTTGATGCTGCCGGCGCTCGGACCGATCGCGCCGGAACGTCCCGGCCTCGACGAATTGCCGGGCGAGATCGTGGTCGCTTCGGCGATCATGTCCTACGCGGGCGAGCCGGCACCGCGCGCGGCGCGGGCGTTCGCTGCGCTGGACGCGGCGCCGCAGGAGAATTTCGCGCCCTACGTCGCGGCCGGCTCGTTCGAGGATGCCGGCGAGGCCGATTCGGTTGCGAAGAGGCTGGCTTCCTACGGACGCGTCGAAGTCGAGAGCGCAGAGTTCGACGGCACGCTATGGCATGCCGTGAACCTCTATCCGCGTTCCGGCGCGTCGGTCGACGACGTCCTCGATGCCGCCTGGAAGAATGGCGCGCGGGACGCCTTTGTTGTGCGCAACTAGCCGCGGAACCGCTGTCGTCTTGCTGTTGTCGGAAAGGCGTTGATAGCCTTTCGCCGACTCGCGGGAGCCGGCCATTGAGGATTTTCCGTTTCTGCTCCGGTCTGCCCGGCCATGTTGTCGTTACCGCCGCCCTGCTGACGGCGTGCCTGTCGCCTGTGGCGCTGGCAGCGCCTTTCGAGACGCTGGCGACGGAGGCCTATGTCGTCGAGACCGGCACCGGCACGGTCCTGCTCGAGAAGGATGCCGACAAGCCCGTTCCACCCGCATCCATGGCCAAGATGATGACCATGGCGGTCGTGTTCGACGCCATCAAGGCTGGCAGCCTGTCGCTGGAAGATACGTTTACGGTCAGCGAGAACGCCTGGCGCACGGGCGGCGCTCCATCCGGCACGTCGACCATGTTCGCCGCGCTCAAATCCTCGATCCGCGTCGAGGATTTGATCAAGGGCGTCATGGTGCAGGGCGCGAATGACGGCTGCATTATCCTCGCCGAGGGAATGGCGGGCAGCGAGGCGAAATTCGTCGAGCGGATGAACGCGCGCGCCCGGGATATCGGCCTGAAGAACTCGATTTTCGTCAATTCCACCGGCCTGCCGGCCGAGGGACAGGTGATGACGATGCGCGAGCTGGTCCAGTTGGCGCGCTATCTGGCAAGCGAGCATCCGACGCTCTTCGCCTACTACGCGCTGCCGGAATTCACCTGGAACAAGATCCTGCAGCGCAACCGCAACCCGTTGCTGCGGATGGATGTCGGAGCTGACGGCGTGCTGACTGGCTTCACCGAAGGCTCCGGCTATTCCATCGTCGGTTCGGTCAACAAGGACGGCAAGCGGGTGTTTGCGGCTCTGGGTGGCATGAAGACCGACAAGGAGCGCGCAGACGAATCTCGAAAGCTCTTTGACTGGATCTCCCAGGGCTTTGTGAAAAAAGAGCTTTTTCGTGAAGAGGAGATCGTCGGCCGCGTAGCGGTCTATGGCGGCGCACAGCCCGATATAGCCTTGAAGCCGGCGGAGCCGGTCGGCCTGCTGCTCGCGACCGATGGTGGCATGCCGGCGGCAGAGATCGTTTACGATGGACCGCTCGCCGCGCCCGTCGAGACGGGATCGCCGGTCGGCGTTCTGCGTATACGCTCGGAAGGCGGCATCAGCCATGAGACGCCGCTTGTTGCGGCCGAAACCGTGGCGCTTGGCCCGCTGCACAAGAGAGCGTTCGATGCGCTCAGGGAACTTGCCGTCGGCTGGCTGCGCAACTTCTGAGGGGGTGCTTGCCGGTGGACCTTTGCCGCCGGCGTGACTAAACAGAGGCCAGCAGGAAACGGACATGGCCGATCCGGGATTCTTCATCACCTTCGAGGGCGGAGAGGGCGCAGGCAAGTCGACGCAGATCGCGCGGCTAGCGAAGAAGCTGCGCGAGAAGCGGTACGACGTGCTGGTCACGCGCGAGCCGGGCGGTTCGCCGGGCGCGGAAGCGATTCGTGCCGTGCTGCTGTCCGGCGCGGCGGAGCCGATGGGCGCGCGCATGGAAGCGCTGCTTTTCGCAGCGGCGCGCGCCGACCATGTCTCGCAGGTGATCCGCCCCGCACTCGATCGCGGCGCGATCGTATTGTGCGACCGCTTCCTCGACTCGTCCCGGGTGTATCAGGGCGTCACCGGCAAGCTCGATCCCGAATTCATGAGCGAACTGGAACGGGTCACCGTCGATGGCGCGATGCCCGATCTGACGCTGATCTTCGACCTCGATCCGGAAGTGGGGCTTCGTCGTGCGACCGCACGGCGTGGCGCTCAAACGGCGGATCGCTTCGAGAAGGAGACGCTCGAAGTGCATCGCACACGGCGGGAAGCGTTCCTCGCTATCGCGGCGGCCGAGCCCGAGCGCTGTGTCGTCATCGACGCCGGACAGAATGTCGAAAGCGTCGAGGATGATGTGACGGACGCCGTCTTCGCGGCTCTGGCCGAGCGCACCATCAAGTCCTTCAACACGGCCGGAGCGTAAACGCATGGAGCGGCTTGCCCCGGAGCAGCACGACACGCTTGACGACGTCCCGGAGCCGGCGGAGGCGACGGCGCTCTATGGCCATGATGAGGCGTCGCGCATGCTCGCTGCCGCCTATCGGAGCGGCAAGCTGCCCCACGCGCTGATGTTCGTGGGTCCCCGCGGCATCGGCAAGGCGACGCTCGCCTTTCATCTGGCCAACCATTTGCTGCGCCATCCGTCGCCCGAAAATGCGCCGGACCAAATCGCGTCGCCTGATCCCGCCTCTTCGATCTTCCGGCAGGTTGCCACCGGCGCGCACCCCGGCGTGCTGCACCTCACCCGGCCGGTCAATGAGAAAACCAAGGCTTTCAAGTCGGCGCTGACCGTCGACGAGGTGCGGCGCATCAACCGCTTCCTGTCGATGACGTCGCATGACGGCAGCTACCGCATCGTCATCATCGACCCGGCTGACGACATGAATGTCAATGCCGCCAATGCTTTGTTGAAGAATCTTGAGGAGCCGCCCGCGAAAGCGCTGTTTGTTCTGATCGTCAACTCGCCCGGTGCGCTGCTGCCCACCATACGGTCGCGCTGCCAGATCGTGCGGTTGGCGCCGCTTGGCGACGCGGCCATGGCTACGGCGCTGGAACATGCTGGTTTCACCCTCCCGGACAATGCCGAGGCCCGTGCCGCACTACGGGCGAGAGCAGGCGGCAGTGTGCGCCAGGCCATTCTGCTCACCCAGTATGGCGGCCTCGAAATCTCCGAAGGGCTCGACCGGCTGATCGGCAAGGGCAGGGTGGAGGCCGCCGACGCGCACAGGCTGGCGGATGCGGTCGCCGGCCGGGACCGCGCCGTTCAGTTTGATATGTTCAACGACCATGTCCTTGGCATGCTCGCTTCCGCCGCATCATCAGCCGCGAGGGCAGACGATGTTTCCCGCGCCGGGCGGCTTTCGGAGGTCTGGCGCGAATTGCGGATTGCGATCGATGAAGCGGACACGTACAATCTGGATCGCAAGCAACACGCGCTGAACATGATCTTTCGTCTGAACGACACGTTTCGAATGTGACGCCGCCTGTCGGCTCGGGATGGCAACCGCCGTCCCGATGCGCTATGCCCCCTCCCAACTTCCAGGCATTCGAACGGCGTCATCATGTCCCGCGACAAGTTTTACATCACCACGGCCATTTCCTATCCGAACGGCAAGCCGCATATCGGCCACGCCTATGAACTGATCGCCACCGATGCGCTGGCGCGCTTCCAGCGTCATGACGGGAAGGACGTCTATTTCCTGACCGGCACCGACGAGCACGGCATGAAAATGGTGCAGACGGCGCGCAAGGAAGGCGTCACGCCGCGCGAGCTCGCCGACCGCAACTCCGCCGAGTTCAAGCGCATGGCCGCCGCGCTCAACGCCTCCAACGATGACTTCATCCGCACCACCGAGGAGCGCCACCGCCTCGCCTCGCAGGCGATCTGGAAGGCGATGGAGGCCAATGGAGACATTTACAAGGGCGGCTATGCCGGCTGGTATTCCGTGCGCGACGAAGCCTACTATGGCGAGGACGAGACGGAGGTCCGCTCCGATGGCGTGCGCTATGGGCCGCAGGGTACGCCAGTCGAATGGGTGGAGGAGGAGAGCTATTTCTTCCGTCTGTCTGCCTATCAGGACAAGCTTCTGGCCCTTTATAAAAGCGAACCCGGCTTCATCGGCCCGCAGGAGCGCCGCAACGAGGTGATGAGCTTCGTCCGCTCCGGCCTGAAGGATTTGTCGGTCTCGCGCACCACTTTCGACTGGGGCGTGCCGGTGCCGGGTGACGAGAAGCATGTGATGTATGTCTGGGTCGATGCGCTGACGAACTACATCACCGGCGTCGGCTATCCTGATGAAAAGGCTGATCTTTGGCGTTATTGGCCTGCCGACGTTCACATCATCGGCAAGGATATTGTTCGCTTCCATACGGTCTACTGGCCTGCCTTCCTGATGTCGGCCGGCATACCTTTGCCGAAGCGCGTCTTCGGTCACGGCTTCGTCTTCAACCGTGGGGAGAAGATGTCGAAGTCGGTCGGCAACGTCATCGATCCCTTCGCGCTGGTCGAGCACTACGGCCTCGATCAGGTGCGGTATTTCCTGCTGAGAGAGGTGCCGTTCGGACAGGACGGCAACTACAGCCACGAGGCGATCGTCAACCGGACGAATGCGGATCTCGCCAACGACCTTGGCAATCTGGCACAGCGTTCGCTGTCGATGATCGCAAAGAATGTCGGCGGCAAGGTGCCTGTGAGGGGAGACCTGACTGAGACCGATCGTGCCATTCTCGATCAGGCGGCGGCCGCTCTCGACACGGCGCGCAAGGCCATGGCCGACCAGCAGATCCATGTTGCGCTGGCGTCCATCTTCGCCGTCGTTGCGGAGGCAAACCGCTACTTCGCCGGACAGGAACCGTGGGCATTGAAGAAGACCGATCCGGCCCGCATGGAAACCGTGCTCTGGACCACGGCCGAGACGGTGCGCCGGGTGGCGATCCTTTGCCAGCCCTTCGTTCCGGCTTCCGCCGCTAGGCTGCTCGATCTGCTCGCTGTGCAGCAGGAGGCGCGGGACTTCGTCCATCTGGGCGACGAACACGCTCTTGTCTCCGGCGATGTGCTGCCGGCGCCGGAACCGGTCTTCCCGCGCTATGTCGAGAAGGCGGAAGGTGCTGCCTGAGCATGCTCGTCGACAGCCACTGTCATCTGGATTTTCCGGATTTCGCCGACGAGCGCGCGGACATAATCGCCCGCGCGCTCGAAGCCGGCGTCGGCCGCATGATCACGATCTCGACCCGCGTCCGGCGCTTTCCGCAGATACTGGAAATCGCGGAAGCGCATGAGGAAGTCTTCTGTTCGGTCGGCACGCATCCGCACAATGCCGCCGAGGAACTCGACGTCACTCCGGACGAACTGATCCGCCTTGCGGCACATCCGAAGGTGGTCGCGATCGGTGAAGCCGGCCTCGATTATCACTACGACAAGTCGCCGCGTCCCGATCAGGCAAAGGGCTTTCGCACCCATATCGCGGCGGCGCGCGAAACCGGGCTGCCGCTGGTCATCCACGCGCGCAGCGCCGACGACGACATGATCGCGATACTGGAAGAGGAAAGCGGGAAGGGGGCTTTTCCCTTCATTCTGCATTGCTTTTCCTCCGGCAGGCGGCTTGCCGAAGTGGGTGTGGCGCTTGGCGGCTACGTTTCCTTCTCGGGCATTCTGACGTTCCGGAACTCGCAGGACATCCGCGACATAGCGGCCGACGTCCCGCGCGACAGGCTGCTGGTGGAGACCGATGCACCCTACCTCGCGCCGGTGCCCCATCGCGGCAAGCGCAACGAACCGGCTTACGTCGCGCATACGGCGGCGGTTCTGGCCGAGACGATCGGTATCTCCACGGTCGAGATTGCAAATCTCACGACAGATAATTTCTTTCGCCTTTTCAGCAAGATGCCGAGACCGGCTGAAGTCAGGTCGTAGAGCGTGGGCGACCTGCTGCGCTTCACTGTCCTCGGTTGCGGCTCCTCGCCCGGCACCCCGCGCGTCAACGGCGACTGGGGCAATTGCGATCCCGCGAACCCGAGGAACCGTCGCACGCGTTGCGCTGCGATGGTGGAACGCATCTCCGCGCAGGGCGTCACGCGAGTGGTGATCGACACGGGACCGGATTTTCGCGCGCAGATGCTCGCTGCCGCCGTCACTCATATCGACGCGGTCGTCTACACGCATCCGCACGCCGATCACATCCACGGTATCGACGACCTCAGAACCTATGCGATCGACCAGCGGCGCAGGATGGACGTCCATGCCGACCTGCAAACGCAGCAGCGGCTGATGGATGCCTTCGGCTACTGTTTCGAGACGCCGCCCGGCAGTTCCTATCCGCCGATCCTCACGCGCTATACCATCGACCACGACAAGCCGGT
This sequence comes from Rhizobiaceae bacterium, assembly GCA_023953845.1. Taxonomy (NCBI): domain Bacteria; kingdom Pseudomonadati; phylum Pseudomonadota; class Alphaproteobacteria; order Hyphomicrobiales; family Rhizobiaceae; species Rhizobiaceae bacterium. Next base: position 4,366,100 of record JAMLJC010000001.1, on the reverse strand, counting down.
CGTCATCGAAGGGAAGGGGGGTGCCCTCGCCCTTCGGCCGCTGGTTCAGGTCCATGGCGAGATCATGTCGCTCGGCTTCCGGATCGGCAGACTGGCCTATTGCCCGGACGTCAGCGCCTTTCCCGAGGCAACGCTTGCCCAACTCGCCGGGCTCGACGTGCTCATCATCGACGCGCTGCAGTACCTGACGCATCCAAGCCATCTGTCGCTCGACGAAGCCTTGCAGTGCATCGCCGCGCTGAAGCCGAAACGGGCCTATCTGACACACATGCATGTGCCGCTGGACTACGACACGGTCGAAGCCGAAACGCCGGCCCACGTCAGCCCGGCCCATGACGGTCTGGTCATCGAGATACCTTATCCTGAGGACTGAGGCTTTCCGGCGAGGGCCGCAAAGCCCGGTTTGCCCGGCATTCTGCCATATCCGTAAGTTCCATAATCTATCTTATGCGACTGACGGATGCAGCAATCAGAAGGTATGACAAGTGCTTGCCGGATCGCCCTGCTCCGCAATTTGGGACGCTGCGCCGGCGCGTCACTCCGGAAGACCAGCCTTGCGATGACCATCGACAAAATGCTCGAGCGTCGCGGCGTCGCGGAACGGCTCTGTCGTTGCCCAGTGGCCGGTGGTGAATTGCGGGTTGCCGACAAGGAACAGTTCGGCCTCGGCGCGCGCCTCGTCAATCCGGCCGAGTTGCGCAAGGCTCGCCGCCAGGAAGCGGCGCGAGCTTGTCCGATACGTTTCGTCCCTGCGGAGCGTCTCTATAGCAGCCGCGTATTCCCCGGCGGCATACTGCGCCTGTCCAAGCGTCAGATAGTACCAGCTTGCCGGAAACGGGTTCAGCCGGAACGCCTTGCGGATGTGCTCAAGGCCCTCCTCTGTCCGCCCGGCCAGAACCGCGATGTCGGACAATGCCGCCCAGGCGTCGGCCTCATTCGGGTCGAGCTCGATCGCTTTGGCGAATTCCGCATCCGACTCGGCGAAGCTGCGATCGTACGCAAGCAGGTAAGCCAGCACCCAGCGGCTGCCGGCATCGTTGGGATCGATCGCGACCGCCTTGCGCGCCAATTCCAGGGCAACACGGCGAGAAGATGCGGTCGGTCCGCCGGAGTGCACCCATCCCATCCAGTGGTTCATGGCAAGCCAGCGATAGGCCTCGGCGTATTCCGGATCGAGCGACACCGCGCGCGCGAGCAGCAGATGTGCTTCCTGCGCCGCCTGCGGCGAATCATCCATTAACTTGCGCGCCCGGACGCAGAGATCGTAGGCCTCGAGGTTTCTGGGGCGATGACGTGGCGGCGGGGCGCGCAGCCGGCCGAGCAACGCCTCCACGATCTTGGCCGTCACCTCGTCCTGAACGGCAAAGATATCGTCCACGCTACGGTCGAAGCGTTCCGCCCACAGATGATCGCCGCTCGCCGCGTCGACGAGTTGTGCGTTGATCCGCACGCGTCCCGCGGCGCGTCTCGCGCTGCCTTCCAGAAGGTAGCGCACGCCAAGCTCCTTGGCGATCGCGCGCACGTCCATAGCCTTCCCCTTGTAGGCGAAGGCCGAGTTGCGGGCGATGACGAACAGGCCGGAGATTCGGGACAGGTCCGTGATCAGGTCTTCAGTCAATCCGTCCGCAAAGGATTCCTGCCCGGGATCGTTGCTGACATTCACGAATGGCAGCACGGCTATCGATGGCTTGTCTGGCAGCGGCAGTGTCTTTTGCCTCGTGTCAGCGGGCTTTTCGACGGTCTTCGTGAAGCGGTAGCCGACGCGTGGAACCGTGGCGATCCATTCGCCGCCATCGCTGGCCGGACCAAGCAGCTTCCTGAGCTGCGCGATCTGGACGGTGAGGTTGCCCTCCTCGACCGCCCTGCCCGGCCATGCAGCGTCCATCAATTCGGCCTTGTTCAGGATTTCGCCGGGCCGGCTGACAAGCGCGGCAAGCAGCTTCAGTCCCCGGTAGCCAACGGCAATAGGAGCATCGTTCCGAAGGAGCGTTCCCGCGTTCGGATCAAGCACGAACGGGCCAAAAGCAAAGCGCGATCCTTGCATGCGGCGCATCTATAGCCCGTTTGGAAGTTTTTGGAACTATTTGGGAGCGCTTGGGTACGACGCGATTCCGATCCTGCAGAATACAGCCTCTTGCTGGGCGAAGCTACGTGGAGTCCGCATGACGGCCGAAAGCACCGCATCACTGCGGGAGGATCGAATTCCATGGGCCGCGATGGCTGGCATCATCGCGACCGTCACGGTGTTCGCCGTGGCACAGGGACTAACCTACCCGCTGCTCAGCTTCATCCTGGAACGGCAAGGGACCACGCCCGGCCTCATCGGTCTGTCCGCCGCGATGACGCCACTGGGGTTCATCGTCTCCGCCCCCTTCATTCCGGCGCTGGCGCGGCGCCTGGGCGGCGCGCGCCTTGCGATCCTGTGTTCATTCCTGGCGGCAACCACGCTGTTCGCAATCGGCTGGGCGGAGGACGTCTGGACGTGGATGCCGCTGCGCTTTCTGATCGGCATCTTCGCCAATCCGCTTTACGTGGTCAGCGAGACCTGGCTGATCACGCTGACGCCTGCGTCCCGCCGGGGCCGCATCATGGGCCTCTACTCATCGATCGTTTCGGGCGGCTTCGCCATCGGTCCGCTGTCGCTCTGGCTGGTCGGCACCGAAGGTTGGCCGCCCTTCATGATCGGCATCGCGGCCTTCCTTCTCTGCGGCCTGATCGTGCTCGGCGTGGCGTTGCGCCTGCCGAAAATGCCGCATGAAGGCGAGGCGACATCGGTCGGCGGCTTCTTCGCGTTGGCGCCGCTCCTGTTGTTCGCGGTTTTCACGGCCGCTGTCTTCGAGCAGACTTTGATGTCCCTGCTCGCCGTCTATGGCGCCGCGCTCGGCAGAGGCGAGCAGCGCATCACCTCGTTGCTCGCCTGTTTCGTCGCGGGCAACGCCATTCTGCAGATCCTGCTCGGGCGCGGAGCCGAACGGTTCGGCTCAAGATGCACGCTGTTGTTCTGCGTTCTGGCTTCGCTGACAGGCTGCCTGCTGCTGCCGGCGATATTCGACGCGTGGCTCGTCTGGCCGCTCGTCTTCGTCTGGGGCGGGGCCACGTTCGGGATCTATACCATGGCGCTGATCCAGCTCGGCGAGCGTTTCACCGGTCAGGCCCTGATCGCCGGCAACGCGGCCTTCGCGGTCGTGTGGGGCCTCGGCGGCATTGTCGGCTCGCCTGCGACAGGACTGGCGATGCATCTGGTTGGGCATCAGGGGCTGCCGTTGTCCCTTGCCTTGCTGAGCGGCATACTGGCGCTGCTCCTGATGGCGGAAAGACGGCGAGCCTGATCGAGGCTCGCCTTATGCAGTATCTGACAGGCAGCGGTGGAACGATCAGCCGCGCCGGGCAGCCTCGATCGCGGCGACGTCGATCTTCTTCATCTCCATCATGGCGTCGAACGCCCGCTTCGCTTCGGCCCCGCCCACCGCGAGCGCCTCGATCAACACGCGCGGCGTGATCTGCCAGTTGACGCCCCATCTGTCCTTGCACCAGCCGCACGCACTCTCCTGGCCGCCATTGCCGACGATGGCGTTCCAGTAGCGGTCGGTCTCCTCCTGATCGTCGGTGGAGATCTGGAACGAGAAGGCTTCGTCATGCTTGAACGCCGGACCACCGTTGAGGCCGATGCAAGGCATGCCGATAACCGTGAAATTGACCACCAGCACGTCGCCCTGCTTGCCGGACGGGAAGTCGCCGGGCGCGCGGTAGATGGCGCCGACCCGGCTGTCGGGAAAGGTCTCCGCATAAAAGCGGGCAGCAGCCTCGGCGTCCTTGTCGTACCAAAGGCAAATCGTGTTCTTGGGAATCGCCATAGCTTGTCCTTTCGCTCTTGAAGCCGGTTCCGGCCCGGTTTCCCAAGCGCCCGGATGCGGATCGCCATCGGCATCCAGATGCGCCACGAATTCAGAATGCGCACGCGCCATCTGGCGTTCCACGGGCAACGCACAAGGTTGTGATGCTATCAGGGCTACAATCAGGCCCCCGGCTTCCAGATCGCGGTGTTCTGCCCTTTGAGACGCGCCTGCGGCCGCCTTCTCCGTCAGCCACCGGCAGCCCGCGCCGCGGCGGCGAGGTTCAGTCTGGCCTTGATCGGCAGATGGTCGGACGCGACGCGCGAAAGCTGCGAGTTGTGCACCTCGATGCTGGAGATGAGATTTGCGGGCCGGGCCAGAATGCGATCGAGCGCCAGCAGCGGATAGCGCGACGGAAAGCTCGGCAGTACCGCATGCACCGGCCCGAAATGCGGCAGCAGCCCAAGCAGCGACGAACGGTTGCCGACGCGCCACTCGTTGAGGTCGCCGAGAAGAATCGTCGGGTGCAGCACCGAGCGCGCCGCATCCAGCAGCGTGGAGGCCTGCTGCGACCGCGACCGTCGCAACAGGCCGAAATGCGCGGCGATGATGCGAACCGTCGCGCCTTTCAGTTCGAGGTCGATAATGACTGCTCCGCGCGGCTCGACGCCCGGCAGCCTGATCTGCCTGCATTCCTTGACGATGCCTTCGCGCGCAAGGATCAGATTGCCATGCCAGCCATGGCTGAAATCATTGTCGGGGCGATGCAGTGGGACAAGGTTGGTGCGTTTGTGCAGCGTGTCGAGATCGAGCAGGCCATTCCGGTTTCCGAGCCGTTCGTCCGCCTCCTGAAGCGCGACGATATCGGCGTTCAGTTCGACCACCACGTCAGCGGTTCGCTCCGGCATGAAGCGTCCGTCCGTCCCCACGCATTTATGGATGTTGTAGGACGCGATCGACGTGCAGTGGTCGCTGTCGAATTCGATGTAGCGCGGCGCACCCTTGCGGAGGGTGGTCACCAGTGACTTCTGCAATGTCGGCGTTTGATTGAGCATGAGAATCGAGAATGCGAATGGCTCAGACGGAATACTGCAACGCGGAGTACCCGCGCCTGCCGCGTCTCCCGTCCTCAACGGGAAGCAGAGCGCACGGTTCCGCCGGTTCCGGCTGAGTCCCTGAGCACAAAATGCGCCATGAAATGTGGCATCGCAACCTCGACCTCCGTCCTATATGTCGAGAGCGAAGGGTATGCCCTCGAAAGCCTCCTCCCCGCGCCCGATGCTCTTCACGGCTTCGATCATGCGACTTTCACGGCCGAGCAGCGCATCGGCCAGCGCGATCAGACGGATGTTCGGCGTGGCGCTTGGCGCCCGCGCGCGCAGTTCGCGGGCGAGTTCTGTCTCGTCGCGATCCGGCGCGAGTGCTGCCGCGATGATATAGGCCGCGGCGGTGGAGCGGCTGATCCCGGCATAGCAGTTGATCGCGAGTGGTGCCGACCGGTCCCAGTTGCGCGCGAAGCGAAGGAGATCGGTGACGTGCCGACGCGACGGGGCGATCATGCCCGGCGTCTTTTCCGTGATGTCGTGCATCTGCAGGATCAGATGGTTTTCGCGCAGGACACCCGCCGGGCGGGCGAACGTGCTGTCCTTGCGCAATAGTGTGACAAGCCGCTGCGCGCCGGAAAGCGCCAGCGTCTCGTCCAGTTTCGACAGTGGTGTAACGTAGATCATCCTGCCGTCATTCCGGTCTCGCAAGGCTGCCGGTCGCTGATGTTCGGTGACGATCCCGAAGCATCGCGCCTCGAATGGCATGGCGAGTTGCGGACAGGCGCGCGGATTGATACCGGTCGCGAGATCGATCCGCGGTCGCGGCGTGCATGAAAGCATCCGCTCTCCCCGAATTGATCAGCACCGGTGCAAACTCCTTTCGAAGCGTCATGTCAGCTCCCCTCGCCTTCCTGTCGCTTCTGGTGGAATTGCTCGTGGGTTATCCCGACCGGCTGGTCCGTACAATCGGCCATCCGGTGATCTGGATCGGCAAGCTCATCGGCCTGCTGGACAGGCGGCTCAACCGGCCGGAAGATACTCTGGCCCGTCGCCGCGCAATGGGCGTTCTGACGCTCTGCCTGCTCATCGTCATCGCCGGCGGTGTGGCATGGGGGATAGAGCGCCTTTTGCTCCCCCTGACCTTCGGCATTGTCATAGTCGCCGTGCTGGGCAGCGCCTTGCTGGCGCAACGCAGCCTTGCCACTCACGTCGCGGCCGTCGCCGCGGCCCTTGAAACCGGCGGATTGCCGGAAGGCCGAAAAGCCGTCTCTATGATCGTCGGGCGCGACCCCGACCGTCTCGATGAAGCCGCCGTCTGCCGCGCTGCGATCGAAAGCCTCGCCGAGAACTTTTCCGACGGCATCGTCGCGCCTGCCTTCTGGCTGACGGTGGGCGGCTTGCCGGGCGCGGCGATCTACAAGGTTGTTAACACCGCCGACTCCATGATCGGCCACAAGAACGAGCGCCATGGCGCGTTCGGCTGGGCATCTGCCCGTCTCGATGACCTGATCAACCTGCCCGCCTCGCGGCTCACGGCTCTGCTGGTGATCGTTGCTGCCTTTCTGCTGCCCGGCGCGAGCGCTGCCGAGGCATGGCGCGCGGTCTGGCGAGACGCAGGACATCACCGCTCGCCGAATGCAGGCTGGCCGGAAGCCGCCTTTGCCGGCGCATTGGGCCTCTCCATCGCCGGCCCGCGCCACTATGGCGGTGTGCTGACCACCGATGCGCCGATGGGGCGGGGTCGCCGGGAAGCGACGGCGGCGGACATTCGGCGCGCGCTCAGGCTCTACTGGATCGCCGATGCGCTGCTTGTCGCGCTGATCGGCCTGGTCGCGGCAAGCCTGCTGCTCACCGCGCATGGCTGAGCAGCCCGTCCAGATCGAGATGCGCCTCCATGTGAGCGGCCAGCCCATCGAGCGCCGCATCCACGCCATCGTCGTAATTCACGCCTGACGGCGATCCGCCGAGGCGTTCCAGCCATGCGCTCCGCTGTGCATCATCGACGAAGAAGCCGTGGACATAGGTTCCGGCGACACGTCCATCGGCCGACACCGCGCCCTCGCTCGTCCCGTCCGCCATGGTGGCGAAAGCGCGAGCAAGATCCGGCCCGGTCGTTTCGCCCATATGCATCTCGTAGCCGCGGAAGCCGATGCCGTCCGACGTCCGGCCGGAAGCCGGAACGAGCCGCTTGCTGCCGGTCAGCACCGTCGCCACATCCAGATGGCCGAGACCCTCGACCTTGCCGTCCGGACCTTCGATGCCGTCCGGATCGTCTATCGAGCGGCCGAGCATCTGGTAGCCGCCGCAGAGGCCGAGCACCCTGCCCCCGCGCCTGATATGGGCGGCAAGATCGACGTCGAACCCGGCCGCCCGAAACGCCCTGAGGTCGGCGATCGTCGCCTTCGAGCCGGGCAGCAGCACCAGATCGGCGTCGCCCGGCAACGCGGTTCCCGGCCAGACCCGAGCGATTTCGACGTCCGGTTCCGCTTCGAGCGGGTCCAGATCGTCGAAATTGGCGATATGCGGCAGGATCGGCACCGCGATCCTGATCCGCCCCGTTCGCCTTTCGCTCCCTTTGCCGCGGGACAGGCCGAGCGCATCCTCCGCCGGCAGTTTTCGCGCATCGGGAAAGAACGGCAGCAGCCCGAACGATTGCCAGCCGGTTCGGCGGCCAATATCGGCCATTCCGCTTTCGAACAGTCGTGGGTCGCCCCGGAACCGGTTGACGATAAAGCCCGCGATCATTGCGTCGTCGCCCGGCTCGATCACCGTCTTGGTGCCGACGAGGCTGGCGATCACACCGCCTCGGTCGATGTCGCCGATCAGCACGACCGGCACGTCCGCCGCCCGCGCAAAGCCCATATTGGCGATGTCGTTGGTCCTCAGATTGATCTCGGACGCGCTGCCCGCGCCTTCGACCAGCACGAGGTCCGCCTCGCCCTTCAGCCTCGAAAAGCTGTCGAGCACCGCATCCATCAGTTTCGGCTTGATCGTCTGGTATTCCGCCGCTCTGGCGGAACCGAAAACCTTCCCCTGCACGATGATCTGCGCGCCGGTCGCGCCCTGGGGCTTCAGCAGCACCGGATTCATGTGAACGGTCGGTCCGACGCGTGCCGCCCTCGCCTGCAATGCCTGCGCGCGGCCGATCTCGCCGCCGTCCTCCGTCACCGCCGCATTGTTCGACATGTTCTGCGGTTTGAACGGCCGCACCGTCAGCCCGCGATTGGCGAAGGCGCGCGCCAGTCCCGCCACCACCAGCGACTTGCCGACATCCGAGCCGGTGCCCTGAAACATCAGCGCGCGGGCGGGCATCGGCTAGAACTCGATGCCCTGCTGCGCCTTCACGCCCGCCGCGAAATGGTGCTTCACCAGCGTCATTTCCGTCACCAGATCGGCGGCGACCATCAGCGCGGGCTTGGCGTTGCGGCCGGTGACGACGACATGCAGGTCCGGCCGCCGGGATTTCAGCGCCGCCACCACCTCATCCAGATCGAGATAGTCGTAGCGAAGCGCGATATTGAGTTCGTCCAGCACGACGAGGCTCATTTCGGGATCGCCCATCAGTTCCACGGCCTTCGCCCAGGCGCGCCGTGCCGCGGCGATGTCGCGCTCCTTGTCCTGCGTCTCCCAGGTGAATCCCTCGCCCATCGTGTGCCATTCCACCCGGTCGCCGAACATCGCCAGCGCACCCTTCTCGCCGGAATGCCACGCGCCCTTGATGAACTGCACGATGCCGACCTTCCGGCCATAGCCGAGCATCCTGAGCGCCAGCCCGAAGGCGGCCGTCGACTTGCCCTTGCCCGGCCCGGTGTTGACGATCAGCAATCCCTTCTCGACCGTCTTCGACGCCACTTCGGCGTCCTGCACAGCCTTGCGCTTGGCCATCTTGGCCTTGTGACGCTCTGCCTCTGTCCCGGAAACGGTCAATTCACTTCACCTTCATCGGCAGGCCGGCGACCATGAGGATCACCTCGTCGGCGATCGCCGCCACCTGCTGGTTGAGCCGCCCCTGCGCATCGCGAAACCGTCGCGCGAGCGCATTGTCCGGCACGATGCCCAGCCCCACTTCGTTCGACACGACGAATATCGGCCCGCGCCTTGATCTCAGTGCCGCGACCAGTTCCGCTGACGCGGCTTCGACATCGTGCTCCGCAAGCATCCGGTTCGACAGCCAGAGCGTCAGGCAGTCGATCAGCACCGGAACGCCCTCCCCGACGGCAGCGAGCGCTCCGGCAAGGTCGAGCGGCGCATCGAGCGTGATCCAGCGCCCGTCCCGCCGCGCGCGATGATGTGCGATCCGCTCGCGCATCTCGGCATCATAGGCCTGCGCCGTCGCGATATATGTCCATGGCGGCGCGAGTTTCGAGACCAGTTCCTCGGCGTGGCGGCTCTTGCCCGAGCGCGCACCGCCGATAACGAAGGTCAGCCGTCCCTCAGGCAAAGCTCTTGCGCGTCGCCTCGACCGGCTGCGCGAAGCGCGCCCGCACCACGGCCACCGCCGCGCCGAGGATCACCCAGAACACCAGATTGGTCAGCGTCGAGGCGACGATGAACGAATGATGCAGGTTTTCCGGGACCGGAGTCGCATGATCTTCCGGTTGCGGCGCACCGATGATGTGCGGCAGCACCAGGATGACCACGCCCAGCGCGGCGAGAGCCGCCGTCTTGCGCAGGAAGATCAGGTAAAGCGCTACAGCCGTCGCGGCCGCCGTGCCGATCCACCAGACCTGACGCGCCAGAAGATCGGCCGCGGGCATGGCGGGCAGTTCGGGATTCAGCCCGAGGCTCGGCGCCAGCGTGAAGACGGTGAAGCCGGCAAGGCCCCAGAACATGCCCTGCCGCCAGTTCGCGATACCGCCGGCGAACTCCGACGCCACGACGAGAACGAGGCCGAAGCCGATGGCGCCGACGAGATTGACCAGGAAATTATAGGACATGCGCTCGGCCCCGTCGGCCGGTCCCCATGCCTCTTCTCCGTGATCGTGCGCGGCAGTCGCAGCTTCCCCGCCTTCAGCTGTGGTTGCAGCGTGGCTGTGATCCTCGGCCGGCGCCGCATTCTCGAAGGTTTCCGCCTGCAGGATCAGCGGATCGGTGGTGAAAGCCTGCATGAGGGTCATGGCGACGCCGGCGATAAGCCCCGCGATCGCCGCGACGAACACGACGTTACGAAAATAGGTCATATCGGAATCCCCTCAGTGGCAGGGGAAGTTCATCGAGTGCCGGTAGTCGTGGCCCGCATTGTGGACCACTTCCATGTGGGAGAAGCCCACGAATCCGACGATGAAGAGTCCGAGCAGGCCGGCCATCGCAAGCTGCATGGTGCGCGATTGCGAGGAGACGGCGCCGAGTGTGGTAGTCGCGTTCATCAGTTCTTCCTTTCGCCCTCCACCCGAGGGCCTCAAGCCAAGTTTCGTCGCCGGCAGGTCTCCTGGCTCGCGGCTTTGACGCCTGATCCGCCTTCCCGGTTTCCCAGTGGCGTTCGGACCCGGCTCGCCGCATACAGTTGCGGGGGCAGCAGCGGCATTGGGGCGAAAGCCCCGCACCGCATTCCCTTTGGTCCATTCGGAACCGACGACACCGGATTCATAGCCCAAATCGCCCGTGCGGCAAACCATATTTGCGCCGCGTTGACAGCCGGATGCGACGCGGCCTAAATGCCGCCTGACGGTCTTCGCCTTTCATCGGGCGGAGCTAAGAGGGAATGCGGTAGGAAAATTCGACGCCGCAGCTGTCCCCGCAACTGTAGGCGCCCAGCTTCCGCCGATTGCCACTGGAGATGTCCGGGAAGGCGGCGACAAGCGACGACGCGCGAGCCAGGAGACCTGCCGTCACGACGAGTTTGCCAATGCCCGGCGGGCGACCGGGGCGAGGAGCGTCTGTGAAGGTCGACTGCGAAACTGCTGCCGGTGAGATGCGTGCCCCCGAAGGGAGCACCCTCGAGGATGCGCGCATCGCGATCGTTATATGCAGCTCCTGCCGCGACGAGACCGGTTCGGACGCCCGCCCCCGCCCCGGCGAGCGCCTTGCCGACGAGACGCGATGGGTCGCCGCCGGTACGTCGTTCCGCGTCGAAACCGTCGAATGCCTCGGCAATTGCAAGCGCCGGCTGTCGGCCTCCATCCTGCGCGTAGGTGGCTGGAGCTATGTTTTCGGCGACCTCACGCCTTCCTGCGGCGCCGATCTGATCGAAGGCGCGCGTCTCCTTGCTGCGTCGCAGGATGGCCTCATGCCGTGGCGCGGCCGTCCCGATTCCCTCAAGCGCGGCCTCGTCGCCCGCATCCCGCCGATCTTCTCCCATAAGGATTCCGTTTCATGACCGCCGTCGACCGCGTTCCCTGCACCGTCATCACAGGCTTTCTCGGCGCCGGAAAAACGACGCTCATCCGCAACGTGCTCGAAAACACCAAAGGCAAGCGTCTCGCGCTGATCGTCAACGAGTTCGGCGATGTCGGCGTCGACGGCGAAATCCTCAAGGGCTGCGGCATCGATGTCTGTCCGGAGGAGAACATCGTGGAGCTCGCAAACGGCTGCATCTGCTGCACCGTGGCGGACGATTTCGTCCCCGCGCTCGACCATATTCTCGCCCGCGAGCCCAAGGTCGACCACATCCTGATCGAGACCTCCGGCCTTGCTCTGCCCAAGCCGCTCGTGCAGGCCTTCCAGTGGCCCGCGATCAAGGGGCGCGTGACCGTCGACGGCGTCGTGGCCGTGGTGGATGGCCCGGCGCTGGCGGAGGGCCGCGTCGCCTCAGACATGGATGCCCTTGCAGCACAGCGCTCGGCCGACGATTCCATCGACCATGAAGACCCCGTCGAGGAAGTGTTCGAGGATCAGGTGGCCTGCGCCGATCTCATCATCCTGTCGAAGAGCGATCTTCTCGACGGCGACGGTGCCGCGAAGGCCAGGGGCATCGTCAGCGAACATCTCGGCCGCGCCGTGAAGATCGTCCCGTCGGCGCATGGCAATGTCGACCCGTCCGTGCTGCTCGGCCTTGGCCTGGCCGTCGAGGACGACATCGAGAACCGCAAGACGCATCACGACGACGAACTCGACCACGAGCACGACGATTTCGATACCTTCGTGCTGGAACTTCCAGCCGTCTCCGACCCGGACGAACTGGCGCGCAAGGTGACTGAAGCCGCCGAAGCCGCCAACGTGCTCCGCCTAAAAGGTTTCGTGCATGTCGAGGGCAAGCCGATGCGGCTGCTGGTGCAGGCCGTCGGGCCGCGCGTCTCGCACTACTACGACCGCGCCTGGGAAGCCTCCGAGGATCGCCGGACGCGCCTCGTCGTCATCGGCCTCAAAGGCTTGGACCGCGCCGCCGTCGAGCGTATCCTGACGGCATAGGGTCGAGGTGCGATAGTACGCCATGCACATTCTGGCGACGACGACGGCTTCGCTCGACGATCTGGTCGAGCCTGTCGATCTGCGTCAGGAACCGGCCGAAATACTGGCGCTCTCCTTCACGGACAGCGATCTCTCCGCTCTTTCGGCGGCTCATGCGAACACGAATGACACCTTGCCCTCGCTGCGGCTGACGGCGCTGCGCGAACTGCGCCATCCGATGTCCGTGGATATCTGGATCGACCGGGTCGCCCGACGGGCGAAAGTCATCCTCGTCCGTCTTCTCGGCGGCTATGACTGGTGGCGCTACGGCGTCGAGCAGCTTTCGGCGGCCGCCCGCCAGCGCGGCATCAAGCTGGCGCTGCTGCCCGGCGAATGCCGCGAAACGGATGAGCGGCTTGCGGAAATGTCCACACTGCCGCGCGACGAGCTCGACGCACTGCTCGCCTATTTTCGCGAGGGCGGCCCCGAAAACATGGCCGAGCTTCTGAAGCGTCTCTCGACCCATGCCGGCGCGGAACTCTTCTTCGAAGATGCGCGCCCCCTGCCGAAGGCCGGCTACTATCTGCCGGACCTTGGCCCCGTCTCGTCCGAGCAGGCTCGCGAGCATTGCGCCGGCGCAAAAGCCGTCGCGCCCCTACTCTTCTATCGCTCGATGCTGCTCGCCTCGGATATCGCGCCGATCGATGCGCTGTCCGCCGCGCTCGCGGAAAGAGGAATCGCGGCAGTCCCCATCTTCGTGTCGAGCCTGAAGGACCGCACTGCCGTGGAATTCGTCGAAGCGGCCGTTTCGATGCTCCATCCGGCGGTGCTTGTCACCACCACCGCTTTCTCCGCTGGTTCCGAAGGCGGCGAAACGCTGTTCGAGCGCCTGAAGATCCCGGTCTTTCAGGCCGTCATGGCCACCACGCGCCGGGAGGCGTGGAAAAGCGGCCAGCGCGGATTGGCGCCCGCGGATCTCGCCATGCATGTCGTCCTGCCGGAACTCGACGGGCGCATCCTCGCCGGCGCGATTTCCTTCAAGGCCGCAGCGGAAGAGGCGGAGGCGCTTGGCTCGCTCGGACAGGTCAACCGCCCGGAGCCCGGCCGCGTCGCGCAGGCCGCCGCGCGCATCGCGTCATTCATACGTCTCCAGCAGACGCCATCCGCCGACCGCAGATTGGCAATTCTCATTCCCGACTATCCCAGCGCGCCGGGCCGCAGCGGCTACGCTGTCGGTCTAGACGTTCCGCAGAGCGTTCTTTCCATGCTGAACGATCTGAAGAACGCCGGGTATCGCGTTGAAAATATTCCGGAAACTGCCAAGGAATTGATGCGTGCTCTGGAATGTCCGGTGCCGGCTCTCCCATGCTCGGACTATGCGATGGCCTTTGCGACGCTTCCCATCGAGGCGCGACAGGAGATCGCCGGCGCATGGGGAGATGCCGCGCAGGTTGCGGAACGGCATTTCTCCTTCCGCGCCGCGCAGTTCGGCAACGTCACCGTCGCTCTCGCGCCTGACCGTGGACGTTCGGAAGACCGGCGCGCCGACTATCACGACCCCGCCCTGCCGCCACGCCACGAACTCGTCGCCTTCGGCTTGTGGCTTCGGCGGACGCTCGGCTGTCATGCCATCGTCCATGTCGGCGCGCATGGCACGCTCGAATGGCTGCCCGGCAAGACGGTGGCGCTTGGCGAATCCTGCTTTCCGGAGGTGGTCACCGGCACGCTGCCCGTCATCTATCCCTTCATCGTCAGCAATCCGGGCGAGGCGGCGCAGGCCAAGCGACGGATTGCGGCCGTCACCATCGGCCATCTGCCGCCGCCGCTCGCCGCCGCCGGGCTCGATGAAAATCATCAGACTCTTGAACGGCTTGTCGATGAATATGCACAGGCTGACGGGCTCGACCGCCGCCGCCGCGATCGCCTCGCGAAGCTCATTGTCGAGACGGCGCAGAAGTCCGGCCTCGCGAGGGAAGCCGGCGTCGATGCGGCCGACGATCCCGACGCGGCCCTGATGCGGATCGACGCCTGGCTCTGCGACCTCAAGGATTTCGCCATCAAGGATGGACTGCACGTCTTCGGCCGCGCCGACGGTGACGAGACCGATACTATGCGCGTCCAGAGCGCGCTCGCCGAGCACGATGCGCTTCTTGCCGCTCTCGATGGCCGGCACGTCGCGCCCGGCCCTTCCGGCAGCCCTGCACGTGGCCGAACCGACGTGCTGCCGACCGGCCGCAACATCTTTGCCGCCGACCCACGCACCATGCCGACGCCGACCGCCTTTGAACTGGGCAAGATGGCGGCTGACGAAGTGCTTCGCCGCTACCTGCAGGATCATGGCGAATGGCCGCGTTCGCTGGTCATCGACCTTTGGGGCTCGGCCTCGCTGCGCACCGGCGGCGAGGAGATCGCGCAGGGCCTTGCATTGATGGGCTGCCGCCCGCAATGGGATTTCGCTACCGGCCGCATCACCGGCATCGAGGTGCTGCCGCCCGCCGCGCTCGGCCGTCCGCGCGTCGACGTGACATGGCGCATATCGGGCCTTTTCCGCGATATGTTCCCGACCCAGATCGCGCTCATGGGCGCTGCGGTTTCCGCCGTAGCGGAGCGCGACGAACCAAATGATGTCAATCCATTGGCGGAGGCGCTGCGTAGTCTGACATCGTCGTCAATTGCTAAGACCGATGGAGCGACCGTCTCCACGCAAAGCGATCTTGAGAGAAATACCCCCACCCCTAACCCCTCCCCACAAGGGGGAGGGGAATACTTAGACACCACCCCGCCACAAGGCACGGACGGAGCGATCCGTCGCGCCAGTGCAACCGTGTCCCCCTCCCCCTTGTGGGGAGGGGTTAGGGGTGGGGGTGCCGCCTCGCCCCGCAACCAACAGTCTGCGTCGCCCCGCCTCTCCCGCATCTTCGGTTCCTCGCCGGGCACTTATGGCGCGGGCATAGAAAGCCTGCTCTCCAACGGGGTGTGGCAGGATCGCGCCGAACTCGGCCACACCTATCTCGCCGCGACATCGCACAGTTTCGGCGGTGCCGATGGCGAGGGGATCGCCCTGCCCGGCGCATTCGCCGCGCAGGTTGCCGACGCCGATCTCCTCGTCCATTCCGGCGACGATCCCGGCCGGGATATTCTGGAAGGTTCGGCCGACGTCGCCTTCATCGGCGGATTTTCGGCAGCACTGGCCGCGCTCGGCGGCAAGGCGGACCTCGTCGCGCTCGACACGACCGACCCGCAAAAGCCCCGCGCCCGCTCCGTCGCCGAGGCCGTGACACGCACCGTTCGCGCTCGCGCCGTAAACTCCCGTTTCATTCAGGGCCAGATGCGCCATGGACCGCGGGGCGCGGCGGAATTCGCCGAGACGGTAGACAGGCTCATCGGTTTCGCCGAAACCACCGCCGCGATTCCGGGCGACCTGATCGGTGTGGTTTACGACGCCTATGTCGGCGATCCGAAAGTCCGCGCGTTCATGCTCGACCAGAATCCGGCCGCTGCCAGATTTGTCGCCGAGCGTTTCGCCTCCGCTCGAAGGCGGAATCTGTGGCATCCGCTGCGCAACTCGGTTGATGACGACCTCGCGGCCCTGATCGCGGAAGCCAAAGCGGAAATGAACACTGTTCAAACAGGTGAAATCGAAGCCCGCACGACCGTCCGACAGTCATTGAACAGTGTTCAAAGCATCGAAACCAACGCCGGACAGAGGCCATGAGCGCCTCCATGCGCCGCAACGCCTGCCCTTCCCTCGCCGCACCCATGCCGACCGGCGACGGGCTGCTGGCGCGCATCAACACGGTGGACGGTTCCATCTCACCGCATCATCTCAGGCTTATTGCCGAAGCCGCCGAACGGCACGGCAACGGCATTCTGGAGGTGACCCGGCGCGGCAGTCTTCAGATAAGGGGGCTCACCGAGGAAAGCGCGCAGCTCTTCTCAGATGAGGTTTTGAATAACGGAATCAATGTGCGCTCGGGCGTTCCGGTGGAGACGGATCCACTCGCCGGATTGGACCCTTCTGAGCTTATGGATGGCCGCAGCACCGCCGATCAAATTATTGATAGAATTGAAAAAGAGAATTTTCGCAGGCTGCTGGCGCCGAAGTTCTCGATTGTGGTGGATGGCGGCGGCCAACTGTCGATGGCGGACCTGCTCGCCGACGTGAGATTGACCGCCGTGAACACCGATGCGTCCGTACGATGGAGGGTTTCGGTTGGCGGGACGGAGACAAACGCCCGACCCGTCGCCATCGTGCCGAATGACCGCGCCATCCCGCTCGCAATCGAACTGCTTCGCGCCGTCGTGGAATTGGGACGTGCCGCGCGCGGCAAGGACTTGAGCGCGGAGCGAATTTCTCAAGCATGCCAAGCAGCTGGCGTCGAAGAATTTGGTTCGTCGGAACGACGGTGGGCAAGCGCTGACAAACAATTGGATACGCCCGAGTCGCCAAGACTTCCGGTCGGCTTCTTCCGGCTGAAAGCAGGACGCATTGCTTTCGGAATGGCGTTGCCGTTCGGGCAAGCCACGACAGAGCAGATCAAAATATTCTCGCAAACCATTGAGAAGATAGGAATTCGCGAATTCCGTCTCGCGTTCGGCCATGCCCTTCTGGCTATCTGCGACGATGAAACAACCGCCAATGCCGCCAAGCGGGCGGCGGAGCAGATCGGGTTCATCGTCGATCCACAAGATGCGCGGTTGCGCATTGTCGCCTGCGCGGGGGCTCCAGCATGTACCTCCGCGACAATTCATACGAAGGATATCGCGACCGAAATCGCTGCCCGCAGCGTCTTGCCGGAAAGCGGTCTCGTTCATGTCTCCGGCTGCGAAAAAGGCTGCTCAAAACCACCTTCCCCGGCCTTTTCGATCATTGGGACGCCGGACGGGGCGCGCATCGTCGATGGAGGCAGCGGTGTCGAACTGGACCGTGTCGCCGAAAGAGAAGTTGCCGCCGCTTTCCAACGCGTTATGAGCAGGCGCGACATGGGACGCGAAACAGTATCCGCATGGCGATGCGGCACGGGAATTCGGCATGACAGCGCATGAGTATATCAAGGACGGGACGGCGATCTACGAGCGTTCCTTCGCCATCATCCGCGCGGAGGCCGATCTGTCCCGCTTCTCGGAGGCGGAAGCCGATATCGCCATCCGCATGATCCATGCCTGCGGACAGGTGGAAGCGGCGCAACACTTCGTCTTTTCGCCCGATTTCGCGGAAGCGGGCAAACGTGCGCTGGCTGCCGGAGCGCCGATCCTGTGCGATGCCGAGATGGTGGCGCATGGCGTCACGCGCGCCCGTCTGCCTGCCTCCAACGAGGTGATCTGCACGCTGCGCGACCCACGCACCGCATTGCTCGCGGCAAAATTCGGCAATACGCGCTCGGCAGCCGCGCTGGAGCTATGGCGCGACAGGCTCGAAGGGGCGGTTGTGGCGATCGGCAACGCGCCGACAGCGCTTTTCCATCTGCTCGACATGATCGACGCAGGCGCGCCGAAGCCGGCGGTCATCCTCGGCATGCCGGTCGGTTTCGTCGGCGCGGCGGAATCCAAGGACGCGCTGGCAGAGAATCCGCGCGGCGTGCCATTCGCGATCGTTCGCGGCCGCATGGGCGGCAGCGCCATGACGGCTGCGGCCCTCAACGCGCTCGCCAGAACAGGCATCTGATGAGTCTGGCGGAAAAGACCGGAAGGCTGATCGGCGTCGGCACCGGCCCGGGCGATCCTGAGCTTTTGACGCTGAAAGCCGTGCGCGCGCTGGCTCAAGCGGATGTGCTGGCGCATTTCGCCAAGCGCAGCTCTAACGGCAATGCCCGCGCGATCGTTGAAGCGCATGTGCGGCCGGGCATCACCGAACTGCCGCTGCACTATCCGGTGACGACGGAGATCGACAAGGATCACGACGACTACAAGGCCCAGATCCTCGCCTTCTACGAGAGCTCGGCTGAGGCGGTGGCAAGCCATCTCGCCGCGGGGCGCACGGTGGCGGTGCTCTCGGAAGGCGATCCATTTTTCTACGGCTCCTACATGCATCTGCATGTGCGGCTGGCGCATCGCTTCCCGACCGAAGTGATACCCGGCGTTTCCGCCATGGCCGGCTGCTGGTCGAGCACCGGACAGCCCATCGTGCAGGGCGACGACGTGCTGTCGGTCCTGCCCGGCACGATGAGCGAATTCGAACTGACGCGGCGGCTGTCGGACACGGACGCGGCCGTCATCATGAAGGTCGGCCGCAACCTGCCGAAGATCAGGCGCGCTCTCGCCGCCTCCGGCAAGCTCGACGGCGCGATGTATGTCGAGCGCGGCACGATGGCGAACGCGGCTTCCATGCGGCTCGCCGACAAAGCGGACGACAAGGCCCCCTATTTCAGCATCATCCTCGTCGCCGGCTGGGCGAACCGGCCGGGTGTGCTCGCCTCCGGAGTGGTGCTTTGAGCGGCAGGCTGACGGTGATCGGGCTCGGCCCCGGCGATGCCTCGCAGGTGACGCCGGAAGCTTCGGCGGCCGTCGCGACCGCCACGGATTTTTACGGCTATGCGCCGTATCTCGACCGTCTGACGCTGCGGCCGGAGCAGACGCGCCACGCCTCGGACAATCGCGAGGAGCTGGACCGCTCCCGCGCCGCGCTGGAAGCCGCGGCCTCGGGAAAGCAGGTGGCCGTGGTTTCAGGCGGCGATCCCGGCGTCTTCGCCATGGCGGCGGCGGTCTGCGAGGCGATCGAGCACGGCCCGGAAAGCTGGCGGTATATCGACGTGTCGGTGGTGCCGGGCGTCACGGCGATGCTGGCCGTGGCCGCGCGAGCCGGCGCGCCGCTGGGGCACGATTTCTGCGCCATCTCGCTGTCGGACAATCTGAAACCGTGGGAACTGGTCGAAAGCCGGTTGCGCGCAGCAGCCGGCGCGGGCTTCGTGATCGCACTCTACAATCCGATCAGCAAGGCGCGGCCCTGGCAACTCGGCAAGACGTTCGAGGCGCTGCAGGAGATATTGCCCGGCCAGACGCCGGTCATCTTCGGGCGGGCGGCATTCCGGCCGGACGAGGCGATCAGGATTTTTACGCTGGGCGATACCGATCCGGCGCAGGCCGATATGGCGACCTGCATCATCATCGGCTCGCCGGAAACGCGCATCGTCGAGCGCGAAGGCCGCGCGCCGCTGGTCTATTCGCCGCGTCAGGCAACAGGCGGCAAGAGATGAGCGACCGCTTCCACCGCCGCGTCGACAGTCTCGACAGCCTTGCCGACAACCGGCGGGCGGCGGACCAGAATGACCAGAATCCCGAGGCTGCGCGCCGCCGCGAGCTTTGCGTAGGCGGCGGAACCGCCGCTATTCTTGGAGAGGACGACCTCCACGCCGAGACGTTCGAGCAGCGCGCGTTCGCGGCTTTCCTCGAAAGGACCGCGATCGAGGATGTATTCGGCCCGCGGCATGGCGAGACGCGGCTCGACCGGATCGACACTGCGGATGACGTAGCAATGCTGCGGCGCGGCCTCCAGCGGCTTCAGCTCCTGCCGGCCGAGCGTGACGAAAACCGTTCTCGGCTCGGTTCCGAGCGCGATAACCGCTTGGGGGATCGTATCCGCAAACGTCCAGTCGTCGCCCGCGACCGCCTTCCACTCCGGCCGGCGCAGGGTGAGCAAGGGAACCGCACTCGCCTTTGCCGCGGCCGTGGCATTGGCGGATATGCGCGTGGCGAAGGGATGGGTCGCGTCGATCAGGAGATCGATGCGCTCGGCCGCAAGATAGCGCGCCAGACCTTCCGTGCCGCCAAAGCCGCCGACACGCACCGGCACGGGCTGAGCGACCGGATTGGCGGTTCGGCCGGCGAGCGACAGCGTGATCGCCAGATCGGCGCGTTGCGCCAAGCGCGCAGCGAGTTCGCGCGCTTCCGTGGTGCCGCCGAGGATCAGAATCCGGTGAGCCATCATGCTTTCTAGGATCGGCGAGCGGAAAACTTCAACGGCCAAAAAGTGGCTTACCGTCATCGGCATCGGCGAGGACGGCGTCGCGGGACTCGGCGACGAGGCCAAAAGATTGGTCGCCGAGGCGGAATTCGTGTTCGGCGGCGAGCGCCATCTGGCGCTGGCGAAGACGCTCGTCACGGGCGAGGCGCGGACCTGGCCGACGCCGTTCGACAGCGCCATGGCCGCCGTCCGCGAACTGGCTGGCCGCAAGGTCTGCGTGCTGGCATCGGGCGACCCGTTTTTCTTCGGTGTCGGCGCTACACTTTCACGGGTGATCCCGGCGGAGGACATGCTGGTCCTCCCCTCGCCGTCCGCTTTCAGCCTCGCGGCCTCGCGCCTCGGATGGCCGCTGCAGGAGGTGGAAACGATCTCGCTGCACGGCCGGCCGCTGGATTTGATCCGGCCGCTGCTGCATCCCGGCCGGCGCGTGCTGGCGCTCACCTCTGACGAAAACGGGCCGGCGGAGATCGCAGCGCTGCTGGCGGAGAGCGGTTTCGGCGGTTCGGCTTTGACCGTGCTGGAAGCGCTGGGCGGGGACGGCGAATGCATCCGTACCGCCCGCGCGGACGATTTCGATCTGGACGATATCCAGCCCCTCAACGTAGTCGCCATCGCGGTCGAGGCCGCAGGCGGCGCACGCGTGCTGCCGCTGACGGTGGGCCTGAGTGACGCGCTGTTCGAGCATGACGGGCAGATCACCAAGCGTGAGATACGGGCGGTCACGCTGTCGTCGCTTGCGCCGCGCTGGGGCGAGCTTCTGTGGGACATCGGCGCGGGCTCGGGCTCGATCTCCATCGAGTGGATGCTGGCCGACCCGTCGATGCGCGCCGTTGCGATCGAGGCGGATGCGCAGCGCGCGGAGCGCATAGGGCGCAATGCACGCGCGTGCGGCGTTCCGGGATTGAAGATCGTGGAGGGCGCTGCGCCGGCTGCGCTGGCCGGACTGCCGATGCCGGACGTGATCTTCGTCGGCGGAGGCGGCAGCGAAGCGGGCGTCATGGACGCGGCGATGGCGGCCCTGCGCCGTGGCGGGCGGCTGGTCGCCAATGCGGTGACGCTGGAGATGGAGGCCGTCCTGCTCAACCTTCAAGCGCGGCATGGTGGAACGCTGACGCGGATCGCCGTTTCCCGCGCCGAGCCGGTCGGTTCCATGCATGGCTGGCGGGCGGCGATGCCGGTGACGCAATGGACATGGGAAAAACCATGATCGTCGCGGGCATCGGATGCAGGAAAGGCGTGGCGGCGACGGCGGTGATCGACGCAATCGACGCAGCGCTCGCCGAATACCGCCGAGCGCGCGCGGACCTCTCGCGGCTCGCGACGGGCGCCGCCAAGCGCGACGAGACGGCCATCGTGGTCGCCGCCGGCATGCTCGGCGTGCCGCTGCACTATGTCGGCGACGAGGCGCTGGCGGAGGTCGCGTCGCTTCTGGCGACGCATTCCGAAAGATCGGCGGAAGCGACCGGTTCACCGTCACTCTCGGAGGCATCCGCGCTGGCGACGGCAGGCGAGAACGGCGCGCTGCTTGGGCCGCGCGTCGTCGCGGGACCGGTCACCTGCGCGCTGGCCGAGATGGAACTGCTGCCATGACAGTACACTTCATCGGCGCGGGACCGGGCGCGGCGGACCTCATCACAGTGCGCGGACGCGACCTCATCGCGAAAAGCCCCGTGTGTCTTTTTGCCGGTTCCATCGTTCATCGCGATCTGCTCGCCTATTGCCCGCCCACCGCGAGGATCGTCGACACCGCGCCCATGTCGCTCGACGAGATCGAGGCCGAATATCTTGCCGCCGAGCGCGCGGGACATGACGTGGCGCGTCTGCATTCGGGCGACCTTTCCGTGTGGAGCGCGGTGGCCGAGCAGATCAGGCGGCTGGAGCGCAACGGCATTCCCTATACGCTGACGCCGGGCGTGCCTTCCTTCGCGGCGGCGGCGGCCGCATTCGGGCGCGAACTGACGATACCGGAAGTGGCGCAGAGCCTCGTGCTGACGCGCGTTTTCGGGCGTGCCTCGCCCATGCCGGAGGGCGAGACGCTCGCCGCTTTCGGAGCGACGGGCGCCACGCTGGCGATCCATCTGGCGATCCACGCGCTGGATCGCGTGGTGGCGGAACTGACGCCGCTCTACGGCGCGGATTGCCCGGTGGCCATTGTGGCGAACGCGTCGTGGCCGGAAGAGCGCATCCTGCGCGGCACGCTGGGCACGATCGGGACACTGCATGCGGCGGCGCCGATCGAGCGGACCGCGATCATCTTCGTGGGGCGTTCGCTGGCGGCGGAAGGTTTTCGCGAGAGCTCGCTCTACGACGCCTATTATCAGCGGCGGTTCAGGGGACGCGACTCGCGATGACGGCGGAACGGCGCCCTTCCCATCAGCTCGCCTGTGCGGTCGAAGACGAGGATTTCGAGTTCGACATCGGCGTCGCGCAGGATCGGCGCAGCCGTCTCCCATGCCTTTTCGGCAACGACGTCACCGAGAGCGAGATCGTTTTCTTTCGCGATCTCAAATGCTTCCGCGACATTGTTTGCAGCGCCGATGCGCTCGGCGACCGCCGCGCTCGCGCCGAGACCGATGGCGAATTCTGCCAGCGCGGTCAGGTCCGGCGCGCCACGCGCGGAATGCACGTCGAGCATGCCCTGCGCGAGTTTGGTCATCTTGGCGACGCCGCCGGCGATGGTGACGCGGGGCACGGGATGGGCGCGGATGTATTTCAGCATGCCGCCGACGAAATCGCCCATGTCGATGAGGGCGATTTCCGGCAGGCCGTGGAATTTCTGCGCCGCCGCCTCGGAGGCCGAGCCGGTCGCGCCGGAGACATGCGTGAGCCCGGCGGCGCGGGCGACGTCGATGCCGCGATGGATGGAGTGAATCCAGGCCGAGCAGGAATAAGGCACGACTATGCCGGTCGTGCCGAGGACGGAAATGCCGCCGACGACGCCGAGGCGGCCGTTGAGCGTGCGCAGCGCCATCTTCTCACCGTCGGGCACGGAAATCTCGACCTCGAAATCAGCGCCCTCGCCCGCCACTTCGGCGATGGCCTCCGCGATCATCCGGCGCGGCACCGGGTTGATGGACGGCTCGCCGGGCGGCATCGGCAGGCCGGGGCGCGTGACCGTGCCGACGCCGGGACCGGCGATGAAGGTGATGCCGGAACCCGGCGCGGCGCGTCGCACGGTCGCCGTCATCACCGCGCCGTGAGTGACATCGGGATCGTCGCCGGCATCCTTGACCACGGCGGCGACCGCCTCGTCGTCGCGAAGCTCCCATCTGGCCAGCGCGAAAGCCGGCCGCTGGCCGCCGGGCAGCGTTACCTCGACGGGATCGGGGAAAACGCCGGTCAGGAGTGCGGCGCACGCAGCCTTCGCGGCGGCGGCCGAACAGGTGCCGGTCGTCCAGCCGCGTCGCAGGGGCTGCTCGTCATTGCTCATGAAATCTCCTATAGGGCGCACCCGGCATCGCGTCACGGCGAAAAGGCCGGAAGGGCCGGACAGACATGACACTCGACAAGGCGATCGCCCGCCTCGCGCCGAAACTGAAGGACCTCGAGCCCGGCCATGTGTGGCTGGCGGGCGCCGGGCCGGGCAGCGCCGGCGCCTTGACGCTCGACGTCGTCTCGGCGCTGAGCCAGGCTGACGCGATCGTCTATGACGCGCTGGTGGACAGCGCCGTGCTGAACGTCGCCGACGGCGCGGAACTGCATTTCATGGGCAAGCGCGGCGGCAAGGAATCCGTGCGGCAAGACGAGATCACCGCGCTGCTGATCGCGCTCGCGCGACGCGGCAAGCGCGTGCTGCGGCTTAAAGGCGGCGACCCTTACGTATTCGGCCGCGGCGGCGAGGAAGCGCTGGCGCTGGCGCATGCCGGCATTCCGTTTCACATCCTGCCGGGCGTGACGTCGGCTTTCGGCGCCATGGCGAGCGTCGGCATACCCGCCACCATGCGCGGCATGAACAGGGCGATCATCCTTGCAACGGGACACGCCGCCGACGGAACAGCGCAGGATCTCGACTGGGCGGCGCTCGCAAAGACCGGCCAGCCCATCGTCGTCTATATGGGACTGAGGAACCTCGTGCCGATCGCCGCGTCGCTGGTCGCCGGCGGGCTGAAACCGACGACGCCGGTGGCGGTGGTGATGGCTGCGACCACGCCTGACGAACGGGTGGTCGTCTCCGATCTGGCGAATATCGGGGGCGAGACGGCGAAGGCGGGCATCGTGTCGCCGGCGCTCATCATCGTCGGCGAGATCGTTTCCATGCGGGCGGAGCTGATCGAACTGGCGCGGAGCATGCGCAGCGCATGACGGCGCGTGGTCTCATCATCGGCGCGCCGCGCTCCGGTTCCGGCAAGACCAGCGTCACCATCGGCCTGCTGCGAGCGCTCGCCCGACGCGGCATCAGGGTGCGCGGCGCGAAATCCGGCCCGGACTATATCGATCCGGAGTTCCATGCCGCAGCGACGGGCCGGCCGGGCGTCAACCTCGACAGCTGGGCGATGGCGCCGGCATTGCTCGACCATCTGGCGGCAGGCCTGAGCGCAGACGCAGACATCATCATCGCGGAAAGTGCGATGGGCCTTTTCGACGGCATCGAGGCGGGCAAGCGCCGTTCCGGCGCAGCGGCGGATATTGCGGCCCGCTTCTGGCTGCCGACAGTGCTGGTGCTCGACGTCTCCGGCCAGTCGCGGACGGCGGCCGCCGTTGCCAAGGGGTTTGCGGTCTACGATCCGCAGGTGCGGATTGCCGGCGTCGTGCTCAACAAGGTGGCGAGCGAGCGTCATCGCGCGCAATGCGCCGATGCGGTCGAGGCGATCGGCCTGCCGGTGCTCGGAACGGTGATGCGCAACCCGGATATGGAACTGCCGGAGCGGCATCTCGGACTGGTGCAGGCGCGGGAACATTCTGCACTCGACGCATTCATCGACCGGCTGGCCGATGTCATGGAAAAGTCGCTCGATCTCGACCGCATCGTTGCCGCCGCCGCGCCTTTCGCGCATATCGGCGGAAGCAAGGATGTGCCGCCCGAGACGATCAACCCGCCCGGCCAGCGCATCGCGCTGGCAAACGATGCGGCGTTCGGCTTCCTTTACCCGCATCTGCAATCGATCTGGCGCGCGAAGGGCGCGGAACTCGCCTTCTTCTCGCCGCTGGCCGACGAAGCCCCTGCCCCGGGTTGCGATGTCTGCTGGCTGCCCGGCGGTTATCCCGAACTCCACGGCGAGCGGCTGGCGGAAGCGGAGAAATTCCGGACCGGTGTGAGGAAATTCGCGGAGACCAAGCCGGTGCATGGCGAGTGCGGCGGCTACATGGCGCTCGGTGCTTCGATCGAGGATGCGGGCGGCAAGACGCACGAAATGCTCGACTTGCTTGGGCATGCGACGAGCTTCGCCAAGCGCAAGATGAACCTCGGCTATCGGCAGGCGACGCTTCTGGCCGATTGCGCGCTCGGCCGACAGGGCGATACGATCCGGGGACATGAATTCCACTATGCCAGCGTGGTCTCAGCCGGCAGCGACGAGCCGCTAGTCGAACTGGCCGACGGGCTCGGCAAACCGCTCGGGCCGGCCGGCGGGCGGCGTGGGCACGTCACTGGCAGCTTCTTCCACGCGATTGCGCGAGGCTGAGGTGAAGCCGGGGCTGTTCGCGACTATTCTCGGCGACACGCTCCTTTGCGTCGGTTTTTTCACGCGTATTCCGGCAGGCGGCATCACGGACAGGCGGCTGGCCGATGCCGTCTGGGCCGTGCCGCTTGTGGGCATTCTCGTCGGTGTCGTCGGCGCCTGCGCGTTCGGCATTGCATCGTGGCTGAACCTGCCTCCCGAAATCGCGGCGGCGATAGCGCTCGCCACGACCATGCTGGTGACCGGCTGCCTGCATGAGGATGGCCTTGCCGATGTCGCGGATGGTTTTGGAGGCGGTGCGACGCGCGAGCGCAAGCTGGAGATCATGAAGGACAGCCGCATCGGCACGTTCGGCGTGCTGGCGCTGCTTCTCACGGTGCTGGTGCGCTGGTCGGCGCTCGCGGCCCTGTCGGGGTCGATTTCCATGTTCGCGCTATTCGTCGCCGTGCACATGGCTTCGCGTAGCATCATGCCGGCGATGATGACCGTGCTGCCGCCTGCCCGCGCCACTGGCTTATCGGCGAACGCGGGCACGGTTTCCTTCAACACGAGCCTGCTCGCCGCTGCTCTCGGCTTGGTCGGGCTGCTGGCGCTTGGCCCTTTCGCAGCGCTGCTTTCGGCCGCCGTGCTGGTCGTATGGTTCCTGTTGCTGAAATCGCTCAGCGAACGCCAGATCGGCGGCCAGACAGGCGACGTGCTCGGCACGTTGCAGCAGGGCAGCGAGATCATCGTGTTGCTGGTCGCCCTGTCCCTTCATTCATAGCCGTTTGCCAAGGAGATCGCCCGTGCCCGCATTCGAAACCATGGCCGCGCTACGCGAGGCCTGCGCCAATATGCCGGCCGGAAACGAAGATGCGGCATCGCAAGCGCTGGCGCGCCAAGGCACGCTGACCAAGCCGCAGGGCAGCCTCGGGCGGCTGGAGGATCTGGCCGTGTGGCTCGCGCGGTGGCAGGGAAAGGCGATCCCGACGCTGGAAAAGGTCGAAGTCCTGGTGTTCGCCGGCTCGCACGGCATCACGAGACGCGGCGTTTCCGCCTTTCCGGCCGAAGTGACGGCGCAGATGGTGGCGAATTTCGCGGCGGGTGGTGCGGCGATCAACCAATTGGCAAAGGCCGCCGGTGCGGAACTGAAGGTGATCGCGCTGGAGGTGGAGCGCCCTACGGCGGATTTTACCGAAGCGCCGGCCATGTCGGAAGCGGATTTCCTGAAGGCGGTCTCGACAGGCTACGAGGCGCTTTCGACCGGGACGCAACTCCTCTGTATCGGAGAAATGGGCATCGGCAACACGACAACGGCGGCGGCGGTGGCGGCTGCGCTGTTCGGCGGAGACGGGACGGATTGGGTCGGTCGCGGCACGGGGGTCGACGATGCCGGACTCAAGCGGAAGGCCGATGTGGTGGACGCCGCGATCGCCCGTCACGGGGATGCGTTGCGTGACCCTCTGGAGGTGTTGCGCCGGGTTGGCGGGCGGGAACTGGCGGCGATGTTCGGCGCTGCTCTCGCCGCACGGCACAAGGGTGCGGCCGTGTTGGTCGACGGTTTCGTGTCAACCGCAGCCGTGGCGCCGCTCGGATTGCTGGCGACAGGCGGTCTCGACCACGCGCAGGCGGCGCATCGGTCGGCCGAGGCTGGACACACGCGCCTGCTCGAAAAGATCGGGTTGAGTCCGATCCTTGAAATGAGAATGCGTCTCGGCGAAGCTTCCGGCGCTTGCCTCGCGGTGCATATCCTGCGCTCGGCCGCTGCATGCCATAGTGGCATGGCGACTTTCGCAGACGCGGGTGTGTCGGAAAATTGAGCGGCAAGGAGTCGGTTTTCGGAACCTTGCACCCTATATTGAGTTCTGGAAGGGATTGTTCGAATTTCTCGAGGAGATCCGAGATGAAAAAACTTTTTTCCGGTCTGATGGCCGCCGCGATGAGTCTTTCGATGGTCGCGGCATCGGCGGTGCCGATGAATGCCGCGCCGGTGGTTCAGCCGTCCGTACCCCAGGCGAACGACGCCATCAAGGTGCAGGAGCGCATCTGGATACCCCGTGGCCAGCGGCGCGGCGGCAATCCTGAACACGGTCTTGGCGTGCCGAACCAACGTGAGTTTCGCGGTGAATGGCGACGCGGCGATCGGCAGTGGCGAGGCAACAACAGTTGGCGCAATGATGCGCGCTGGCGTGATCGCGGCAACTATCGCTACTGGAACGGCCATCGCGGCTACCGCGAGTGGCGTAAGGGTTATCGCCGTCACAACAATGGCTGGTGGTTCCCGCTGGCTGCCTTCACCGCAGGCGCGGTGATCGGCAACACGTTGAACCAGCCGCGCGTCATCTATCGTGACGGCGGCAGCGCGCACACCCAGTGGTGCTACAACCGCTATCGCTCCTACAGGGCTTCGGACAACACGTTCCAGCCTTACAACGGCCCGCGCAAGCAGTGCTATTCGCCCTATAGCTGATCGCGGTTACGACCAAGCCGGATCGAAGGCCCGCTCATCGGGCCTTCTTTCTGGGATGTTGTTCACGCGGAAAGCGTGCGCCGCACCGCATCACGCCAGCCCTTGAGCTTGCGGCCGCGTGTCTTCTCGTCCATCGCCGGCTGGAACCTCTGGTCGAGCGCCCATTTCCGGGAGAATTCAGCAGCCTTCGGCCATACGCCGGCCCGGGAGCCGGCGAGCCATGCCGCCCCGAGAGCCGTGGTTTCAAGGATCGTCGGCCTGTCCACGGCCGCGTCGAGTATGTCGGCAAGGCACTGCATGGTCCAGTCAGACGCGACCATGCCGCCATCGACGCGCAGCACCGTTTTCGCCGAGCCGCCCTTCCAGTCCTTCTTCATGGCGTCAAGCAGGTCGCGCGTCTGGTAGGCCACCGCCTCCAGCGCGGCTCGCGCGAATTCGGCGGGACCGGTGTTCCGGGTCAGGCCGAACATCGCGCCCCGCGCCTCGGCGTCCCAATGCGGCGCCCCCAGCCCGACGAAGGCCGGAACCAGATAGACGTCCTGCGAGGGATCGGCGAGCGCGGCCATCTCACCCGTCTGGTCAGCGCGACCGATAACGCGCAGCCCGTCGCGGAGCCATTGCACGGCGGCGCCGGCGATGAAGATCGAGCCTTCCAGCGCATAGGTGGTCTTGCCATTCAGGCGATAGGCGATCGTCGTCAGCAGCCGGTTCTTCGAACGCACGATGTCGGCGCCGGTGTTCAGCAGCGCGAAGCAGCCGGTGCCGTAAGTCGATTTCATCATGCCCGGCTTGAAACAGGCCTGACCGATGGTCGCCGCCTGCTGGTCGCCGGCAACGCCGAGAATGGGGATTTCGGCTCCGAGGAGCGATTGCTCCGTGCGGCCATAATCGGCGGCACAATCCTTGACCTGCGGCAGCATCGCTTCCGGTATGCGCAGGATCTTCAGGAGCTCCGCGTCCCATCGGTTCGTCTCTATATTGTAGATCAACGTGCGCGAGGCGTTGGTGGCATCGGTGGCGTGCACCTTGCCGCCGGTCAGCCGCCAGATCAGAAAGCTGTCGATGGTGCCGACGAGCAGTTCGCCGTTCTCGGCGCGGCGGCGGGCGCCCTTCACCTTGTCCAGCAGCCACGCGATCTTGGTGCCGGAAAAATACGGGTCGAGCAGCAGGCCGGTCTTTTTCGTGAATTTCGCTTCGAGGTCTTGCTTCTTGAGCTTGGCGCAGAGCGGCGCGGTGCGCCGGTCCTGCCAGACGATGGCGTTGTGGATCGGCTTGCCGGTGGCCTTGTCCCAGATGACCACGGTCTCGCGCTGGTTGGTGATGCCGATGGCAGCGACGTCAGATGCCTTGATATCCGCCGTGGACAGCGCCTTGCGGCAGGTTTCCAGCACCGTCGACCAGATTTCCTCCGGATCGTGCTCGACCCAGCCGGAAGCCGGAAAATGCTGCCTGAACTCCTTCTGGCCGACACCCGCCACCTTCATGTCGCGGTCGAACACGATGGCGCGGCTGGAGGTGGTGCCCTGGTCGATGGCGAGCACGAAACCGGTCATTCAGGCCTCCTGACATGGAGAGGAGGCGGCAAGGCCGCCTCCCCGGTATTGGCGAGTTCCGAAAGGATTACTTCTGCCAGCTCTTCACCAGTTCGTCATAGTTGACGGTGACCGGCTTTTCCTTCTCGTTCTCGATCTTGAGCTGCGGCGCGAGGTTGCCCTTGGCGACCGCATCCTTGTTCCAGTATTCGAGATCGTGCTCCTCGGCGAGCTTCGGCCCGATGTCGCCCTGCACGCCGGCGCGTTCCAGACGCTCCAGCACCTTTTCCTGCTCGGCGCAGAGCGAGTCCATCGCCTCCTGCGCGGTCTTGGCGCCCGACGAGGCATCGCCGATCGCCTGCCACCAGAGCTGCGCGAGCTTCGGATAGTCGGGAATGTTCGTACCGGTCGGCGACCACTGCACGCGGGCCGGCGAACGATAGAACTCGATCAGTCCGCCAAGCTTCGGCGCGCGCTCGGTGAAGCTCTGATGATCGATGCTCGACTGGCGGATCAAGGTGAGACCGACATGGCTCTTCTTGACGTCGACGGTCTTGGAGGTGACGAACTGCGCATAAAGCCAGGCGGCCTTGGCGCGGTCGTCCGGCGTCGACTTCATCAGCGTCCAGGAACCCACGTCCTGATAGCCGAGCTTCATGCCGTCCTTCCAGTAGACGCCGTGCGGGCTCGGAGCGAAGCGCCACTTCGGCGTGCCGTCCGCATTCACGACCGGCAGGCCCTCCTTCACGAAATCCGCCGTGAAGGCGGTGTAGGTGAACATCTGCTGGGCGATCTCGCCCTGGCTCGGCACCGGTCCGGATTCGGAGAAGGTCATGCCCTGCGCCGACGCGGGGGCATAGGCTTTCATCCACTCGAGATACTTTTCGATGGAATAGACCGCCGCAGGACCGTTGGTGTCGCCGCCGCGCGCGACGCAGGAGCCGACCGGCCGAGAATTCTCGTCGACCTTGATGCCCCACTCGTCGACCGGCTTGCCGTTCGGGATGCCCTTGTCGCCATTGCCGGCCATGGAGAGCCAGGCATCGGTAAAGCGCCAGCCGAGCGACGGGTCCTTCTTGCCGTAGTCCATATGGCCGTAGACCTTCTTGCCGTCGATCTCGCGGCCGGTGAAGAACTCGGCGATGTCCTCATAGGCCGACCAGTTGACCGGAACGCCGAGATCGTAGCCGTATTTCGCCTTGAAGTCGGCCTTGTTCTTCTCGTCGTTGAACCAGTCGTAGCGGAACCAGTAGAGGTTCGCGAACTGCTGGTCGGGAAGCTGGTAGAGCTTGCCGTCCGGCGCGGTGGTGAAGGACGTGCCGATGAAGTCGGCGAGGTCGAGATTCGGATTGGTGACGTCCTTGCCTTCGTTGGCCATGAAGTCGGTGAGGTTGCGCACCTGCTGGTAGCGCCAGTGCGTGCCGATGAGGTCCGAGTCGTTCACCCATGCGTCGTAAAGATTCTCGCCCGTCTGCATCTGGGTCTGAATCTTCTCGACCACGTCGCCTTCCTGGATCAGGTCGTGGGTGACCTTGATGCCGGTGATGGCGGAGAAAGCCGGCGCCAGCACTTCGGACTCATAGGAGTGCGTCGTGATCGTTTCCGAAACGACCTTGATATCCATGCCGGCAAAGGGCTTTGCCGCATCGATGAACCATTGCATTTCGGCTTCCTGCGCGGCGCGGTCG
Source organism: Rhizobiaceae bacterium (assembly GCA_023953845.1). NCBI lineage: Bacteria > Pseudomonadati > Pseudomonadota > Alphaproteobacteria > Hyphomicrobiales > Rhizobiaceae > Rhizobiaceae bacterium. The sequence goes on along the minus strand of JAMLJC010000001.1, from coordinate 4,334,648 downwards.
AGGGTCGACATGTCGCCGATTTCCTTGTCCAGGAAGGCCTTGGCCTCGTCCATCCCGGCATAGGCGCTGCCCGCGCCTGCCAGTAGAATGAGGGCCGTCGTTGATGCTAGAAGCTGCCGTCGCATTTCGTTTCCTCCACAGTTATCAGGTTTCAAGTGCGATCGGAGCGGTCGCCGGCACGCGGCCGCTCCAACTCATTCCCTCCCTAGACGTATCGAAACACCCCCACGGCGTAGACGATCGATAGAGCGAGAGCCCACCACAGGCTGGGTCCGACAAGACCCAGCCATGCGAGATGGATGAAGGCGCTGCCGAGCAGCGAAATGAAGAGACGATCGCCGCGCGTCGTCTCGAAGTGGAGAATCCCAACCCGCGGATTGCCGCCGGGCGAGGCATATTCCCACACCGCCATCAGGGCGAGCAGCAGGAAGATCGTCAGGAAGAACAGCGCCGTCGGGAAGGTCCACGCCATCCAGCCGCCGTTGATCAATGGCGCGGTCCAGTCGCGTGCCTCGTTCTTGACAGGAACCACGGCCGCGAGCAGGCCTGCCAGAACGGCATAGGCCACGAGAACGACAATGAGGGGAAGCTGCCAACGGCGTGTGGCGGTCATCATACCCTCCCCAGGGCAAAGCCCTTGGCGATGTAGTTGCGCACGAACCAGATGACGAGCGCGCCCGGAATGAGGGTCAGCACGCCGGCGGCGGCGAGCAGGCCCCAGTCCATGCCGGATGCAGACACGGTGCGCGTCATGACCGCCGCGATCGGCTTGGCGCTGGTCGTGGTCAGCGTGCGGGCGAGCAGCAGTTCCACCCATGAGAACATGAAGCAGAAGAAGGCTGCCACGCCGATGCCGGACGCGATCAGCGGCATGAATATCTTCACGAAGAAGCGCGGGAACGAATAGCCGTCGATATAGGCCGTCTCGTCGATCTCCTTCGGCACGCCCGACATGAAGCCTTCGAGAATCCACACCGCCAGCGGCACGTTGAACAGGCAATGTGCCAGCGCCACCGCGATATGCGTGTCGATCAGCCCGAAGGCCGAATAGAGCTGGAAGAAGGGTAGCGCGAAGACGGCCGGCGGCGCCATGCGGTTGGTCAGCAGCCAGAAGAACAGATGCTTGTCGCCGAGGAACCGGTAGCGCGAGAAGGCGTAGGCCGCCGGAAGCGCAACCAGAACGGAAATCACCGTGTTCATGACGACATAGGTGATCGAGTTGATGTAGCCCGAATACCATGAGGCGTCGGTGAAGATGACGGCATAGTTCCTGAGTGTTGGCTGATGCGGGTAGAGCGTCAGCCCGGTGACGATCTCCGTATTGGTCTTGAAGCTCATGTTGACGAGCCAGTAGATCGGCAGCAGCAGGAAGACGATGTAAAGCGTCGGCACCAGCCACCAGAAGCGCGACTGGTCGCCGCGCCGACGCATGGCGCGCGAAACGCTGTCCCGCCCCGCGCTTGCGGCGGCAGTACCGGGAATAGGCTGCGAGGACGGCAGCTTGTCGTCGCGCATGGTCGTCGCGTCGGACTCAGCCATGGCCGCCCTCCTTCGTCCGATCCGCCCCGACATTGGTCATGACCGTGTAGAAGACCCACGACAGCAGCAGGATGATCAGGAAGTAGATGATCGACATCGCAGCCGCCGGGCCGAGGTCGAACTGGCCGAGCGCGGTCTTGACCAAATCGATGGACAGGAAGGTCGTCGAATTGCCCGGCCCGCCGCCCGTCACCACGAAGGGCTCGGTGTAGATCATGAACGAGTCCATGAAGCGCAGCAGAACGGCGATGAGCAGCACGCGGTTCATTTTAGGCAACTGGATGTAGCGGAATACCGCCCAGCGCGAGGCGCCGTCGATCTTCGCCGCCTGATAATAGGCGTCGGGTATCGAGACGAGACCGGCGTAGCAGAGCAGCACGACGAGGCTGGTCCAGTGCCAGACATCCATCAGGATGACGATGAACCACGCGTCATAGGTGTCGCGGACATAGTTGAAATCGATGCCCATCGCATTGACGTAATAGCCGAGCAGGCCGATGTCGTTGCGCCCGAAGACCTGCCAGATCGTGCCGACGACATTCCACGGAATGAGCAGCGGCAGCGCCATCAGCACAAGGCAGACCGGTACGCCCCATCCGGATTTCGGCATGTTCAAGGCGATGAAGATGCCGAGCGGGATCTCGATGGCGAGGATGATGAAGGAAAAGACGAGGTTGCGGCCCATGGCCTGCCAGAAGCGATCGGAGCCGAGCACATCCTCGAACCACTCGGTGCCCGCCCAGAAGAACTGATTGTTCCCAAAAGTGTCCTGAACCGAATAGTTCACGACCGTCATCAGCGGGATGACCGCCGAGAACGCCACCAGCACGAGCACCGGCAGCACCATGGACCACGCTCTGTTGTTCCACGGCTTGTCCATGGCTAACGCTCCATCTCGACGCGCCAGGAACCGGCATAGAGGTTGATGCCGGCCGGATCGAAGGCCACTTTCGGGTCCGCCGGAATGCTCTGGTCCTCGCCGACGATCGCCGCGATCTCGCGTCCTTCGAGGCTGGCGCGTACGATTTTCTGGCGACCGATATCCTCCACCTTGCGGATGGAGATCGGCATGCCCTCGGCGCCGACACGCACATATTCGGGGCGGATGCCGAGTTCGTCCGGGCTTGTCGCGGCCTTCGGCGCGCCGGGAAGTCCAATCCGCTGGCTGCCGATCACGGCGTCACGGCCCTCGATCTCGACCGGCAGCACGTTCATGCCGGGGGAGCCGATGAAATAGCCGACGAAGGTATGGCGCGGCCGCTCGAACAGCTCGGCCGGCGTGCCGATCTGCACGATCTGGCCGTCATACATGACGACGACGTGCTCGGCGAAGGTGAGCGCCTCGGTCTGGTCATGCGTGACATAGACCATCGTGTAGCCGAAGCGGCGGTGAAGCTGCTTCAACTGGGAGCGCAGCACCCATTTCATATGCGGATCGATGACGGTCAGCGGCTCATCGAAGAGGATGGCGTTGACGTCCGAGCGCACCAGCCCGCGACCGAGCGAGATCTTCTGTTTCTGATCGGCAGTGAGTCCCCTCGCCTTGCGCTTTGCCCAGCTCGCAAGATCGATCATATCCAGCGTCTCGCGTACCTTGCGATCGACATCGGCCTCCGGCACGCCGCGATTGCGCAGCGGGAAGGCGAGATTGTCGTAGACGGTCATGGTGTCGTAGATGACCGGAAACTGGAACACCTGCGCGATATTGCGCTGCTGCGTGGAGAGGTCGGTGACGTCCTGATCGTTGAAAAGCAGGCGGCCGTGCGACGGATGCAGCAGACCCGAAATGATATTGAGCAGGGTCGTCTTTCCGCAGCCCGACGGTCCGAGCAGCGCATAGGCGCCGCCGTCCTCGAAGGTGTGGTGCACTTCCTTGAGCGCGTAAACCGCGTCAGGCCCGGGATTGGAGCCGTAGGCGTGACGTATGTGGTCGAGATCGATGCGCGCCATGACCTCTCCTATGCCGCCAGCCTTGCGGGCGCGCTCATGGAGCGGCCGCTCTGGTCGAAGACCATGATGTGACGCGGATCGATGAAGACCTCGATGGCGTCGTCGGGTTCGTAGACACGCACACCCGGCGCCAGCATCACCCAACGCGCATCGGCGAAGTCGAGATGCACGAAGCTTTCCGAGCCGGTGATTTCAGTGACGATCACCTTGGCCGTGAGGGCGACCGCATCCTGCGTCGGGCGCGAAGAAGAAAGATGGTGGGGCTGAAAGCCGATCGTATATGCGCCGTCGGCAATACCGGCGAAAGCCGCCGGCACCGGGAGGTTCACCCCACCATCAAGCTGGAAATTCCGGCCGACCTTCCTGAGCACGATGGTGTTCAGCGGCGGATCGGCGAAGGTCCGGGCGGTGACGAGGTCCGCCGGCTGGCGGAAGACCTCGACAGTCGACCCGAATTGCGTGACGCCCCCCTCCGAGAGCGTCGCGGTGTTGCCGCCGAGCAGCAACGCCTCATGCGGTTCGGTCGTGGCGTAGACGAAGATCGCGCCCGTCTCGGCAAAAATCTTCGGCAGTTCCTCGCGCAATTCCTCGCGCAGCTTGTAGTCGAGATTGGCGAGCGGTTCGTCCAGCAGCACCAGCTTGGCGTTCTTGACGATGGCGCGAGCCAGAGCGGTGCGCTGCTGCTGGCCGCCGGAAAGGTTGAGCGGCGTGCGGTCGAGATAGGGCGTGAGCTTCAGGAGATCGGCCGCGCGCCGCACCTCGCGGTCAATGCGGTCCCTGGCAGCGCCGGCAACGCGCAGCGGCGAGGCGATGTTCTCGTAAACGGTCATCGCGGGATAATTGATGAACTGCTGGTAGACCATGGCGACGTTGCGCTTCTGCACCGGCACGCCGGTGACGTTCTGGCCGTCGAACCAGATCGTGCCCACGGTCGGCGTGTCTAGTCCCGCCATCAGGCGCATCAGGCTGGTCTTGCCGGATAGCGTCGGCCCGAGAAGCACGTTCAGCGAAGCGTGCTGAAGCGTCAGCGAAACGTCGCGGATATGATCCACGCCTCCCACCGCCTTCGTCACGTTCCTCAACTCAAGCATTCCGCTGCTCCTCCCTGAGCTTCCGGAAACCTTACTCCGCTGCCTGCCGACCGCCTGCGCCGTTTCTATCCAGATACGCCTGGAGCGCGGCGGCCTGCTCGGGCGACAGTTTCAGCCCGCGCTTGGTGCGGCGCCACAGAATGTCCTCGGCCGTCGCGGCCCATTCGTGCTCGACAAGATACCGCACTTCAGCCTCATACAAATCCCCCCCGAAATCCCGCCCGAGATCACCGAGCGACCGCGCAAGGCCGAGCATCGACCTTGCGCGTGTGCCGTAAAGGCGGGTGAGCCGCCGCGCGAGACGCGCGTCGAGGAACGGATATTCGGCCTTGAGCTTCGCGACCTGCGCATCGAAGCCGGTCGCGGGAAAATCGCCGCCGGGCAGCGGCGCGGTCGCCGTCCAGGACTTTCCCCGCTTGCCGAGCACCTCCTCGATCTTCTCCAGCATCGATTCCGCGAGACGGCGATAGGTGGTGATCTTGCCGCCGAAGGCGTTGACGATCGCACCCTGCCCGGCAGGCGCTTCCGCCTTCAACACGTAATCCCGTGTCGCCTCCTGTGCTTTCGACGCGCCGTCGTCGAAAAGCGGACGCACGGCCGAATAGGTCCAGACGATGTCGCCGCGCGTGACCGGCTTCGCAAAATACTCGCTGGCGGCGGCGCAGAGGTAGTCGATCTCGCCGTCACTGATGCGGACATCGTGCGGATCGCCGTGAAAATCCTGGTCGGTGGTGCCGATGAGGGTGAAGTCCTCCTCATACGGAATGGCGAAGATGATCCGGCCATCATTGTTCTGGAAGAAATAGGCGCGAGGGTCATCGAACTTCCTGCCGACGACGATATGGCTGCCCTGCACCAGGCGGACATTGTGGACGTCGTTCTGCCCGACCGCCGCCGACAGCACATGATCGACCCACGGCCCCGCCGCATTGACGACGAGCCGTGCCTTGACGATCTCGCAATGGCCGTCCGTCGCCTCCATCGTCACGAGCCAGTGGTCCCCCGCCCGGCGTGCGCCGACGACCTTGGTGCGGGTGCGGATGACAGCGCCCCGGTCGGCAGCATCACGGGCATTGAGCACGACGAGGCGCGCATCGTTCACCCAGCCGTCCGAATACTCGAAGGCCTTGGTGAACAGCGGCTTCAACGGCTTCCCAGCCGGGTCGCGCGTCATGTCCAGCGTCTTCGTCGCCGGCAGGAGCTTGCGGCCGCCGATGTGGTCGTAGAGGAAAAGGCCGAGCCGGAGCATCCAGGCCGGACGCGGGCCGCCGCTGAAAAACGGCAGAACGAAGCGCATCGGCCAGATGATGTGCGGCGCCATCTTCCAGAGCACCTCGCGCTCCATCAGCGCTTCGCGCACCAGCCGGAACTCATAGTGTTCGAGGTAGCGCAGGCCGCCATGGATCAGCTTGGTGGAACCGGAAGACGTGCCGCTCGCGAGATCGTTCATCTCCGCCAGAATGACGCTGAATCCGCGTCCGACGGCGTCACGCGCGATGCCGCATCCGTTGATGCCCCCGCCGATGACGAAAACGTCGTAGATCGGACCTTCGTCCAAATTTCCCCTCCCCGTTTTCGCAGTGCAGCATTTCTCTGCCAATTCGAAAACGTGAGAGGATTATTTCGAACCAATAACGAATGTCAAACGAAATTCGGACGCTTCGATGAATCCGGTCAAATGGAGGTTTCGATGAGCTCGACTTCCGATTCCACGCAGATCTTACGGATCGCGGGAATCTCGCAGCGATCCGTGATGAACGTGTCCACCTGGGAGAGATGCGCGATCCTGACGGGCGCGGTGCGTTCGAATTTCGTTTTGTCGGAAACCAGGATGACGTGCCGGGCATTGGCGATGATCGCCTGCGCCACCTTCACCTCGCGGAAATCGAAATCGAGCAGCGCGCCGTCATGATCGATGGCCGACACGCCGATCACGGCATAGTCGACCTTGAACTGCTTGATGAAATCGACCGCCGCCTCACCCACGATGCCGCCATCCGAGCCGCGCACCACGCCGCCGGCGATCACGACCTCGATCGAAGGATAAACGCGCATCCTGTTGGCAACATTGATATTATTGGTGATGATCATGAGCCCGGTATGGTCGAGCAAGGCCTTGCTGACCGCCTCGGTGGTCGTGCCGATATTGATGAACAGCGAGGCATTGTCCGGGATCAGCCTTGCAGCCGCGGCGCCGATCGCATCCTTCTCGTCGGCGGCTATCTTGCGCCGCGCCTCATACTCGACATTCTCGATGCCGGAGGGAAACAGCGCCCCTCCATGGATGCGGGTGAGCAGCCGCTGCTCGCAGAGATCGTTGAGATCCTTGCGGATGGTCTGAGGCGTCACGTTGAAATGCGTCGCGAGATCGTCGACCAGCACCCTCCCCGTGTCCTTCGCCATCTGGACGATCTCGGCGTGACGGGGCGGCAGGAACATAAGGTAGCCTTTCAGACTTTCGTTTTCCCGATTTCTAGCAAAAAACGAAAGCCGATGCCACTGCGCTGAGCCGGCAAACGAATTTTTCGGAAATCGACAATGGATTCAGCGGGCGCCATATCCATGCGGGTGTCATTTCAGCGCCGCCGCTGTCTGCGTGATGACATCGTATGCGGCGTCGACATCCGCTTCGGTGGTTTCGAATTGCCCGACCTGGAAGCGGATCGCGACGCGGCCATCCACCCGCGTCTGGGTGACATAGATGCGGCCGTCCGCGTTGATGGCCTCGACCAGCGCCAGATTGTGCGCGTCCATATCCTTCCCGCCCCTATGGCGGAATGCGAACAGCGACAGCATCGGGGGCGTGACGATCTCGAAGCCGGTCGTCGCACCGAGACGTTCCGCGATCTTCGCCGACCATGCGACATGGTTGCGGATCATCGCGCGCAGCCCGTCGAGCCCATGCGCCCTGAGCAGGAACCAGAGCTTCAGCGCCCGGAAGCGGCGGCCGAGTGGCACGGACCATTCGGAGAAGTTGACGATGCCGTCCCTGCCATGCGTTTTCAGGTACTCCGGCTTTATGGCGAGCGTCTTCACGAGGTCTTCCGGCTCGCGCAGGAACTGGATCGAGCAATCGAACTGCGCGCCGAGCCATTTGTGCGGATTGAACACGATGGAATCGGCCTGCTCGACGCCAGCCCAAAGATGGCGGTGCTCGGGGCAGATCATCGCGGAACCGGCCCATGCGGCATCGACATGGAGATAGAGGCCGTGTTTCCGCACCACCTCAGCGACTGCCGCGATGTCATCCGTCGCGCCGACGCTGGTGCCGCCGACACAGGCGATGATGCCAGCTGGCAGCAGTCCCGCCTCGCGGTCGGCGGCGATCGCCGCATCCAGCGCACCGGCATCCATGCTCCGCAAGGGTCCCGTCGTCGGAATGCGGACGAGATTTTCCTCGCCGATGCCGGATATCCAGATGGCGCGGTCGATGGACGTATGCACCTGATCCGTCGCGTAGATGCGGACGCGCGGCTGTCCGGAGAGGCCCGTCCTGTTGCCCCGCCAATCGAGCGCCCGCTCCCGCATGGTCAACACGGCGGCAAGCGTCGCGGTCGAGGCCGAATCCTGGATCACTCCAGCAAACCCTTCCGGCAGGCCGAGCGCCTGCCGCATCCAGCCGGTGACCTTGATCTCGAGTTCCGTCGCGGCAGGCGAGGTCTGCCAGAGCATGCATTGCGCTGCCATGGCGCTGACCAGATACTCCGCCACCACGGAGACCGGCGCGGCATTGGCCGGAAAGTAGGCGAAGAAGCGCGGATGCTGCCAATGCGTCATGCCGGGAAGGATTTTCTGCTCGAAGTCGGCGAAGATCGTTTCCATCGTCTCCGGCTGTTCGGGCGGGCTGTCCGCTATGGACCCACCGATCTCCCCCGGCTTCGTCTGCGCCCGCACCGGCTTGCCGCGAATGCCTTCGCGATAGTCCGCGCCCCAATCGGCCGCGCGATGCGACCATTTGCGAAAGGCCTCACTATCCATGACCGACCTCCGGCGAACTATTGCTCGGGATAGTCCGGCAGCGCCGTGAACGCACTTTTCAGCGCGTTCGACCAGCCGTCGGAGACCGTCCGGTAATAAGGATCGTCCTGCGTGATGCGCCGCTTCAATCCTACGCGGAAAGTGTCCCGCTCATAGAACATCATGTCGAGCGGCAGGCCGACCGAGAGGTTCGATTTCAGCGTAGAGTCAAAGGACACCATCAGCAGCTTGGCGACCTCGGCGAAGTCCATCTTGCGGTCGTAGGTGCGCACGATGATCGGCTTGCCGTATTTGGTCTCGCCGATCTGGAAAAACGGCGTGTCCTCGCTGGATTCGATGAAATTGCCTTCCGGATAGATCATGAACAGGCGCGGCTCGCCGCCCCGGATCTGTCCGCCGAGAATGAAGGAAGCATTGAAATAGGATTCGGCCTTCTGCCCCTCCGGGGCGGAATTCGCGATCACTTCCTTCACCGTATTACCGACGAGCCGGGCCGTCTGGTACATCGACGGCGTTTCCAGCAAGGTCGGCGCGCGTTCCGACACGGCCTTGGAACGCTCGTCGAGCAGGCTCACCACGGACTGGGTCGTGGCAAGATTACCCGAGGACATCAGCACGATGACGCGCTCGCCTGGCTCCTCCCAGATGCGCATCTTGCGGAAAGTCGAGATATTGTCGACGCCGGCATTGGTGCGCGTGTCGGACATGAAGGCAAGGCCCTGGTCGATCTGGAGGCCGACACAATAAGTCATGAGGTGAAGATCGGCCGCGCCGATTCCCGTTTCTTTTCGCCGCCGCGATTACTGCTCTACAGTAATCCTCACTTCAAGACGTTCGTCGGCCTGCCCCAGCCGAATCCCGGAAACAGGCATGGCATCGCGGTAATCCCGGCCTGTCGCGATGCGCACATATCGGTCGTCCGGCGATATGCCGTTCGCCACGTCGAAGCCGACCCAGCCGAGACCTTGCACATGCGCCTCGGCCCAGGCATGCGTGGCGACCTGCTTGCCGGCGCTCCCGATCATGAGATAGCCGCTGACGTAGCGAGCTGGAAAACCCATGAGCCGCGCCGCGGCGAGGAAGACATGCGTGTGGTCCTGACAGACGCCGGCACCTTTCGCCAGCGCGTCCTCGGCGGTGGTCACCGTCGTCGTCGCGCCGGGCTCGTAAGCCACCTTTTCGCCGATCAGGGCCATCAGGCCATGCAGCCTTTCCAGATCGGGACCGGCGGCGATCGACTGCGCCAGCCCTGTCACCCCCGCGCCGGGCTCGGTCAGCGCCGTATGCGGCACGAAAAGCCAGAGCGGCGCGAAGCCGCGATGAGTCCCGAACACGCCCGCGCGATCGCTTGTCTCAACCTCCCCTGCGGCTTCGACCGCGATCAGATGCGGCCCGCCGCTGACGCTCAATAGCCGTGTGTCATTGCCGAAATGATCGACGAAACGCAGTTCCTCCCGCGCACCCTCGATTTCAAGGGACCATGACAACACGGCCTGCAGGTCGTTGTTCAACGGCACCAGCCGTACCCTTTGCAGCGCATAGGGCACCGGCGCGTCGTATTGATATTCGGTGCGATGAGCGATCTTCAGTCTCATCTAGAGCATTTCCTGTGAACTTTGGGCTGCTCTGTTTCTCCGATGGCGTGGCGATCCGCCAGGAAGGCGGCGCAGGTCGTACCGGTGATACGGCCAAGTCCGGCTGACGCCGCGGGCGCCCGCCAGCGGGAAACCCTTCGGGCCGGGTGCATTTGGCCCGAATCCTTCGGCTTCCGGCTCGGCCGTGGCATCACCACGACATTCGCCGTAACCCTCGGCCTTGGGCCAAATGTCCTCCGGCAGAGTGACCCAAAGTTCACAGGAAATGCTCTAAGCGTCTCAGTGGAACCGGTAGTCAAGCGCGACCTGATCTCCCAACTGATTGTTCTCGCGGATGAAATCCGAGAGGAATTCATGCAGCCCTGAATCGATGATTTCCTTGATCGACCCCACCCGCATCTTCGCGAAGATCCGATCGAGCGCATCGTGGCTCGGATGGCGCGTCCCGTAGGTCGTCGCGAGAAAGCCGAGATGTTCGGAGATCATCCTGTAGCAAAAGGCCAGCGAACGGGGCATGCGACCATTCAGGATCAGAAAATCCGCGATGTTCGTCGGCTTGTACTCGGCTTCGTAGACCCAGCGGTAGGAGCGGTGCGCCGACACGGAGCGCAGGATCGATTCCCATTGATAATTGTCGAGCGACGAGCCAACCCATGAGATTGACGGCAACAGCACGTAGTATTTGACATCGAGGATGCGCGCCGTGTTGTCGGCGCGCTCGATATAGGTGCCGATCTGGTAGAAATCGAAAATCTCGTTGCGCAGCATGGTGCTGTAGAACGAACCGCGGATAAGCGCCGACTCCCGCTTCACGGCGTCAAGCACCGCCGGCAGTTCGCGCCCGTCGATCGGGTCCGCGAGCAGGCGCCTGAGCGCCATCCACGCCTCGTTGATCGCTTCCCAGGTTTCGCGCGTCAGCGCGGTGCGCACCATGCGGGCGTTCTGCCGCGCCGTCTCCATGGCCGACATGACGCTCGACGGGTTGTTGCGGTCACGCAGCAGGAAGTCGGAGACGGTGGCCTCGGTGAAGTCGTTGCCATGGGCGTCAGCAAAGGCGAATTCCGCGCCGGCGCTGGTGACGACCGACGACCATTCCTCAGCCGTGTTTTCGGTGCGTGTCAGCGCCATGCGCAGGCCGGCGTCCACAAGCCGCGCCATGTTTTCCGAGCGCTCAATGTAGCGGCTCATCCAGTAGAGGCCGTTGGCTGTGCGACCGAGCATTATGACGACCCGTGAACAGTGAACAGTGAACAGTGATCAGTGTTCATTCACGGAACTCGCTCTTGGTCTGCAGTTTGTGAATAAGCGAATACAGCATCGCGCCTGCCTCGTCCGTTTTCTGAAGAATGCCCGCAAGCAAGGCACTGCTTATGATTTCGACCCGCTTCGCGACGACAAGATGCGTCTCCAGTTCCTTCAGGGAACCTTGGGCGATGCGGAGAAACTGAACAAAGCCAGGGCGCGTCCCCCGCCCATATCCCTCCGCAATATTGGCCGGAACCGAGGTTGCCGCGCGCCAAATCTGCGAGGTCAGCCCATAAAGTTCGGACGTGGGGAAAGTCTTGGTAAGGGTGTAACATTCGGCCGCGAGATCAATCGACGCACTCCAGACACGCAAGTCACGATATGACTTCACAGCAGGAAGCTGTTCGTTTGCACGAGCGGCCGGCACGCCAGCCTCTATAACCGAAGTGTCACTGTTCACGGTTCACCGCTCACTGTTCACTCCTACTCATCCACCAGCACCCACGTGTCCTTCGTCCCGCCGCCCTGGCTGGAATTCACCACCAGCGACCCTTCCTTGAGCGCGACGCGCGTCAATCCGCCGGGAACGATCTGGATGCGGTCCGACACAAGCACGAAGGGGCGCAGGTCGACGTGGCGCGGAGCGAGCCCGCTCTCGGTGAGGATCGGGCACGTCGAGAGCGAAAGCGTCGGCTGGGCGATGTAGTTCGACGGCTTGGCCGCGAGCTTCTTGCCGAACTCCTCGCGCTCCTTCTTCGACGCCGCCGGGCCGACAAGCATGCCGTAGCCGCCGGAGCCGTGGACTTCCTTCACCACCAGTTCGGCCAGATGCTCCTGGACATATTTCAGGCTGTCAGGTTCGGAGCAGCGCCAGGTCGGGATGTTGCCGAGAATCGCCTTGCGACCCGTGTAGAACTCGATGATCTCGGGCATATAGGAATAGATCGCCTTGTCGTCGGCGATGCCGGTGCCTGGCGCATTGGCGATGGTGATGTTGCCGGCGCGGTAGACATCCATGATGCCCGGCACGCCGAGGGCGGAATCCGGCCGGAAGGTCAGCGGGTCGAGAAAGGCGTCGTCGACGCGGCGGTAGAGCACGTCGATCTGCCTGTAGCCTTCCGTCGTGCGCATGGCGACGTGCCCGTCCACGACGCGGAGATCCTGCCCCTCGACCAGCTCGACGCCCATCTGGTCGGCGAGGAAGGCATGCTCGAAATAGGCCGCGTTGTAGCTGCCCGGCGTCAGCACCGCCAGCGTCGGCGTCCCCTTCACCGCGGAGGGCGCGACGGATGACAGCGATTTGCGCAGAAGCTGCGGATAGTTCTCGACGGGCCGCACGCGCACGCGCTGAAACAGCTCCGGGAAGAGCTGCATCATCGTCTCGCGGTTCTCCAGCATGTAGGAGACGCCCGACGGCGTGCGCGCATTGTCCTCCAGCACGTAGAACTCGCCCTCGCTGATGCGGACGATGTCGACGCCTATGATGTGCGTATAGACGCCGCCGGGCGGCCTGACCCCGATCATCTCGGGCAGAAACGCCTCGTTCTTGGCGATGAGGTCGCGCGGCACGCGGCCGGCCTTCAGGATTTCCTGCCGGTGATAGATGTCGTCCAGAAACGCATTGAGCGCCTGCACGCGCTGCTCGATGCCCTGCGTCAGCCTGCGCCATTCGGAGCCCGACAGGATACGCGGAACGATATCGAAGGGGATGAGACGCTCGGCAGCCTCCTCCTCCCCGTAGACATTGAAGGTGATGCCCGTCCTGCGGAAAACGCGTTCGGCGTCGCGCATCTTGTCGGCAAGCCGTTTGGGGTCCTGGGTGCTTAGCCAGCTTTCGTAGGCGGCGTATGGTTTGCGAATACCAGCGCCTTCCGGATGCATTTCGTCGAAAGCGACCAAACAAAATCTCCCCTGTGCCGCCTATTCAACGGGCTCGGGGGAGAAATGCAAGCGCATTTAGCAGGATGCGGGCTGTGCGCGGCTTCAACCGCGAAATGTGGGCAGATTCACGCCAGCATGATGCGACAAGAGGCAGAAAACGCCCAAAGGACGGGCTTCAGAAAGCCCGGAAGGTAACGATCGTATAGGTGTCCTTGATGTACGGGATGACCTGGACCCGCTCATTGACGAAATGGCCGATGTCGACCTCGTCTTCCTCGACGTAGAATTTTGCCAGGAGATCGAAGCTGCCCGCGGTGGAGTAGATCTCCGAAGCGATCTCGGCATCGGCAAGCGCGCTTGCAACCTCGTAGCTCTTGCCGAGCTCGCATTTGATCTGCACGAAGAAGGCTCTCATCATCGCACCGCCGGTTTATCGTGTCGGCTCTTAGAGCAAGATGCGGCCCGCTGCCAAGGAATTTTGCCGCAGACGTAAACCGGCGCGCCGCTATTGCCGTATAATGCGACAAAACCGACCGGAATGCGGGATGCAAAAAGCCATGCTGCGGATCGTCTTGATCATATGCGCCACGCTGCTCGCGCCCGTCGCCGCCGCGCTGGCCGGCGAGGCCGAGTTCAAAGCCGCGCAGACGACTATAGACAGCCAGATCAGAGCTTTCCTTGCTGACGATACGCAGACCGCCTACGGCTACGCCGCGCCGAATGTGCAGCGCATCTTTCCGACCGTCGAGGCATTCATGGGCATGGTGACCGGCGGCTATATGCCGGTCTACCGGCCGAAGAGCTATGCCTTCGGCAAGGTCGAGCAGACCGGCCCGAACTCGATCACGCAGCAGGTGCTGATCGTCGGGCCGGACGGCAAGGACTATGAGGCGGTCTACACGCTCGAACTGCAACCCGACGGCGTCTTCCGCATCACCGGGGTAAGTCTGCGCGCCTCCAACACACTGAGCACCTGACGGCGCTCAGTTCGGGCCGAACTTGTCCGTGTCCTGATGCCGGGCCTTGATCTCGCGCACCGTGCGGGTCGAGGAGCGCAGCACGATGGTGTGGGTGCGGATCGAGTCCTTGCCGAATTTGACGCCGGCCAGCATGTTGCCGTCGGTCACGCCGGTCGCGGCAAAAAGCACGTCGCCCCGCGCCATGTCTTCGGCGCGATAGACGCGCGTCGGATCGGCGATCCCCATCTTCGCCGCGCGCGCGACCTTTTCCGGCGTGTCGAGGATGAGACGGCCCTGCATCTGGCCGCCGATACAGCGCAGCGCTGCGGCCGCGAGCACACCTTCCGGCGCTCCGCCCGAACCGAGATAGATGTCGATGCCGGTTTCATCGGGATCGGTGGTATGGATGACGCCGGCAACGTCGCCGTCGCCGATCAGCCGGATCGCCGCGCCGGTGGCGCGAACCGCTTCGATGAGCTTCTGATGGCGCGGCCGGTCGAGGATGCAAGCCGTGATCTCGCTCACCGGCACGCCCTTGGCCTTGGCCAGCCTCTCGATGTTCTCGGCCGGCGACGCGTCGATGTCGACGGTCCCCTCCGCATAGCCGGGGCCGATGGCGATCTTGTCCATGTAGACGTCCGGCGCGTTGAGCAGGCTGCCTTTTTCCGCGATGGCGACGACCGCGAGCGCGTTCGGCAGGTTCTTGGCGCAGATGGTGGTGCCTTCCAGCGGGTCGAGCGCGATGTCCACTGCCGGCCCCTCGCCCGTCCCGACGTTTTCGCCGATATAGAGCATCGGCGCCTCGTCGCGCTCACCCTCGCCGATCACGACCGTGCCCTTGATCGGCAGGCGGTTGAGCTCGGAGCGCATGGCGTCGACGGCGACCTGGTCGGCCGCTTTCTCGTCGCCGCGGCCGCGCAGGCGGGCCGCCGCCACCGCGGCGCGTTCGGTCACGCGCACCAGCTCGATCGTCAGAATTCGGTCGAGGCCGCCGACGGTCGGCATTGCAGCATCTCTGTTCGGAGAGTCCATGATGGTTCCCTGTTCCTTGCGATTGCAAGGCTTGTGTCAAAGCCTCGTGACAACCGCAAGTCAGGCAGCCGGCATAAGATCGGTTTAAGACGAAACGGACGCGCAGCGCCGATCTGCAAATGCCGATCTTCGCCTATTCCGGCTCTTGAACCGGCGATTCCGACGCCGGCTTTCCCGGGGCGCGGAGAATGTCGTCACCCGGCCCGCTCGATGCGGATCACCTGCGGCTTGTCCGTCAGATGCCCGTCCTTGGTGATGCCGTCCACGGCCTTCCTGACCGCTGCCTCGGTGGTCTCGTGGGTGACGAGAATCACCGTCTTCTGGTCATTCGCCTGCGAGCCGACGGCGTGCTGGACGATCGATTCCAGCGAAATCTCGTTGTCCGCCATGCGCTTGGCGATCGCCGCGAAGACGCCGATACGGTCATGCACGGTAAGGCGGATGAAATAGCCGCCTGCGTGGCTGCGCATCTGCGCCTTCTTATAGGGTTTCAGCTCCTTCGCCGGGCGGCCAAAGACCGGGCCGTGCTGGAAACCGGGACGGCTTTTTGCGATATCCGCAATGTCGCCGATCACGGCCGAGGCGGTCGCGTTGCCGCCCGCGCCGGGGCCGGAGAGAAGCAATTCGCCCAGAATGTCCGTCTCTATGGCGACCGCGTTGGTCACGCCATGCACCTGCGCGATGACCGAGGCGGTCGGCACCATCGTCGGATGTACACGCTGCTCGATGCCGCTTTCCGTCCGCTGCGCGACGCCGAGCAGCTTGATCCGGTAGCCGAGCTCGCCGGCGGCGCGGATGTCGGCCTGCGTGATGTTGGAAATGCCTTCCAGATAGATGTCTGCCGCCGAAATCCTGCAACCGAAGGCGAGGCTGGTCAGGATCGACAGCTTGTGGGCAGTGTCGTTGCCCTCGATGTCGAAGGTCGGATCGGCTTCGGCGTAGCCAAGCCGTTGCGCATCCGCCAGACAGGCCTCGAAAGACAGGCCCTCGCGCTCCATGCGCGTCAATATGTAATTGCAGGTGCCGTTGAGGATGCCGAAGACACGGGTCACCGTATTGCCGGCAAGAGCCTCGCGCATGGTCTTGATGACCGGTATGCCGCCAGCGACGGCCGCCTCGTAGTTCAGCAGGACGCCTTTCTTCTCGGCGATCTCCGCCAGCGCCACGCCATGCCTGGAAAGCAGCGCCTTGTTCGCGGTGACGACATGGCGGCCGGCTTCCAGCGCGGCCTTCACCGCCTCGCGCGGCGCGCCCTCGTCGCCGCCCATCAGCTCCACGAAAACGTCGATGTCGGCCTTTGCCGCCAGCGCGACCGGATCGTCGAACCATTCCACGCCGGAAAGGTCGATCCCGCGATCGCGCTTGCGGTCGCGCGCGGAGACGGCCGCAACCACGACCGGCCGGCCGCACTGGCGGGTGATCTCCGCCGCCTTCCCGGCCAGAAGCCGGACGACAGAGCTTCCCACCGTGCCAAGTCCGGCAATGCCGATCCGCAAAGCTTCCGCCATCGCGTCCCGCCTCTCTCAGTCTGGATTTCGGATCAGTTCAGGCGCCGCGACGAGCCGCAAGCGGAACGACGTTGTTCGGCTGCTTTTCCGTCATCGCCAGGAACTTCTTGATGCTTCGCGCCGCCTGCCGGATACGGTGCTCGTTCTCGACCAGCGCGAGGCGCACATAGTCGTCGCCGTACTCGCCGAAGCCGACGCCCGGCGCCACCGCGACGTCGGCGTGCTCGATGAGCAGCTTCGAGAATTCCAGCGAGCCCAGATGGCGGAACTGCTCCGGAATCGGGGCCCATGCGAACATCGACGCAGGAGGCGCCGGAATGTCCCATCCGGCGCGACCGAACGCGTCCACCATGATGTCGCGGCGCTTGTGGTACACGGCGCGTACCTCAGCGATGTCCGAACCGTCCCCATTGAGCGCCGCCGTCGCCGCGACCTGGATCGGCGTGAAGGCACCGTAGTCGAGATAGGATTTCACCCGCGACAGGGCGGCGATAAGCCGCTCGTTGCCGACGGCGAAGCCCATGCGCCAGCCGGGCATGGAGAAGGTCTTCGACATGGAGGTGAACTCGACCGTCACATCCATCGCGCCCGGCACCTGCAGCACTGACGGCGGCGGATTGCCGTCGAAATAGATTTCGGAATAGGCGAGATCGGACAGGATGACGATCTCGTTCTTGCGGGCGAAGGCCACGACGTCCTTGTAGAAATCGAGGCTGGCGACCAGCGCCGAGGGGTTCGACGGATAGTTGAGGATCATCGCCAGCGGCTTCGGGATCGAATGCCGCACGCCGCGCTCGAGCGCCGGGATAAAATTTTCGTCCGGCTCCACCGGAATGGAGCGGACAACCCCGCCCGACATGATGAAGCCGAAGGCGTGGATCGGATAGGTCGGGTTCGGGCACAGCACCACGTCGCCCGGCGCTGTGATCGCCTGCGCCATATTGGCGAAGCCTTCCTTGGAGCCGAGCGTCGCGACGACCTGCGTCTCGGGATTGAGCTTCACGCCGAAACGGCGCGCATAATAATTGGCCTGGGCGCGGCGCAGGCCGGGAATGCCGCGCGAGGAGGAATAGCGATGCGTGCGCGGGTCGCGAACCACTTCGCAGAGCTTGTCGACGATGGCTTTGGGGGTCGGCAGATCGGGATTGCCCATGCCCAAGTCGATGATGTCGGCGCCACGGGCTCGCGCGCTGGCCTTGAGCCGGTTCACCTGCTCGAAGACGTAGGGCGGAAGGCGGCGGACCTTGTGAAACTCTTCCATCGTGGCGACCAGTCAGAGGGTAGGTGGAAATTCGCGGCGGCTATACACGTATTCGCCCGGCCGGTCGATAGGATCGGCCCGCCGGCGGGATCATTGTTTCCCTTCGATTTCCGCGAGCACGCTGGCGCCCTTGTCGTCGGCGAGTTTCTTGAGCCGCGCCTGCTCCTCGGCGGACATCGTCCGGCCGCCCGCGCCGGCCTGCGCGCTCCGCGCCGCGGAGGTAAGGTTTGCTCCGGCAGCCGCACGTTGCTCTGGGGTGATCTGCGACGCGGCGGCCTGCGGCCTGATGTTGAGGTTCGGGTAGGTTCCCGTGTCCTGCGGCTGCGAGCCGCTGAGCGATGGCGCGGTGCTGGCCGGGCCGACACCCTCGTTGATGTCCGACGCGCATCCGCCCAGCAACGCCATGCTGCACAGCAGCACCGCGGCAACCCCTCCCCTGCCAGCCAAAATCCTTGCCGTATCAGCGTGATATGTCATATTTCTGATTCTTCTTGCTGGTCAGAGCGTTGGACCTTGTCGAAGTTGACATGATATTGTGTCAAGAAAAAAGTCCGGAGGAGGAACCAGCGCGATCATGGCGAACGATGCCGACTCAAAAAAGGGCACGGGCGACAAGTCCCCGGTCGACCAATATCTGATCAAGGACCCGGAAAAGTTCGCCATCAATTTTGCCAAGATGGTCGAGCAGGCCGGCAAGGCCGCATCCGCATGGGTGGCCCCCCGCGAAAAGGGCGAAGTGCGCGACAGTGTCGCCGAGCCGATGGCCGACATGGTCAAGACCTTCTCCAAACTCGCCGAATACTGGCTTTCCGATCCCGCGCGCGCGCTTGAGGCGCAGACGAGGCTCTTCGCCGGCTACATGGACGTCTGGAACGACGCGATCCAGCGCAGCGGCGGCGAGGAGCCGGCGAACGCCATCGTGCCGGAGCGTGGCGACAAGCGGTTCCAGGACCCCGAATGGGGGAAGAACGCATTCTTCGATTTTCTGAAAAAGACCTATCTCGTCACCTCGCGCTGGGCGAACGATCTCGTCGAAAACGCCGAACTCGACCCGCACACCAAGCACAAGGCCGGCTTCTACGTAAAACAGCTTTCGCACGCCATCTCGCCCTCGAACTTCATCCTCACCAATCCCGAACTGTTCCGCGAAACCGTCGCCAGCAACGGCGAGAACCTCGTGCGCGGCATGCAGATGCTCGCCGAGGATATCGAGGCCGGCCATGGCGACCTGAAGCTGCGCCAGGCCGATTATTCGCGGTTCGAAGTCGGCGAGAACATCGCCACGACACCCGGCAAGGTGGTTGCGCGCAGCGCGCTGGCCGAGATCATCCAGTATGCGCCGACGACAGAGAAGGTGCTGAAGCGGCCCCTTCTCATCTGCCCGCCATGGATCAACAAGTTCTATATTCTCGACCTTAACCCGGAAAAATCCTTCATCCGCTGGGCGGTGTCGCAGGGCCACACGGTCTTCGTCATCTCATGGGTGAACCCTGACGAGCGTCACGGCCGCAAGGGCTGGGAGGCCTATATCCGCGAGGGGCTACAGTTCGGTCTCGACACCGTGGAGAAGACGACCGGCGAACGCGAAGTCAATTCCATCGGTTATTGCGTCGGCGGCACGCTGCTGGCGGCGGCGCTGGCGCTCTTCGCCAAGGAGCGGGAGGACCGCATCAAGTCGGTCACCTTCTTCACCACGCAGGTGGATTTCACCCATGCCGGCGACCTGAAGGTCTTCGTCGACGAGGACCAGATCGCCGCGCTCGAAAAATCCATGGACGAAAAGGGCTATCTCGACGGCACCAAGATGGCGACGGCCTTCAACATGCTGCGCGCCGGCGATCTGATCTGGCCCTACGTCGTCAACAACTACATGCGCGGCAAGGTGCCCCTGCCCTTCGACCTGCTCTACTGGAATGCGGATTCCACCCGCATGGCGGCCGCCAATCACTCCTTCTATCTGCGCAATTGCTATCTCGAGAACAACCTCTCGCAAGGCAGGATGGAACTGGCCGGGCAGGCCGTGTCTCTCGGCGACATCAAGATCCCGGTCTACAACCTCGCCGCGCGCGAGGATCACATTGCCCCGGCGCGCTCCGTCTTCCTCGGCTGCCAGTATTTCGGAGGCGAGGTCGAATATGTCATGGCAGGCTCGGGCCATATCGCCGGCGTCGTCAATCCCGCCACCTCGCAAAAGTACCAGTACTGGACAGACGGCAAGCCGACGGGCGCGTTCGAGGACTGGGTGGCGAAGGCGGCCGAGACCCCCGGCTCCTGGTGGAGCCACTGGCAGCGCTGGATCGAGGGTAAGGACAACAGGAAGGTGCCCGCGCGCAAGCTTCCCGGCGCGTCGAAGACCCTCGGCGACGCACCCGGCAGCTATGTGAAGGTGCGCGTCTGAGCGCAGAACGGCGTTGCGGAAAGCAGGGAAAACGAAACGCACGGGCGTTGACGCGCTGCCTCGATCCGGGCGAAAAGGTGGCGTGAACCTTGTTCTCGCCTCATTTGAGCCATAGCCCGGCGGAGAGGGCTTGCAGTCTGCCGCCAAGGCGATTCGAGCCGGGCTCCGTCCCGGTGCCGTACAGACCATCCGGCGTGTTCCGCCAGCCGGTGCCGTAGTGAGAGGGAAGCGATTTTGGACCTTGCGCGATCGCGTTCCGCGAAGAAGTTCCTGTATGCTCTCGGAGCCGCCGCCTGCCTGATCGCCGCGTCCTGCTCCACGTCGCCCGACGGCCAGGCAAGTTTCGCATTGTCCAATCCCGGGCTGACGCCTGAAGCCGATTCCGCGAACGACGGCGCGGTCACCGAGACGGCCACGACGGTCGACGGCAATCTCCCCGACCAAGTGGCTTATCTGCCGGGCAGCAAGCCGGCCTCGTCCTTTCCCGAGGCGGGCGTCGCCGCGGCGGCGGAAGCCTCCGGCGCAGCGGCAACCGCCGAAACCAAACCAGACACGGCAGACCTGAGCCAGACCGTGGCTACGGCTGCCGCGCCGGAAGCCGAAAAGCAGCCTCGCGCAAAAGAGCAGATTCTCACCGCCGGTCCGGACACGCGGACAGAGCAGGTGCTCACGGCAGCAGATCCGGCCGCGCTCGCGCCGGCACCGAAGAAGCGCGGTTTCCTGTCGTCTCTGTTCTCGTCGAATCAGGCGGCGGCCGCGCCGGCGCCGGCTGCGACCAAGGTCAAACAACTCGCCACCGCGTCGAACGACGACGATGGATCGACGGAAAAGCAAAGGAAGCCGGCCGCTCCACTGGTCAAACTGGCGTCTCTCGAACCCTCCGACCAGTCCGAACTCTCCGGCTCCGTCACCGGGTCCTGGGGCAGCGATGCGCTTCCCGGCGTTCGCAAAAGCGCCCTCTTCGAAATCAAGCGCCGTTCCGGCCTCGATGATGACAGCGACGTCGACCTGCATGAGGAGGACGAGTTTCCGGCAGTGCGCGTCGCCTCGGCGGCCGGCATGGCCCGTCTCGCGCCCAACGGCCTGCTGCGGCAGACGGACAGCGTCGATGTCGGCTGCCTGAAACCCGGCCTCGTGAAGATGCTGCGGCAGATCGAAGGACACTTTGGCCGCAAGGTCGTCGTCACTTCAGGCTACCGCAGCCCGAGCTACAACAGGCGGGTGAATGGCGCCAAGCGCTCGCAGCACATGTACTGCGCCGCGGCGGACATTCAGGTCGCCGGCGTCACCAAGTGGGAGATCGCTAACTACGTGCGGTCGCTCCCCGGCCGCGGCGGAGTGGGCACCTACTGCCACACCGAATCCGTGCATGTCGACATCGGCCCCGAGCGCGACTGGAACTGGCGCTGCCGTCGCCGAAAGGCCTGAAAAAAGTCGAAGATTTCCGGTTCCAGCGGGTTGCCGGGACGAAACAAGCTGACTATAAGCCCGCTGTCTGCGCGCCCATCGTCTAGCGGTCCAGGACGCCGCCCTTTCACGGCGGAAACACGGGTTCGATTCCCGTTGGGCGTGCCAGTCTTTTCAATCAATTCGGTGTCACCGCGGCCCGTCTTGCAGGCGTTGGCAAGTATGCAGGTATTGCTGCTCCTGTCGGCGGCGCCCGCAGGCACGGCGTCCGATCCTTTCCGAGCGGCCGGCTGCGACCTTTAGCTTCCCGGCCCGCTCAACCAAGCGCTACGCAGTTTCAGGCGCGCGTTATGCTTGCCGCGCGTACCCGGCTCTTCTCGAAAGTGTCGCAGATGATCCCCGGCAGGTGGGTTATTTCCGGAAGCCACTCCTAATCTGATGCGTGAACCACACGAATAATGAGAAAATAGCATCAATAAAACAGGAATTATGCATCAATACGACCTGATCGGATTGCCCGGGAGTGTCTGCTCCTGCCTATGTGGCGCATTCAGGGATGGGAGGGGTGCAGCGTCCTAAAAGGGGCAACCGTCCATCAAGGCTGCACAAAGATCAGAAGAACCCGGAAATACACTAAAATCATTGCAGAAATCTGATTTGGCGGCGATGATCCTGTCGCGGCGCTTCGCTCCACCAAGCGCCGGCGGTGCCGGAAAACCGAATATCCATACTTCCACGTTGACGGAAAACAGCGCCTCTGTACTAATGCGCAAAAAGCAATGATGAAACCGGACAGCCACTCGGGCCTGCCCGGCATTTTCGCAGGGGATCAATGTGACAAAGCCGTTTTCCAGAATCTTCTCGCAATTCCAGCTTGGAAAGCTCGCGCTCAAGAACCGGATCGTCATGGCGCCCCTGACGCGGCAGGCAGCGGAAGCCGACGGAACGCCGAACGACGAAATGGTCGCCTACTATGCCCGGCGGGCGCGGGGCGGCGTCGGCATGATTGTCACCGAAGGAACCTTCGAGAACGATGAACTGGGATGCGTCGCCTATCTGAACCAGCCCGGCATCGCCACGCGGCGTCATATCGAGGGATGGCGGAAGGTCGTGGACGCCGTGCACGCGCACAAGACTCCCATCATCCTGCAACTCATGCACGGCGGACGCGTCAGCGATCCCCGCTGCATCCATCCCGGCGAGCAACCCGTGAGCGCCAGCGATACGCAGAGTCCGGGCTGGGTCCTCTACACGGACAATGACGACGAGAAGAACAACAGGAGCATTCCGGGCGACTGGCCGAAGGTGACCTTCCCGCCGGCCCGCGCGCTGACAATCGCGGAGATCGAGCGCGTCGCCGACGGCTTTGCGGAAGGCGCGGCCCGCGCGGTCGAGGCGGGTTTCGACGGCGTCGAGATTCATGGCGCGAACGGCTACCTGCTCTACCAGTTCATCCATCCGAAAACCAACCGGCGCACCGACGACTACGGCGGATCGGCCGAGAACAATGTCCGCCTGGCCAAGCTCGCCTGCCGGCGGGTCCGGGAGGCCATCGGCCCGGACAAGGTCATCACCCTGCGTCTCAGCCAGGACGGCGTCGACGACTTCGCCGGCGCATGGCCGGGCGGCGTCGCCTATGCCCGGGAAATCGGCCGCGCGCTGGCGGATTGCGATGCCGATGCGCTGCACTGGTCGAGCTTCGCTTGGAACCAGAACAGGGACGATACCGATCCGACGCCGATGCCAAAGGCCCTGCGGGAGGCGAGCGGAAAGCCGGTGATCGTCAATGGCGGCATCATCGACGGCGCCACCGCCGAGGAGCCTCTGGAGACCGGAGCCGGCGATCTCGTCGCGGTCGGCAGGCCGCTCTTTGCCCAGCCCGACTGGCCCCACATCATCCGCTCCGGCGAGGCGTATGAATGGGCGCCCTTCACGCGGAAATACGTGATACGCCCGCCCTACGACTATGCGCACGGCTATCCGGTCAGCCTACCCGAGGTGGACTGGAATCCGGATTTCACCAACACGCGTCGCAGCCCGGGCTGGATGGACTGATAGGGCTCCCGTCATCCGATTTGATGCTCGTTTCAGATCAATGATGTCCCTTTCATTATTAGACTCGGCAGTGCCCGCATCGCATAGTCGATCCGTTCGCAGGTGCGGTATCTGTCCTGGCGGCAGACGGCACCCAAAGCGTCACCAAATATAAGAAGGGGAACTGTCATGTCGTCATTTCGCGATTTTCTCGGGCCGAAACTCAACCGCCGCAACATGCTGCAGGCGGCTTCTGCCTCTGCCGCCGCCGCGGTGATGCCGCGCATTCTGAATATCCCGTCCGCCTATGCCCAGGCGGGCTCGACGCTCGTTATTGCCGCGCCCGCTACGCCGCAGAGCCTCGATTGCAATTTCGACGTCAGCCTCGGCACGTTCGAGGCGATCGCGGCGCTCTATGACGGTCTGCTCGGCTTCGAGAAGATTCCCGATGCTCAGGCCCCTGACGCCCGCCGCGAGGACATCGCATTCCACGGCGACAAGCCCGGCGGTGTCAACATGGTCGGCAAGCTGGCGGAAAGCTGGGAGCTCGATCCGAGCGGCAAGCGCGCCGTCTTCAAGCTGCGTCAGGGCGTGATGAGCAACTGGGGCAACGAACTCACCGCCGAGGACGTGCGCTGGACCTGGAACCGCGCCTTCGAACTCGGCGCGCTGGGCGCCTTCTATACGGCCGTGACCGGCCTCAAGAAGCCCGACGACGTGAAGGTCGAGGACAAATACGTGGTGTCCTTCAATGTGGAGGAGCCGAACCCGCTTCTGCTGAAGATTCACACCAATCTCTATACGCCCGTCTACGACAGCGTGAAATGCAAGGCGGAAGGCGGCACGGACGATCCGTGGGCGCGCAAGTTCATCGAGAACAACAGCGCCGGCTTCGGCCCCTATCAGCTACAGCAGCTGGTGCGCGGCCAGCAGGCCGTCTTCCAGGCTCGCGCCGACTATTATGGCGGCAAGCCGGCGATCGATACCGTCGTGTTCAAGGAGGTGCCGACCTCGGCGTCGCGCGTCCAGCTTCTGCAGGGCGGCGCGGTGGACATCGCGCAGTACCTGCAGCCGCTGGAGATCATCAGCCTGAAGAACGTGCCGAGCGTCGCGGTCGAGACCGTGCCGGCTTCGTTCATGATCTGGATCGAGCTCAACGCCAAGATCGCGCCGTTCGACAATGTCGACGTGCGCCGCGCCATGAACTTCGCCTTCCCTCAGCAGGAAGTAATCAAGGCTGTCTACCAGGATCTCGCCAGCCCGCTGAACGGCTGCATGCCCAACATCTATCCGGGCTTCTCGGGCGAGTTCTACAGCTACGAGCACAATCTCGACAAGGCCAAGGAGCTTCTGGACAAGGCCGGAATGGGTAGCGGCTTCAAGAGCACCCTCGCCTACAATGCGGGCGACCCGGTGCAGGAACCCATCGCCATCATCTACCAGTCCGCGCTGAAGAAGATCGGTGTTGAGCTGGAACTGAAGAAGGTGCCGGCCGGCTCGTTCTACAACTTCGTCACCGACCGCAAGCAGCCGATGATCTTCTACGTCGACAGCCCATGGTGCCCGGACCCGGGCTATTCGCTGACGCTCTACTTCGACAGCAAGAGCTACGTGAACTACTCGAACTACGCCAATGCGGAGGTCGACAAACTGCTGGCTGAAATGGCGGCGACAGCCGACGAGAATGTCCGCCTCGCCAAGGCCAAGGAAGCGCAGAAGATCATCATGGACGAGGCTCCCTGGACCTTCGTGACCTATCCGAACTACACCATGGCCCGGAAGGCCGATCTGAAGGGCTGGACCTACTACACGTCCAACAACATCCGGTTCCAGGACTTCAGCCGCTGAGCCTGACGTGACGTCGGCCCCCCAGGGCGCGGCCGCGCCCCAGGCAGCGAAAGACGAGGAGGCGGGCGCGGCGCCCGCCTCTGGTCGCTGGTCTTTCTTTCTGGCCGTGCTGCGGACACGCCCGCAGTTCGCGCTCGGCTATGGCATTGTGCTCCTGATCACGCTGCTCGCCATCTTCGCGCCGCTCATTGCGCCCTTCGATCCCGAACAGGCAAATCCCTCGGCATTCCTGCAACCGCCGGGATGGCCATATATCATGGGCACGGACGCGACCGGGCTCGACATCTTCTCACGCGTCATCTACGCGCCGCGCATCGATCTTGCCATTGCGCTTGCCGGCACCGTCGTGTCCGCCGTGATCGGCTCGATCCTCGGCGCGGTTGCCGGCTATTACGAGACCAAGCGCGGTCTCGGCCGCATGGTATCGGGTTTCATCATGCGCAGCTCGGATGTCATCCAGGCCTTTCCGGTCTTCGTCTTCGCCATCGCCGTCGTCGCCGTGCTGGGGCAGAGCCTGCACTCGATCGTGCTGGCGGTCGCCTTCGTGAACGCGCCGATCTATCTGCGCCTGATGCGCAGCCAGGTCCTGTCGGTGCGGCGCCTCCGCTACGTGGAAGCGGCCTACATTGCCGGCACGTCCGACCTCGGCATCCTGACCAGGCATGTGATTCCGAACGCCATGGCGCCAGTGCTGGCGCAGCTTTCGGTGAATATCGGCTGGGCGATCCTGCTCACAGCTGCCCTCTCCTTCATTGGTGCGGGCGTCGAGGCGCCGACGCCCGAATGGGGCAGCATGATCGCCATGGGCTACCAGAACATCATCACCGGGCATTGGTGGCCTTCGATCTTCCCGGGCCTCGCGCTCGCGCTAACCATCTTCGGGTTCTCGCTCGTCGGCGCCAGCGTCGAGGTGCTGGCCGATCCCGTTCGCCGCGGCCGGATGGCCGGCGAAATCCGCGACCGGCGCAGCCGCAAGGCCATCGCCGCCGCGTCAGGCCGGGCATAGGAGGAGGCCATGCAGATCCTCACCTATATCGGCCGCCGCCTGATCTTCGTCGGACCGCAACTGATCGGCATCCTGCTCGTCACCTTCCTTCTCCTGAAACTCATTCCCGGCGACCCGGCGGTGATGATGCTCGGCCCGTTCGCGACGGACGAAGGCCTCGCCCGGCTGCGCGCCGAACTCGGCCTCGACCGCTCCATCGTCGAGCAGTTCGGCATCTATCTCTGGCGCGTGCTGCACTGGGACCTCGGAACCTCCTGGCAGACGACGATGCCGGTGACGTCGGACCTCGCGCAGCGCTTTCCGGCGACGCTGGAACTGGTGACCCTTTCGCTGCTGCTCGCGCTCGCCATCGGCCTGCCGCTCGGCGTCGTCGGCGCCCGCAACAAGGACGGCATTGTCCGCAAGTTCGCCGACTATTACGGGCTGGCGGCCGGCGCCCTGCCGGATTTCTGGTTCGGCCTTGTGCTGATCTTCGTGTTCTACACGATGCTTGGCATGGTCCCGGCGCCTCTCGGCCGCATCGACTTCACCATCATTCCGCCGCCCGACGTCACCGGTTCGCTCCTCATCGACAGCCTGATCAGCGGCAACTGGCCGGCGCTCAAGAATGCGGCCGGACATCTCATCCTGCCGGTGCTGACGCTCGGCATCATCAACGCCGCGCCGATCCTGAAGATGACGGTGTCGACGATGGAGCGCATGCTGGAGGCCGATTTCAGCCGCTATGCCGAGATGTGCGGGCTGCCCCGGAACGTGGTGGCGCGCAAGGCGCTCAGGAACTCCCTGCCCTCGATCATCACCATCGTCAGCGTGCTCTACGGCTTTCTCATCGGCGGCGCGGTGCTGGTCGAGATCGTGTTCAGCTGGGGCGGAGCCGGACAGTATGCGGTGCAGGGCGTGTTGAACGCAGACCTCAATCCGGTCCTCGGTTTCGTGCTTTATTCCGCCATCCTGTCGCTGGTCATCTATCTGATCGTCGACCTGATCTACTTCGCCATCGATCCGAGGATGCGCTGATGGCCGCGAGCGTAAAAGACGAGACACGGGCCGGGCCGGCGACGGCGGAACCGCTGCTCGAATGCGACGGCGTGTCGGTAGCGTTTCCGCGCTACGGGACAGCGTCGTCCGAGGCGCTGAGGGATGTCAGCCTGACGATCCGTCGCGGCGAGATTCTGGGTCTCGTCGGCGAATCCGGCTCCGGCAAGACCATGCTGGCGCGCGCGATCATGCGGCTCGTGCCGCAGCCCGGCGAAATCACCACCGGAACGGTCAAATTCGAGGGCAAGGACCTCGGCAAGCTGGACGAAGAGTCGCTCAGGCGCATGCGCGGACGCGACATCGCCATGATCATCTCCAATCCGCGCGGCGAACTCGACCCGCTGCAGACCGTAGGGCAGCAGATCGGCAACGTCCTGCGCCATCATCTCGACCTGGATCGCAGGCAGATACGCGAACGCGCGCTCGACCTTCTGAAGCAGGTCAGCATTCCCGACCCGCAACGGCGGCTGGACGCCTATCCGCACGAGCTTTCCGGTGGCATGGCGCAACGTGTGGTCATCGCCATCGCGCTCGCCTGCTCGCCGCGCTTCATCATCTCCGACGACGCGACGAGCGGCCTCGACGTGACCGTCCAGGCGCAGGTGCTGGAACTGATCCGCAATCTCGTGAGCGAGCGCGGCACGTCGATGATGTTCATCACCCGCGACATCGGCATCACCGCGCATTACTGCGAGCGTATCGCGATCATCTATGCCGGCGAGATCATGGAGGTGGCCGACCGTGAGGTCTTCTTCGACGATCCGCAGCATCCCTACACGGTTCTTCTGCTGGCCGCTTTCGCCCAGAACGAGCGCTTGCGGCGCTACTGGCTGGGCGAAGACAAGGTGCGGGAAAACATCGGTCCGAGCCCGGTCGGATGCTCCTTCCAGAACCGCTGCGTGCGAGCGCAGGAGCGCTGCCGCGGCGATCATCCGGCGCTGACGGAACGCCGGCCGGGACATTTCGTGCGTTGCCATTTTCCGGTGGAGCGGCCGTGAGCGTCCTGACCGTAGACGAGCTTGTCCAGCACTTTCCGATCGCGGGCTCGAAATCCGTCGTGCGCGCCGTCAACGGGGTCTCCTTTTCGCTCGACAAGGGGGAGACGCTGGCGCTGGTCGGGGAGTCGGGCTCAGGCAAGACCACGATCGGCCGCTGCGTGCTCGGCCTCATCGAACCCACCGGCGGACGCATCGAATACAATGGCATGGTGCTTGGCGGCCGCCGGACGGTCCGTTCGCCCGACCTGCGGGGCAAGCTGCAGCTTGTCTTCCAGGAGCCGGCCGAATCCCTCAATCCGCGGATGCGCGTCTTCGAGCAGATCGACGAGCCGCTGCGCGCCCTGAAACTGACGCGGCCGGACCGCGAGAAGAAGGTGCGCCAGGCCGCCCGCCGCGTCGGGCTGGCCGAAGCGCTTCTGGAGCGCTATCCGGCCGAAATCAGCATGGGCCTTCAACAGCGCGTCGGCGTGGCGCGCGCCATGATCTCCGAGCCGGAGATCGTCGTGCTCGACGAGCCGACTTCGGCGCTCGATCCCACGGCCCGAGCGGAAATCATCGACCTTCTCATCCGCATCCAGCGCGAACTCGGCACGGCCTATCTCTTCATCAGCCACGACCTTTCGGCGGTGCGCCATATCAGCCACCGCATCGCCGTTCTCTATCTCGGCAAGATCGTGGAACAGGGACCGTCCGCGAAGCTTTTCGCGCAGCCCTCACATCCCTATTCCGTCGCGCTGCTGTCATCCGTGCTGCTGCCCAATCCGCGCATCCGCGCCGGCGGCAAGATTAGGCTTGCCGGGGAAATCCCGAGCCCGATCAACCTGCCGCCCGCCTGCTATCTGGCCGGCCGCTGCCCCATGGTCATCGATCCGTGCCGCGAGAAGATGCCGCCGGTCGAGACAGTTGCGGAGAACCATACGGTGCGCTGCTACCGACACGAGGAGGTCGCTGCGCTGGACAAGAATTTCGACAGTTTCGGCCGCTTCCAGAGCGAGGCGGACAGGATTCTCGGCGCGGGCGTTCCGGTCGCTGCCGCAAACTGAACTCGAGTGAAAAGCAGGAGATCGATCATGGGCAAGCTCGACGGAAAGGTTGCCGTCATCACCGGCGGCGGGAGCGGCATAGGACGGGGCGTGGCCAAACTCTTCGCCAGTGAAGGCGCGTACGTCGGCATCTTCGATCTCAACGCCGCCAACGCCAAGGCCGTCGCAGACGAGATCGCCGCCGCGGGCGGCAAGGCGGCGATCGCGACCGGCGATGTCAGCAAGGAGGAAGACGTGGCGGCCGGCCTGAAGTCTCTGGTCGCGGCGCTGGGCGACGTCGACATCATGGTCAACAATGCCGGCATGGACACCACTCATGAGCTCGACGGCATGCCCACAGACATGTGGGACCGGATGATCGACGTTCACCTGCGCGGCACCTTTCTGTTCACCCGCGCCGTGCTGCCGGCGATGAAAAGGAAGAAGTGGGGCCGCATCATCAATCTTTCCTCGCAGCTCGCTCACAAGGGCGCGCCGACGATGGTCCACTACGTCGCGGCGAAGGCGGGCATCATGGGTTTCACGCGCGCCCTCGCCTATGAGGTCGCGCGCGACGGCATCACCGTGAACTGCGTCAACCCCGGTCCGATCAATACGCCGCTGCTCAGCGGCCTGCCGCAGGACTGGCTTGAAAGGAAGAAGGGCGAACTGCCGATAGGCCGCTTCGGCGAGGTCGACGAGGTGGCGCCCGTGTTCCTCCTGCTGGCTTCGGACGAAGGATCGTATTTCGTCGGCGCCAGCCTCAACGTCAATGGCGGCGACTACATGATCTGACGGCGGTCCGCCCGCACTGCCGGGCGACTCCCGGCATGATCTCCGAACCATCGCAGGCGAGAACATCCGCGGCGCGGACGCTCTCGCGCCGCAGCGAATCCGTGTGTCGGCGTGCTCGCCAGTAGCGGGAGGCTGCTGGCACAGGCGGGGTTTTCCGTTGCGATCCACAGCCAAATGGCTAGAGAACTGACGTCAGGACCCGTCAATACGCTCAAAATCCCGGTTACCTGTTGGCTCTCTCGCAAAATGTTCGCGGCGCCTTGTTCATGTCCGTCTCCATGGCGGCATTCACGCTGAACGACGCGCTGGTGAAGGCCGTTTCCGAGCACATGAACATGGGGCAGGTCATGTTCATCCGGGGCTTGTTCGCGACGATGCTCCTGCTCGTGCTTGCATGGTACCAGGATGGGCTCGGAGGATTTCGCAACACGCTTCAACCCATAGTGGGCCTGCGTACGATCGGCGAACTGGGTGCGACGCTGTTCTATCTCATCGCGCTCGCCCACCTGCCTCTGGCGAATGTGTCGGCGGTGTTCCAGGCTTTGCCGCTGGCGGTCACGCTGGGTGCGGTCCTCTTCTTCCGGGAGCCCGTCGGCTGGCGACGGTGGATCGCGATCATGGTGGGTTTCATCGGCATCCTGATCATCGTGCGGCCCGGCCTAGAGGGCTTCACGATCTATTCTGTCTTCACGCTGATCTGCGTCGTGTTCTGCGCCCTGCGCGACCTCACCACCAGCCGTATCCCGCATTCCGTGGGAACTCTTCAGTTGTCGATCGTTACGGCCGGCGTCGTTGCCGTGTTCGGCGCTTTGCTGATCGTCCCCATGGGCGGCTGGTCGCCGATCTCCCCATACGATCTTGTTCTGCTGTTCGGCGCCGGCATACTGATTCTCGTCGGCTATCAGACGATCATAATATCCGTCCGAGGGACCGACATTTCGTTTGTCGCGCCATTTCGCTATACATCGCTTCTGTGGGCGTTGCTGATGGGACTTGTCCTCTTTTCGGATTTTCCGGACCTGCCGACCTTGACCGGCGCCGTGCTCGTCATCGGATCGGGAATCTACACGCTCTACCGAGAGCGCGTGACCGGACGCGCCAAGGTGGCATCCGGCAGCACGAACGCCGAAATGTTCCCGGACGGGCTATGAGGCGGCATGCGCGACCGGCCGCAGGATCGGCCTCCTGAGATGCGGTTGAACGTTGCCGGCGTCGTCCTCGCAGGCGGACGCGCGCGGCGCATGGGTTCCGACAAGAGCCTCGTGACGCTCGCCGGACAACCGCTCGTCTCGCTCGTCGTCGAACGCTTGCGGCCGCAGGTGGAAGAGCTTGTGATCAGCGCCAACGGCGATCCCGGACGCTTCGGCTTTCTCGGCATCGATGTCGTCGCTGACAGTATCGGCGGCTTCGCCGGGCCGCTGGCTGGAATCCTGACAGGCCTTCAGTGGGCGCGGAACCGTGGCTTCGGCCACGTGATCTCGGTCGCCACCGACATGCCGTTCTTTCCGCAAGACCTCGTGATGCGGCTTCGAGACACGGGCGATGGTGATGCGATCCATGTCGCGAGAAGCGGAGGCCGCCCGCACCCCGTTTTCAGCCTCTGGCCTGTGAGCGCCATCGATCCCGTCCTTGCGTTTCTTCAATCGGGAGAAAAGACGAGCGTGCTCCGGTTGATCGAGACCAGGCCGCATCGTTACGTCGACTTTGCCCTTCTCGACACGGGCGGCGGCAAGATCGATCCGTTCTTCAACATCAATACGCCGGACGACCTCGAGACGGCGGAGCGCATCATGGCGGGGTTCCAACCATGAGACATAGCGTCTTCGGCATCACCGGCTGGAAGAATTCCGGCAAGACCACGCTGACGGAGCGGCTTGTGGCGGAATTGAGCGGTCGCGGCTGGTCCGTTTCGACCATCAAGCATGCGCACCACGATTTCGACATCGACATCGAAGGCACCGACAGTTTCCGGCATCGCGCCGCAGGCGCCCGCGAAGTCGCGGTGGTCTCGGGGCGGCGCTGGGCGCTCATGCACGAACTGCGCGGTGAAGACGAGCCGGCGCTCGACGCCATTCTCGAACGCATTGCGCCCTGCGACCTGGTGCTCGTGGAAGGCTATAAGCGCGAGACGCATAAAAAAATCGAGGTGCGGCGCTTGGGCGCGAAGGACACACGGCCGCTGGCGCCGGGCGACCCGAACATCGTCGCGGTCGCGGCCGATCGCCCCCAGCCTGACGAGGCCCTTCCGGTCTTCGACGTGGACGACGTCGCAGTGGTCGCGGACTTCATCGAAAAGACGATGAAGCTGACCCGCCGCTGAAGCAGGCCTGGCTGAATCTCCAACCATATGACGTTACGGCAAGCGGCGCTATTGCGCGAAAGCCATGCATAATCAAACGGTTTAGAGATTGCTTTTTGTGAAAAAAGAGTGGGAATATCCGCCCAGCGAGCGGTGGGAGCGCCGCTCGACGGTCGTCATGTCAAAGACGGCCAGAAGCAAACAGAGAGGAACATCATGCGTATTTCCAAGCGTTTAATCCTGGCCGTCTCGGCCGCCGCGCTGGCGCTTTCGCTCGGCGCCGCGCAGGCGCAAGAGACGCTGAAGATCGGCACGGAAGGCGCCTATCCGCCCTTCAACAACCTGACCGCCGACGGCAAGCTGGAAGGTTTCGACATCGACATCGCGAATGCGCTTTGTGAGGAGATGAAGGTGACGTGCGAATTCGTCACGCAGGACTGGGACGGCATCATCCCCGCGCTGCAGGCCGGCAAGTTCGACGCCATCATCGCGTCCATGTCGATCACCGACGAACGCAAGCAGAAAGTGGACTTTTCGGAGAAGTACTACAACACGCCGTCGGCGCTTGCGGCTCCGAAGGACACCGAACTCAAGGGCGTGACCAAGGAAGATCTGGCTGGCAAGTCGATCGGTGCCGCGACCTCGACGACGCACCTGAACTACGCCCAGAAGACCTACACCGACAGCGACGTGAAGGGCTATCCGTCAAGCCCCGAGGAGCAGCTCGATCTCGCCAATGGCCGTCTCGACGCCATTCAGGACGACATAGTGGTGCTCAGCCAATGGCTGGATTCTCCTGACGGCGCGTGCTGCAAGATCCTCGGCGTGCCGGAACCCCAGCCGGTCGAGATCTTCGGACCGGGCGCGGGCATCGCCGTCCGCAAGGGTGAGACGGCGCTGGCCGACCGCTTCAGCGCTGCGATCAAGGCCATCCGCGCCAACGGAAAATACAAGGAAATCAACGACAAGTACTTCAAATTCGACGTCTACGGCGCCGAAAACTGATCTCCCTTGACGCAGCGGGCGGCGTGAAAAGCGCCGTCCGCATTTCAACGACACGGCGGCTAAGGGGAACGTAGCGAGCCGATGCAGAGCGTCTGGACACTTCTGAGCTGGGGGCCGGAGGGCTGGCTCGACGACATCGCGCACGGTGTCTTCATCACCGTTTCTCTTGCGCTTGCGACGCTGCCCTTTGGTCTGCTCATCGGCTTTTTCGTGGCTTTGGCAAAGCAGTCGCAGGAACCGTCCCTGCGCCTCGCGGGCAATGTCTATACGACGATCTTCCGTGGCCTACCGGAGCTGCTGACGCTTTTTCTGGTCTATTTCGGCGTGCAGATCGGACTTCAGAGCGCGGTGCGCCTCGTCATGCCGGATGCGACGGTCGAGGTGAACAGCTTCGTGTCCGGCATGGTGGCGCTCGGCGTGGTGTTTTCCTCCTATGCCAGCGAGGTGTTCCTGTCCGCCTTCCGGGCCATACCGCGCGGCCAGTATGAAGGCGGATATGCCGTAGGCCTCTCCGGCGGACAGACAATGCGGCTGGTCATCTTGCCGCAACTGGTGCGCATCGCCCTGCCCGGCCTCGCCAATCTCTGGCTGATCCTGCTCAAGGACACCGCGCTCGTCTCGGCCATCGGCCTTTCGGACATTCTCAGGCAGACCAACATCGCCTCCCGTGTCAGCAAGGAGGCGTTTCTGTTCTACGGTCTGGCCTGCCTGATCTATCTCGTCCTCGCCATCATCTCTTCCGTCGGCATCAACGCCATCGAGCGGAGCGTCGGCAGGCAGGCGGTGCAACGATGAGCGCGATCGCCGAAACGCCTGCCGCCGAGGTCGAACGGCCTCCGGAAGTCCGGCGGTGGACGCTGGAGCGCAAGATCGGCAACGTGCTGGTCGGCTTCTGGATCGTGCTCGGCATCGCGCTGGTGCTGTATCTCGTGACGTCCTGGAATCCAGAGCTCGTGGAACGCTATTTTCCCGGCTACATGAGCGGCCTTTGGGTGACGATCAAGCTGGTCGTGCTTTCGATCTTCTTCGGCGCCATTCTTTCCGTGCCGATCTGCTACGCGCGCCTCTCGTCGAACCCGGTGTTGCAGACACTTTCCTATGCTTACGTCTATTTCTTCCGGGGCACGCCGCTCCTCGCGCAGACCTTTCTCATCTACTACGGCCTCGGCTCCTTCCGCCCACAGCTTCAGGCGGTTGGCCTGTGGGATTTCTTCAAGGACGCTTTCAACTGCGGCGTCTTCGCCTTCACCCTGAATACCGCCGCCTATCAGGCCGAGATCCTGCGCGGCGCCATCCAGAGCGTTCCGAAAGGTCAATGGGAAGGGGCCGCATCGCTCGGCGTGCCGCGCCTGCTGACGCTGCGCAAGATCATCCTGCCGCAGGCGCTGATCGTGGCGCTGCGGCCTTACGGCAACGAGATCATCCTGATGATCAAGGGATCGGCCATCGTCGCCCTCATCACCGTCTTCGACCTGATGGGAATGACGCGACAGGCTTTTTCGCGCAGTTTCGATTTCCAGACCTATATCTGGGCCGCGCTGATCTATCTGGCGATCGTCGAAACGCTGCGCCACGCGATAGACTGGATCGAGCGCCGGATCACGCGACACCTCAAGCGTTGAGGCTATCGCGCCAGCGCCAGCATCCAGTCGAGCACCTCCCGCCAATCGGACATGCGGATGGGCGTGCCATGAGTTCCCGTCTCGAACCGCACGAAGCGCGCGGGATAGTTCGCGCCGAGCGAGCGGAAGAACGCCTCCTGCTTCTCGACCGGAAACACCGTGTCCTCGCTGCCATGGCCGAAGAAGACAGGCACCCTGCGCCCGAACGCGGGCGACGAACGAAAGCCGTCGTCCCAGAGCGAGCCCAACAGAAGCAGGCCCGACAGGCGCTCACCGACAGTGCTGGATGCCAGACCCCAGCAGATCTGGCCTCCCATCGAACCGCAGGCGACGATCACCGGCGATCCCGGCGAGCGGGCGGCGTAGTAGCCGATCAGCGCCGAGACCGTGCGCACGCCGCCCTTGCCGAAGTCGGGGAAATCGGGGGTCAGGTAGAGGCCATCATTGGCTGCGGCGATGTTCTTGATTCGGTTGAAGTTTCCGCCGAAGGTGAAGTCGTCGACGCCCTGCTTCCGGCTGCCGCCCTGCCCGTGCAGGTAGAGCACGATGAAGCGGGCGCCTTCGGTCCTGCCGACCGCGAAATGCCGGATCGTCGCTCCGTCGTCCGTCTTCAGGGCCAGATCCTTCTGCACCTTGCGCACGCCGAGCGAGACATATTTCGCACGCACGCGGCGCTCCGGCACTTCGTCGCGCCCGTTGATGTCGCGCGCCTCCGAATAGTCCACGACCTTGTAGGCCCCCTGATCCGAGAGGATGCCGGGATAGGCGAACAGGTCATCCTTGTAGGGTTTCAGTGAGTCCGCAGACGCTATCGTAGCCCAGAAGGTCGATGCCACGACTGCCGTCAGCGCCAGCGCGCGATTCAGGATGCGCATTCGCTCAATCCTGCAACACACCGCCGGCCTCGGCGAGCGCATCGGGCGTGTCGACATCGATGAAAGCCGCCTCGCCTATCTCTACATCGATGACGTTGACCCCTTCCGACTCGATCAGAGAACGGGCGCCGACATCGCCTTCGAGCCGGCTGACAGCCGCAAAGAGGCTGCGGGGCAGGATGACGGGATTGCCGCGCTTTCCACGAAACGACGCCCGCACGATCGAACGTCCGCCATCGGCGACAAACGCGTCGATCATATGGTCCAGATCGGCGCGCGACACGCCGGGCATGTCGCCAAGCACGATCATCGCCCCGGTGGCGCTGGTCGATACCGCACCGACGCCTGCCTTCAGCGAACTTGCGAGGCCCGTGGCGAAATCCGGATTATCGACCAGCCGCAGATCAAGACCCTGCAGGGCGGCGCGGACGCGCTCCTTCTGATGGCCCATGACGGCGATTGTGCGGCCGGCGCGGGAGGCCAATGCCCGCTCGGCGGCGCGGCGCACCAGCGGCTTTCCATCAAAGAGCGCGAGAAGCTTGTTCGGTCCGCCCATGCGGCTGGAACGGCCCGCGGCGAGAAGCACGATCTCGACCGTTCCGCGCTTCTGCGGGACCGGCGCCTCGCGCGGCTGCGGCCGGCTGGCAATCTCCATCAGCAGGCCGCCCACCCCCATGGCCGCGACATCGCGGCTGGTGACGTCGATGCCGGCCAGCAGGCGGTCCAGCACCCAGTCGAAACCGTTTTCCTTGGGGCTGCGCGCGCAGCCAGGCGCGCCGATGACGGGCTTGCCGTCGATGCGGCCGAGCACGATCAGATTGCCGGGATCGACCGGCATACCGGCACGGACGACCGAACCTCCCGCCTGACGGATCGCCGCCGGAATGACGTCGTCGAAATCGCTCATGGCGGAAGCGCCGAATACCAGAACCATGTCGCTGTCACGCAGCAGCGGCTTCAATTGCCCGGCGACGGCTTCGGCGGTATGCGCGGAGCGGCGTTCCGCGATCAGGCGGCTGCCGGAGCGCGCCAGCCGCTCTTCCGTGACCCGGATGGTCTTGTCGAGCACGCTCGGCTTCACCGTCGGCAGTTCCGTCTGGATCACCGCCACCTTGCTCGGCCGGAAGGCCGATACCGCAAATATCCTGCCTTCGCGGCAAATCTCCTCGACCTTCGCGACGATCGCTCCAGCGACCGCGAAGGGAATGATCTTGACCGTCGCGACCATCTGGCCCGCCTCGACGGCGGCGTAATCGGCCAATGTCGCGATCGTCACTGCCGGATCGACTGCATTGATGCGATCGATCATATCGCGGGTTACCGTGAAGACGCCGCCGCCCCTGGAATGCAGGTTGACACGGCCCGTCGAAGGCGGACGGATTTCGACGCCATCGAAAGCCATCGCCCGTACGATGCGGAGCGCGGCCTCATCCTCGTCCAGGTCGTCTTCCGCGAGCGTGGCCGCGATCACCTCCGAGACACCTGCGGCCCGCAAAGCCGCCACATCCTCGACGGTCAATTTGTGCGCCTTGCGCAGCCGCACGTTTCCCGCCGCCGTCGCGTGCGCGAGCAGCGCGCCTTCCGCCTGCGCGATCGGGACCCGACCGAATTTCATGCCGCCGCCTCGCGTAGCGCGCGCCGCCGGGAGCGGAACGCCTCGACGACCTGAGCCAATATGGAAACAGCGATCTCGGCAGGTGTCAGCGCACCGATGTTCACGCCGATCGGCGCATGGATGCGCTCGATCTGCTCCGCCGGGACGCCCGTTGCGAGCAGGCGTTCGACGCGCTTCGCGTGTGTCTTCCTGCTGCCAAGCGCACCGACATAGAAGCAGTCCGCATCGAGCGCGGCCTTCAGCGCGAAATCGTCGATCTTGGGATCATGGGTGACAGCGGCCAGCGCGCAATACGGGTCGAGCGGCCTCGCCTTCAGCGCGTCTTCCGGCCACTCTGCGGAAAACTCCGTGTCGGGGAAACGCTCCGCACTCGCGAAAGCGGTTCGCGGGTCGATGATCTCGACCGGATAACCCGCGATCTTCGCCATGGGCGCCAGCGCCTGACTGATGTGGACCGCACCGATCACGACCAATCGCGGCTGCGGCATGTAGACGTTGAGGAAACAGGATTTTTCGCCGACATTCACCGTCTGCGACACGCCGGTATAGAAGGCATTGCGCACTGCCTCTCCGAGTTCGCCGCCAATAGTGTCGGCTTCATTTTCCCGGACGATCCGATCGGTCCCGCCTCTCATGTCCGTCATCAGAATAACGGCGCGGCGCGCCCGGCGTTCGGCATTGACTGTCTTCAGGGAGTGCGGGTCCATGTTCAGCCCACCCGCTCGACATAGACCTTGATGCGCCCGCCGCAGGAGAGGCCGACACGCCACGCCGTTTCGTCGGCGACACCGAATTCCAGCATCTTCGGCTCGCCGTTGCCGATGACGTCGAGCGCTTCCGACACGACGGCGCCCTCCACGCAGCCGCCGGAGACGGAGCCGTGGAAATTGCCGTCGGCATCTATGACCAGATGGCTGCCGACCGGCCGGGGCGCGGACCCCCATGTCTCCACCACGGTCGCCAGCGCCACCTTGCGTCCATGCCCGGCCCAGTCCTCCGCGATCAGCAACGGATCGCGGCTTTCATCCAGATGCAGGCTCTCCATGGGAAACATCTCCTGTCTTCGCGCGGATCAGGCGACACGGCTTGCCGCGAACCATCGGCGTGGATCGGATTTCTGGCCGGTATGCGTGCCGGACAGGGCCTCGCAGAGATCTGCCAGCGCATTCAGGTTATGGACCGCGCGAAATTCATCGACATGCGGCAGCATCGCCCTCACCCCGCGCGCACGCGGCTCGAAGCCGTCGAAGCGCAGCAAGGGGTTCAGCCAGATCAGCCGCCTGCATGATTTCCGCAACCGTTCCATCTCCTCCGCAAGGCCGGTCACATCATCGCGCTCCAGACCGTCGGTAATCAAGAGCACCACAGCCCCCTGCCCCAGAACGCGTCGTGACCACAGCCGGTTGAACTCGTTCAACGTGTCGCCGATGCGCGTGCCGCCGGACCAGTCCTTCACAGCGCCCGCGCATTCGGCCAATGCCTGATCGGGATCGCGATGGCGCATCTGCCGCGTCAGATTGGTCAGCCGCGTGCCGAAGACGAAGGTGTGCACGCGCCGCCGCTTCTCGGTCAGGGCATGCAGGAAGTGCAGGAAAATCCTCGTGTACTGGCTCATCGAGCCGGAAATGTCGGCCAGCACCACCAGCGGCGGATGCACTTCGCGCGGCGAGCGGAACTTTGGCAGGATCAACTGCCCGCCGGTACGGACGGCCGAGCGCATCATGGCGCGCGGATCGGCGCGGCGGCCACGCGGATCGGGTTTGAAACGCCGCGTCACGACAGAGTCGAAAGGCAGACGCAGATCCTGAATCGCCTTCTTCGCGTGGCCAAGTTCCGCCGCCGTCATCTGCGCGAAATCCTTCGCCCGCAGCACCTCGTTGCCGGAAACGGTGAGCCGCGCATCGACCTCGATCTCCGGAATCTCCTTCTGTGGCTGCGATTTCTGGTGGCCCTCGAACATCGCCTGGCTGACTCGGTTTTCCGCCGCGCGCGGCTTCTGCTTCTCGCGATGGTCCGGAGCCATGGGCGAGAACATGGCGATCATCTTCTCGATCAGCTCGCGCGATTTCCAGAACAGCCGGAAGGCCTCGTCGAATACCGGATGGTCCTCGTGGCGGGTGACGAGCACTGCATGCAGCGTCCAGTAAAAATCGTCGCGGCTGCCGATGCCCGCGACCAGCACCGCCTCGATCGCATCCTTCACCGAGGCAGGCCCGACCCGCATGCCGGCCTTGCGAAGCGCACGCGCGAAATAGACGATGTTGTCGGCGATGCGGCCGTCGGGATTTGCGGATGAGGTGTTCATGGCAGCAGCCTACTCCGCCGCGGCGAGTTCCGCCTTCACCTCGTTGAGCAGGCGGCGGCCCTCGCCCTGCTCGATGCGGGCGATGTCGTCCTGATATTTCAGCAGCACGCCGATGGTGTCCGAAACCGTCTCGGGATCGAGCGCGACCTTGTCGAGCTCGGTCAGCGCGCCTGCCCAGTCGATGGTTTCGGCAACGCCCGGCACCTTGAACAGTTCGATCTCGCGCAGCTTCTGCACGAACTTCACCACCTCCGCGGAAAGCCTGCTGTTGGCCTGCGGAACCTTGCGCGCGACGATCTCCAGTTCGCGTTCCGCGTTCGGGTAGTCGACCCAGTGATACAGGCAGCGGCGTTTCAGCGCATCGTGGATTTCGCGCGTGCGGTTGGTGGTGATGATGACGATCGGCGGCTCCTCCGCCTTGATCGTGCCGAGTTCGGGCACCGTCACCTGGAAATCGGAGAGGATTTCCAGAAGAAAGGCCTCGAAGGCCTCGTCGGTACGGTCGAGCTCGTCGATCAGGAAGACCGGCGCGGCGCCCTTCGTGCCGGTGAGCGCATCGAGCACCGGCCGGCGGATCAGGTATTTTTCAGAAAAGACGTTGCGCTCCATGTCTTCGCGCTTCACCGCGCCGACCGCTTCCTCCATGCGGATTTCGATCATCTGCGCGGCGTAGTTCCATTCATAGACGGCCGACGCCACGTCGAGGCCTTCGTAGCATTGCAGGCGGATGAGCCGGCGCCCCAGCGCAGAGGCAAGCACCTTGGCGATCTCCGTCTTGCCGACACCGGCCTCTCCCTCAAGAAAGAGTGGCCGTTTCATGCGGAGGCTTAGGAAGAGCACCGTGGCGAGAGCGCGGTCGGCGACGTAATCGGCTCCGGCGAGCATTTCGAGCGTTTCGTCGATCGATTGCGGCACGGGACGCGGGGAGACTTCGGACATGTGCCGCCTTGGGCTAGAGGACGTGATAGGCGCGGTCGTGATAGATCAGCGGCCGCAAATTATCGCCGATACGCAGGCCTGTCACCCGGCCGAAAAGCACGCGATGCGTGGCGATGTCCTTGAAGTCGATCAACTCGCAGTCGAAGACCGCAACCGCATCGGTGAGCGTCGGGGCGCCTGTCGACAGCGCATCCCAGTGTCCGAACGCGAAGCGCTCCTCCGTCGCCAGACCCGTCACGCCGGAAAACGCCACCGCCATCGGCTCGTGCTTCACCGCCAGCGTGTTCAGCGCAAAATTCCCGTTCTGGACGAACAGGTCATTGTTGGGATTGTGACGGTTGAGACAGGCCAGCACCGTCGGCGGCTCATCCGACACCGAACAGGCGGCGATGATCGTCGTTCCGCGTCGACCGGCGGGACCGTCCGTCGTGACGACATGCACGGCTCCCGCGAAGCGGCTCATGGCGTCGCGATAGCTCTGCGGCTCGATAACGGGTTTTTTCAGCAAGATCGATTCCGGACTTCAGCATTCCGTATATATGGCGCGGCTTGCGGGCCCACAAGAAACGTTGATTGCACATGGGCGCGCGAGTCACTACCAATCGCGCGACGCCAAAGGCGGTGGAAAAGCTGAGTTGCGCCTGACCGGACTTCATATAGCAGCGGCAGTTGCCGCTAGCCTCGCCGCATCCGCCGCGCATGCGGAAGGCATCGGCGTGTCGGCGCCGTTGTCCGGCGCATCAGCCATACTGGGCCGGCAGATCGAGGCCGGCGCGAGGGCCGCCGCAGCGTCGCTCGGCGTGACAATCGAGATCGTCGACGACGCCTGCACGGCCGAAGGCGGCAAGACGGCGGCGGAACGTTTCGCCGCCGCAAAAGTATCCATCGTCGTCGGCTATCTGTGCACGGAAACGATCGAGGCGGCCCTGCCCGTGCTGAAGGCGGCGAATATTCCTGCCATAGCCGTCGGCGTGCGCACCGATGGCATCACGGATCGCCGCATCAAGACCGGCTGGCCGATCTACCGCGCCGGGCCGCGTGCCGAGAGCGAGCGCAATGCGGCCGCATCCATTCTGACGCGGCTGTGGCGCGATAACCTTTTCGCCATCGTGGACGACGGCACGATCTATGGACGCGAACTGGCCGAGACCTTCCGCCTCGCGGCCGAGCAGTCCGGCCTGAAGCCGGTCTTCGTGGATACGTTCCGGCCGCAGATGGACAACCAGATCGCGCTTGTCGGCCGCCTGAGGAAGGCCGGCGCCACGCATGTCCTGGCGGGCGGGGACCGCGAGGACATCGCCATCATGGGGCGCGACGCGGGCCAGTTGGACGCGCCACTCATCATTGCGGGCGGCGAGACGCTGCGTGCCGCTCCCGGCGAGATGACCGTTGCCGAGGGCACGCTGATGATCGCCATGCCCGAATGGGCTGAGGTGGCGGATCGGACCGTCGTGGACTCGATCCAGTCCGGCGGAAC
Source organism: Rhizobiaceae bacterium (assembly GCA_023953845.1). Lineage (NCBI taxonomy): Bacteria > Pseudomonadati > Pseudomonadota > Alphaproteobacteria > Hyphomicrobiales > Rhizobiaceae > Rhizobiaceae bacterium. Next base: position 4,291,926 of record JAMLJC010000001.1, on the reverse strand, counting down.
CGTCGCCGAAGGCTATGTCCTGCCTGCTTACGCGGCAGTCCAGATCGCGGCGGAAGCACTTCGGACGGGCGACGCGAACGGAATAGCACAAGCGCTCGACGCGAATACGTTCAAAACCGTGATCGGGCCGATGAAGTTCGACGCCAAGGGCGACCTGACCGAGAACCCGTATCGCATCTACCGCTTCGAGGGCGGCCGCTTCCGGCCGCTGGAATCCGAATGAGCTTTCATGCCGGCCCGAAGAACCTGATCACGGACGTTGCGGGTCTGAGCGTCGGCAACGCCGCGGATCACAAGCTGAAGTCCGGCGTGACCGTCGTCGTCTGCGACGAACCGGCGACGGCCGCCGTGCAGGTGCTTGGCGGCGCACCCGGAACGCGGGAAACCGACCTGCTGGAGCCTCATAATGCAGTCGAGACCGTCAACGCAGTAGTGCTGTCCGGCGGGTCCGCCTTCGGCCTTGACGCCGCGTCCGGGGTTCAGGCGGCGCTGCGCGAACGCGGCGTGGGATTTGCCGTGCGCGACCAGCTGATACCCATCGTTCCCGCAGCGATCTGCTTCGACCTGACGAATGGCGGCGACAAGAATTGGGGGCGCTACCCACCCTACCGCGAACTGGGCTACGAAGCAGCGAACGACGCAAGGGCGGACTTTCCGCTCGGCACCGTCGGTGCGGGCGTCGGCGCGCTCTCCAGCGGGCTGAAGGGTGGGCTCGGTTCGGCATCCACGATCCTGCCGAACGGCGTGACGGTCGGCGCGCTCGTCGTCGCCAACCCGGTCGGCTCCGTGACCGTCGGGAGTTCGCGTCACTTCTGGGCTGCTCCATGGGAGATCGGTGACGAATTCGGCGGTCTCGGCTTTCCGTCGCCGCTGCCATCCGATGCGCAAAAGGTTCGGCTCAAGTTTCGCGACAAGTCGCGAGGGCTGGAGAATACGACGATCGCCGTGATCGCCACCGACGCGATCCTTACCAAGGCCGAGGCAAAGCGCCTCGCCATTTCCGCTCATGACGGATTCGCGCGCGCGATCTGGCCCACCCACACGCCGGCCGACGGCGATCTGGTGTTTGCCCTGGCGACGGGAAACAGCGGCAAGCGTCTCGCCCTCGACGACGCCATCGACCACTATGCGGCGGCCAGCGCGACCATGGCGCGCGCCATCGCCCGGGCCGTTTACGCCGCGACACCGGCCGCCAACGATATCTTTCCGGTATGGTCTTCCCGCCCCGAATAGCGGCAATCGCCGGGCAGAGATCTGACGGCTGCGTCGAACCTTGACGCCTTTACGTTGCGGTTACGTCGAGCGGGTAGAGTCGGGCATGCTGAAATTCACGCACAGGGCGATTTCCGGGGCGGCGTTCTTTGCGCTCTGCTTTCCTGCCTTCACCGTGACGGTCTTGGCGGGCGATACGGCGGAGCTCAACATTCTCGGCTTCAGCAAAGACGGCGGCATCTTCGCCTTCGAGGAATATGGCGTCCAGGACGGCTCCGGTTTCCCTTATGCCAACCGGTTCTATATCGACACCGCCACAGACGAATTCGTGGACGGATCGCCGGTTCGCGTGACGCTGGAAGACGAGAATGCGAATGTGCCCGAGGCTCGGAAAAAGGCACGGGAAGCCGGCGAGAAGATCGTGCCGCAGGATATCCTCGACGCAAACCGGGGTTTTACCGCGGCATTCAACGCCGTGACCGAGCTGAACGCCGATCCGCACCGCATCGTGGCGTCCCCCCAGCCCTATTTCCCGCCGATCGAGCCGCCTGTCGAGTTTCGGCTCGAGGAATTTCCCTTGCCCGGCGGGGAGCAGCGCTGTTTCGATCTTGGCGAACTCAAGGGCTTCCGGCTGCTGAGCGTGGATGCGGAAAACGGCAAGACGGAAGTCCTGCACGAGGATAAATTCGTACCGCAAAGCCGCGGCTGCGCCATCGGCTACCGGCTGGGTGGGCTGCAGACCTTCGGGCCACAGCATTTCAGCGCCTATGCGGTTCTCGTCGCCATCCAGCGCGTCGGCTTCGAGGGACCAGACTTCCGCTGGATTGCGGTGACGGGTCGCCGGTGAGCCGCGTCGCTCTCTCGCGAGATCATGAAACCGTCGCGAGCGACGCGGCCCCGCGCGTGTCTGCGGCGGCTCGCCTGCGCAACGCCTTCCCTTCGATCCGCGCAGCTTTAGCGGGTTCGGCCCTATGGGCGGCCGCCATGATGGCCAGCGCGCTTTTCGCTCTCCATGCGGACGGATGGCAGACGGCGGCGAAAGCACGGGAAATTGCAGCTCTTTATCTGGCGGGGGCGTTAATCGCGTTCGTACCTGCGCTGTGGCTCGGCCGTCTTTTGTCCGCGGGCGGAAAGCGGGAAGCAGCGTTCGCAGCCCTCTTCCTGTCGCTCGGCGTCATGACGATCGGGCTCACAGCCACGATCTATGCGCTTGACTACCGCAGCTACTACACCGAGTGGCATGCACCGGCGTTCAGCTTGACGTGGGCGTTCCAGTTCGTCTTCACCGTCGCAGGCGCGCTCTACCAGTTCGCTGTTCTCGGATTGCGCCTCTATCTCCCCTTCGGGCTTCTCGCATTGTTCGCCGCTGCACTGTGGTTTGCGCGCCTGCCGCGTTGAACCAAGACTGATTGGCTGTTAGGAGGCGGGCAACGAAAGCCAGCCTGGACGTCGCCCCTCATGATCCCGCGTTATTCGCGGCCGGAAATGGTCGCTATCTGGTCGCCCGAGACCCGTTTCCGCATCTGGTTCGAGATCGAGGCGCATGCCTGCGACGCGCTCGCCGAACTCGGCGTGATCCCGAAGGAAGCCGCCCGCACCATCTGGGAAAAAGGCGGCGCGGCTGTTTTCAACGTCGACCGCATCGACGAGATCGAGCGCGAGACGAAGCACGACGTCATCGCCTTCCTGACGCATCTGGCCGAGTTCGTCGGGCCGGATGCGCGCTTCATCCATCAGGGCATGACCTCGTCGGACGTGCTCGATACCTGTCTCGCTGTACAGTTGAAGCGCGCAAGCGACATTCTCATCGACGATGTCGACAGGCTGCTTGCCGCTTTGAAAAAGCGTGCTTTCGAGCACAAGGATACGGTCACGATCGGCCGCAGCCACGGCATCCATGCCGAGCCGACGACCTTCGGAGTCAAGCTGGCGCAGGCCTATGCGGAGTTTTCGCGTTGCCGCGCCCGCCTCGTCGCGGCGCGCGACGAGATCGCCACCTGCGCCATCTCGGGCGCGGTCGGCACCTTCGCCAACATCGAACCCTATGTCGAGGAGCACGTCGCGGCAAAGCTCGGCCTGACGCCGGAACCCGTCTCGACGCAGGTCATCCCGCGCGACCGGCACGCGATGTTCTTCGCGACACTCGGTGTCGTGGCTTCCTCCATCGAGCGGCTGGCGATCGAGATTCGCCACCTCCAGCGCACCGAAGTGCTGGAAGCGGAAGAATATTTCTCGCCGGGCCAGAAGGGTTCGTCGGCGATGCCGCACAAGCGCAACCCCGTGCTGACGGAAAACCTGACGGGCCTCGCCCGCATGGTGCGCGCCCTCGCCCTGCCGGCGATGGAGAACGTCGCGCTCTGGCACGAGCGCGACATCTCGCATTCGTCGGTCGAGCGTATGATCGGGCCGGATGCCACTGTTACGCTCGACTTCGCGCTGGCGCGCCTGACCGGCGTGATCGAAAAGCTGGTCGTCTATCCGGACAATATGGAAAAGAACCTCAACAAATTCCGCGGCCTGGTGCATTCGCAACGCGTGCTGCTGGCGCTGACGCAGGCCGGCGTTTCCCGCGAGGACGCCTATCGGCTCGTCCAGCGCAACGCCATGAGGGTCTGGCAGGAAGGTGCCGATTTCCTTGAGGAACTGCTCGCCGACAAGGATGTGCGCGCAGCCCTTTCCGAAGAGGAAATCCGCGAAAAGTTCGACCTTGGCTATCACACCAAGCACGTCGACACGATCTTCAGGCGGGTGTTCGGCGAGGCCTGACAGCCGCAAGCCGTCGCCGGTATCCTCACGCCGGCGCTGCCTCGACCGTCCGGATCACCGTGCCCCACGGGTCGACCGTCTCGCCAGCATACTTTCCTTCGCTGGCGCGCAATTCAACCCAGCTCAACCCCGAACGATCCGCATCACGCTTCCCCGCGCCGACGCTCTGCCAGACATTGGCGCCGATATGGTGGTGATAACCGCCGGAGGAAAGGAACACAGCAGCAGGACCATACTTCGCCACCGTGTCGAAGCCGAAGGCGTCGTGCCAGAACCGTTCCGCCTCACCGGGGTCGCCGACGCGCAGATGCACATGGCCGATGATCGTGTTTTCGGGCGCGCCTTTCCATTCTGCATCGCCAGCCGGAATCGAACCGATGACGCCGTCTATGTCGAGCCGCTTCGTGGCCATGGCGACCTGATCGCCGTCCCACTCCCAATTGCCCTTCGGCCGATCGGCGTAGATCTCGATGCCGTTGCCTTCCGGGTCGGTGAGATACAGTGCTTCGCTGACCAGATGGTCCGAGGCGCCGTCGACTGCGATGCGATTCTCTATGGCAAAGCGTATCCAGCGGCCGAGATCGGCGCGCGACGGCAGCAGGAAAGCGTTATGGAACAGGCCTGCGGCGCGCGGATCATCTGGCTTCGCGGACGGCGCGGATTCAATCGTGAGCAGCGGCCTGCCGTGCGCGCCGAGCGTGATGTTGCCGCCGGAGCGCGAGATTTCGGTGAAGCCGAGCAGCGCCTTGTAATAGGCGGCAAGGTTTTCGGCATCTCGCGCCTTCAGCCCGACGCTGGAAATGCTGATCGGCGTGGTGCCGGAAAAAGGCAGTTCGCTCATCGTGTTCTCCGTGGCCGCTTCAGCGGCCCTGTTGCCCAAGGCGGCAAGCCCCGCACCTGCAAGGATTGTCCGTCGCGTGAATGGCATCCTCGCCTCGCCAGAATTTCGTGTTGCTTTCTCCGCCAAAAATCGGTGAGATTCATCGTTCACACAAGTGAGGGAACGCCGAACAGGCTGTTCACAGAACGGCGCATCCTGCAAACGCCCGCGCAATGTGTTCCGACTATCGCAACCAAACCGAGGATGCAGGGTTAGCCACATTCACCGATCAACGAGAGACTGAATAAGAATGAAGCGCATCGTCATATCGCTCCTTGCCGTCGCGGCTGCCATGTCGGCTGCCTATGCCCAGCAGACCCTCGTGGAGGTGGACGACAAGGTCGAGGTACCGGCGCTCGGCGCGAATGCCGACACGGTCGACGACTGGGACGTCTACCTCACGGACGGCACCGAGATCGGCGAAGTCGAGGATGTGGTCGGGGCCGACAGGACGACGCCCACGGCGCTGGTGATCGATTTCGACAATCGGGCCGGGTATCCGGACCGCGACATCGTGGTGCCTCTCGAACATTTCGCGCGAACGAACAATCGCCTGATCCTCAACGCGGACGCGTCGGCGGTGGGCGCGATGCAACGCTGGAGCGACTGATTCCGAAAAAAGGGTGGCGCCGGCCTGATCGGCGCTACCTTCATCTTATCCGGCAATCGCCGCCTTGACGGCGGCAATCGCCTCATTCGCCTTCGATGCGTCCGGTCCGCCCGCCTGCGCCATATCCGGACGCCCGCCGCCTCCTTGTCCGCCAAGCGCGGCTGAGGCGAGGCGAACGAGATCGACGGCGCTGAAGCGCGACGTCAGGTCCTCCGTCACCGCGACGACGACGCTCGCCTTGCCGTCCGCGTCGCCGACGAATACGACGACGCCGGAGCCGAGCGACTTCTTGCCCTCGTCGGCCAGCCCTTTCAAATCCTTCGGCGCGACGCCGGAGACAACCTTGCCGAGGAAGCCGACGCCGGCAACGCTTTCGCCCTGATCCGCCGACGCGCCAGAGCTGCCGCCACCGAGCGCCAGCTTCTTGCGGGCCTCCGTGAGCTCGCGCTCCAGCTTCTTGCGCTCCTCCATCAGAGCCTCGACGCGACCGAGCACATCACCCGGCCCGACCTTGAGCGCGGCCGCGACGGCTTTCAGCCGGCGGTCCTGCTCGTCCAGATGCTGGCGGGCTGCAATGCCGGTCAACGCCTCGATGCGGCGCACGCCCGAAGCCACCGCGCCTTCGGAAACAATGCGCACGAGGCCGATGTCGCCCGTCGCCCTGACATGAGTGCCTCCGCAGAGTTCGACCGAGTAGGCCCGGTTCTCCTTCGCGCCATGCAGGCCGGTGCCCATCGACACGACACGGACCTCGTCGCCATATTTCTCGCCGAACAGCGCCATGGCGCCCTCGGCGATCGCATCGTCGACGCTCATCAGGCGAGTCGTCACCGGCGCGTTCTGGACGATGATCTCGTTGGCCAGTTCCTCGACGCGCTCCAGCTCCTCCACCGAGATCGGCTTGGGATGGGAGAAGTCGAAGCGCAGACGCTCCGGCGCCACCAGCGAACCCTTCTGGGCCACATGGGTGCCGAGCACCTCGCGAAGGCCTTCATGCAGCAGGTGCGTTGCGGAATGGTTTGCCCTGAGGCGCGAGCGGCGCTCATGCGCGACCTTCAGCTCGGCGGCCGCGCCGACCTTGAACGTGCCCTTCGTCACCTTGCCGTTGTGGACGAAAAGGCCATCGGCCTTTTTCTGCGTGTCGATGACGGTGAAGGAAAAGCCCTCGCCATGAATGACGCCCGTGTCGCCCATCTGGCCGCCGGACTCGCCGTAGAAGGGCGTCTGGTTGACCACCAGCGAAACCGTGTCGCCCTCGGCCGCCCCGGACACTTCCTTGCCGTCCTTGACGAGCGCCAGCACGACGCCCTCGGCTTGCTCGGTATCGTAGCCAAGGAATTCCGTCGCGCCGGTCCTCTCGCGGATGCCGAACCAGATCGTCTCGGTCGCGGCCTCGCCGGAGCCTGCCCAGCTCTTGCGTGCTTCGGCCTTCTGACGCTCCATGGCGTCCTGAAAGCCGTCCAGATTGACGGAGATGCTGCGCTGGCGCAGCGCATCCTGCGTCAGATCGAGCGGGAACCCATAGGTGTCGTAGAGCTTGAACGCGGTCTCGCCATCCAGCATGTCGCCGGCCTTGAGATCCGCAGTGGCATCGGCAAGCAGCGTCAGGCCGCGCGCAAGGGTCTGGCGGAAGCGGGTTTCCTCCAGCTTCAGCGTCTCCGTGATCAGCGCCTCGCCGCGCACGAGTTCGGGATAGGCCGTGCCCATCTCGCGCACCAGCGCGGGCACGAGTTGCCACATCAGCGGCTCTTTCGAACCGAGAAGCTGCGCATGGCGCATGGCGCGGCGCATGATGCGGCGAAGCACGTATCCACGGCCTTCATTCGACGGCAGGACGCCGTCGGCGACGAGGAAGGACGACGAGCGCAGATGGTCCGCGATCACGCGGAAGGAAGCGACGTTCTCCGCATCCGGCCCCTGCCCCAGCGCAGAAGCTGTCGCGTCGATCAGATGGCGGAAAAGGTCGGTCTCGAAGACGCTTTCCACGCCCTGCAGGATGGACGCCATGCGTTCCAGCCCCATGCCGGTGTCGATCGAGGGACGCGGCAGCGGCACGCGCTCCTCCTTCGTCACCTGCTCGAACTGCATGAAGACGAGGTTCCAGAATTCGAGGAAGCGGTCACCGTCCTCCTCCGGGCTGCCGGGAGGACCGCCCCAGATGTGCTCGCCGCGATCGATGAAGATTTCCGAGCAGGGACCGCACGGGCCGGTATCGCCCATCGCCCAGAAATTGTCGGAGGTCGGAATGCGGATAATGCGGTCGTCGGAAAAACCGGCGATCTTCTTCCAAAGCGACGCCGCGTCGTCGTCGGTGTGGTAGACGGTGACGAGCAGCTTGTCCTTCGGCAGCCCGAAATCCTTCGTGATCAGGTTCCAGGCAAACTCGATGGCGTTCTCCTTGAAATAGTCGCCGAAGGAGAAGTTGCCGAGCATCTCGAAGAAGGTGAGATGGCGCGCAGTGTAGCCGACATTGTCGAGATCGTTGTGCTTGCCGCCGGCACGCACGCTCTTCTGCGCCGTCGCGGCGCGGTTGTAGGGACGCTGCTCCAGCCCGGTGAAGACGTTCTTGAACTGCACCATGCCGGCGTTCGTGAACATGAGCGTCGGGTCGTTGCGCGGGACGAGCGGGCTGGAGGCCACGATCTCATGCCCGTTCTTCCGAAAATAGTCGAGAAAGGTCGACCGGATCTCGCTTACGCCGCTCATCGAAACGCCCTTGAAGAGAATTGCCGGCGCTCCCGAGGCCGGCAACAGGATGTGGGCTTTTAGCCGCCGATCCGCGCACTGTCCAGAAAGTCGCGCTCCCTGGCGGCGGACTTATCCCCGTTTGGGGAACGGTCTGCGGCGCCTGCCATGCCGGCCGGTCGCGCCATCCTCTCCGCTTCGTCATCCTCGGGCTTGACCCGAGGATCCATGCCTGAACGCCACTGAAGGCGTGGCTGTGCAGGAACGGGCGCCCGTCGCCCGGCGTATCATCGGTCCGCGATGGTCAGGCATGGATCCTATGGTCGCGCTCCGCTTCGCTGCGCTTGCCATGGGATGACGAAGAGGGGGTGCGGCGTGGTCCGATCAGGGCAGCGCGTCGCGACGCTTGCGCCTCTTTCCTGCCGGCTACAGTTTCGTCCAGGCTGCGTTCTTCTTCGACGATTTCACGCAGGCCTCGACGAAGGCCACGCCTTCGACGCCGTCCTGAACCGTCGGATAGATGACGTCCTTCAGCATTTTGCCGCCCTTTCGGCGAGCGGCGCGAATGGCGCGGGCGGCTTCCTGATAGATGTTGGCGAAGCCTTCGAGATAACCCTCCGGATGACCGGACGGAACACGGGTCACGCGCGAGGCCGCCACGCCGGCACCCGCACCGGCGCGTGTAATGAGCTGCTTTGGCTGGCCGTAGGGCGTGAACCAGAGATAATTCGGATCAGCCTGCACCCATTCGATACCGCCTTTGGTGCCGTAGACGCGCAGCTTCAGCCCGTTCTCGTGACCCGGGGCGACCTGGCTCGCCCAAATCATGCCCTTTGCCGGATGACCACTTCCCTTGGCCTTGAAGCGGAGCATGACATGCGCGTTGTCGTCCAACTGGCGACCCGGCACGAAGGAATCGAGGTCCGCCGACAGGCTGTCGAGTTCCAGACCGGTGACGAAACGCGCCAGATTGTAGGCATGCGTGCCGATGTCGCCGGTCGAGCCGCCGACGCCCGACTGCGCCGGATCGACGCGCCACGCCGCCTGTTTCTGGCCGGTCTGCTCGATCGCTTCCGTCAGCCAGTCCTGCGGATACTCGGCCTGCACGACGCGCAGTTCGCCGAGCTGGCCCTTGGCCACCATCTCGCGAGCCTGCCTGATCATCGGGTAGCCGGTATAATTGTGCGTCAACACGAAGACCTTGCCGGATTTTTCGACAAGGGCGGCAAGCTTCTTGGCATCGGCGAGGTTCGAGGTCAGCGGCTTGTCGCAGATGACATGGATGCCAGCTTCGAGAAACGCTTTCGCGGCGGGATAATGGACGTGGTTCGGAGTCACGATCGCCACCGCCTCGATGCCGTCCGGCCGCTTTGCCTCGGCCTTCGCCATCTCCTGATAGGAACCGTAGACGCGATCCGGATCGAGCCCGAGTTCCACGCCCGACGCGCGCGCCTTCTCGGGATTGGCAGAGAGCGCGCCCGCGACAAGCTGGAATTCGCCATCCATGCGCGCCGCGATGCGGTGCACGCCGCCGATGAAGGCGCCCTGCCCGCCGCCGACCATGCCATAGCGGATCGGGCCGCTGCCCGATTCAACCTGCCTGCCGCTGACCATGAAACGTCTCCTCCCTGATTTGGCAGTCGGGGTTCGGCAGCCGTTTGATCAGAGGCGATGCGTCCTCCGACTGCCGATTGCCTGCTGTCGACTGTCGTCGTTTGTCAGATGCCCATCATTCCGCGCAGCACCTTCTTGTCGGTCGCGCCGCCGGCAAAATCGTCGAACGCCTTTTCGGTGACCCGGATAATGTGGCTCTGGATGAACGGGGCGCCCTCGGCCGCGCCGTCTTCCGGATGCTTGAGGCAGCATTCCCATTCCAGCACCGCCCAGGAATCGTAGTTATAGGCGGTGAGTTTGGAGAAGATGCCCGAAAAATCCACCTGCCCGTCTCCGAGCGAGCGGAAGCGACCGGCGCGCTGCACCCAGCCCTGATACCCCGAATAGACCCCCTGCCGGCCGTCCGGATTGAACTCGGCATCCTTCACGTGAAAAGCCTTGATGCGCTCGTGGTAGATATCGATGAAAGCGAGATAGTCGAGCTGCTGCAGCAGGAAGTGCGAGGGGTCATAGTTGATGTTGCAGCGCGCATGGCCGCCGACGGCATCGAGGAACATCTCGAAGGTCGCGCCGTCGAAGACGTCCTCGCCGGGATGGATCTCGTAGCCGACATCGACGCCGGCGTCGTCATAGGCGTCGAGGATCGGCTTCCAGCGTTTGCCGAGCTCCGAAAACGCTTCCTCGATCAGGCCGGCGGGACGCTGCGGCCACGGATAAAGATAGGGGAACGCCAGCGCGCCGCTGAACGTGACCGACGTCTTAAGCCCGAGGTTCTTCGATGCCCTGGCCCCCAGCTTCATCTGATCGACCGCCCATTTCTGCCGGGCCTTCGGATTGTTGTGGACTTCGGCCGGCGCAAAGCCGTCGAACTGGGCGTCATACGCCGGATGCACCGCGACAAGCTGCCCCTGCAGGTGCGTGGAAAGCTCGGTGATCTCGACGCCGGCGTCGGCGCAGATGCCCTTGACCTCGTCGCAATAAGTCTTCGAGCTGGCGGCCTTCTTCAGGTCGAACAGACGCCCGTCCCATGTCGGTATCTGGACGCCCTTGTAACCCAGCCCGGCGGCCCATTTCGCGATGGCCGGCAGCGAATTGAACGGTGCGGCGTCGCCCGCGAATTGAGCCAGGAAGATCGCCGGCCCCTTGATCGTCGTTGGCATTTCGAAAGCTCCTCCTCCAGAGCCGCGCCGGAGGCGCGTTCGCTATATATCGCCGGCCATCAAATCACCGAAGCCGGCAAAACCCCACGGAAAAATCGTCGCGGAAGTGCACCGGCCACCGCGTCCCGCCCGAAGCGATGGCCGGCATGCACCTGCCCTCCCTGCGAGATCGCCGCGCCACCCAAGCGCCGACAAGCTCACCTCCACGCTCTGGTATTACCAAGTCTTTGAAAAAGGTCAAGGCAAGCGCATGACGCAACGAATCCGGAAAATTATCCAGAGCATCATATTTTTCATATCGATTACAAATGCCTAGCCGATTGTTCCGCGCCTGAGCCTCGCCTTCTTGCGGCAATATGGGAAATCCGTTAGAAAGCCGCTGGAGCCCAATTGGTCGAACCAGTTTTCAAGATCGGCTGTTGGGGAGGAGAGCCGTCCCGCGTTCCACGGGCGATATCAGGCGATTTGAAGAGGAAGAGACCATGCATCTTTCGACCCACAACTGGATGCGCGCCGAGCCGCTCGAGGTGACGCTCAAGCGCATCAAGAAGTTCGGCTACGAATCGATCGAGATCTCCGGCGAACCTGAACAGTACAAGCCTGCCGAAACGCGCGCGCTGCTGAAGGAGCACGGCATACGCTGCTGGGGCGCGGTGACGCTCATGCTCGGCGAACGCAACCTCGCGGCCAAGGATCAGGGCCAGCGGGAGCGCTCCGTCCAGTACGTCAAGGACGTACTGACCATGGTGAGCGAACTGGACGGCGAGATCATCACGCTGGTGCCGGCGACCGTCGGCAAGGTGGTGCCCGACGGCACGGAGGAAGAGGAGTGGACCTGGGTGGTGGACGCGACCCGCGAATGCTTCGCCCACGCCAGGAAGGTCGGCGTCAGGATCGCGGTCGAGCCGCTGAACCGTTTCGAGACCTATCTCTTCAACCGCGGCGAGCAGGCGCTGGCGCTGGCCGACGCGGTGAGCCCGGAATGCGGCGTCTGCCTCGACGCCTATCACCTCAACATGGAGGAATTCGACGTTCACGAAGCGATCCGCAAGGCCGGCAAGCGGCTTTTCGACTTCCATGTGGCCGACAACAACCGCTTTGCAGCCGGTCTCGGCACGATCGACTGGAAGGGGCTAGTCAAGACCCTGCGGGAAGTCGGCTATGACGGGGCGCTGACCAACGAGTTCGTCGCCCCGGTGGATCGCACGCCGGCCAATCGCTATCCCGAAATGGTGGAGCGCAATCCGGTGGATATCTCGCCCGAGCAGCTGAAGTTCATCCAGGATCACGGCTCCAGCGTTCTGACCGAGAAATTCTACACGGACCAGATGCGGATCACGGCGGAAACGATCCTGCCGCTGATCAAGTAGCCTCCCCGAGCACTCTTGAGCCCTCGCGCGGGTGTTGCGCGAGGGCCGAGGACCAGAATGAAAATCAGAAGTGTCCAAGCCTGGTGGGTGAGCGTACCCATCGCTGCCGCCAACCAGCACCGGAGCGACTTCGGGCAGATCGCGACGTTCGATGCGGCGATCCTGCGCATCGAGACCGATGACGGCATCGTCGGCTGGGGTGAAGGCAAGAACGCGGCCGGCAGCGCCGGGACCTATGGCGCGCTCGTGCACATGCTGAACCACGAGGTCGGCCCGCATCTGGTCGGCCGCGATCCGCGCGACATCAGCGATATTTGGGATACGCTCTACAATGGCGTGCGGCATCACTCGGCAAAACTGTCGGGCCATGCCATGCCACAGCTTTCGCGCCGCGGCATCTCGATGGCCGCGATCAGCGCGGTCGACCTTGCGCTCTGGGACATTCTGGGCAAGTCGCTGAACGTCCCGGTCTGGCGCCTGCTCGGCGGCCGCAAGACCGACCGGATGAAGGCCTACGCTTCCGGCGGCTGGGCGAACGCGGACGAGATCGGGGAGCAACTGCTCGGCTACATAGCGAAGGGCGGGTTCAAGGCCGTGAAGATGCGCGTCGGCGCCATGGACGGCGCGCCGCACATTTCCGCGCGGCGGGTCGAGGCGGCGCGCGAGGCGCTGGGACCCGATATCGACCTGATGGTGGACGCACACGGCACCTACACCGTGGCGGATGCGAAAAGGTTCGCGAAGCTCAGCGAGGAAAGCAACCTCGCCTGGTTCGAGGAACCCGTCGTCGGCGACGACAAGGCCGGCATGGCCGAGGTGCGGGCGGCATCGATCGTGCCGATCGCGGCGGGAGAAAGCGAGACGACGCGCTTCGACTTCCGGGACATGGCCGTGGCGAAATCCGCCGACATCTTCCAGCCGGACCTCGCCTTCTGCGGCGGCATCACCGAGGCGATGCGCATCTCGGCGATCGCGTCGGCGTTCAATCTCAGGCTGGCGCCGCACCTGTGGGCGGGCGCGCCGGCATTTTATGCCGGCCTGCATGTCTGCGCGGCATCGCCGGCCAGCTTCATCGTCGAATACTCGCTCGGCGCCAATCCGATGCTGCACGATCTCGTCGAGGAGGACGTCGACCTGAAGGACGGGGCGGTGGCCATTCCGGATCGGCCGGGACTTGGCGTCACGGTCTCTGAAAGTTTCTTGAAGGCACACGCCATGAAGGGCTAGAGCCTTGGACATGACCGAGAAGAATCTGCTCGCCGAACTGGCGTCCTATCTCTTCACCTGTTCCAGGACGGAGAGCAGGCGGCTTCCCTCCGAACGCGAGCTCGCCGACCATTTCGCCGTGTCGCGCGGCCAGATCCGCGAGGCGCTTGCGATTCTGGAGGCCATGCGCATCGTGGAGCGGCGCGCGAAGTCGGGCATCTACCTCACTACCCGGCAGGCGAGCGTGGAGGCGATGGCGCTTTTCGCCAAGGCCGGCGTGCCGCTCGACCCTGTGCAGATCTATGAAACGGTCGAGTTGCGGAAGATCCACGAGATCAAGGCGGCGGAACTGGCGTGTTCCCGCGCCACCGAGGAGAACTACGAAAGGCTGCGCGAGATCCTGAAGTCCTCCGAGGATCGGCTGGCCGCCGGCGAGGGCCTGGCGCTGGAGGACCGCGACTTTCATCTGGAGATCGTCCGCGCCACCAAGAACAGCGTCTTCCATCGTATCTGCAGCGTCTATTATGTGATGGGCGAAGGGCGGCTGCCGATCTATTTCAACGATCCGGAACGCGGCCGGAAATCCCATGCCGAGCATCTGCAGATATTCGACGCCCTGCTGCGGCGCGACGGCAATCTCGCCCAGGCGCTGATGAGCGCGCACCTGCAAGGCGCGGAGAGCTACTGGAAAGGCCTTATCGAGCCTTCGGAGGCCTCGAACGAGGCGGATCGTCCCCTTCAGCATGCCTGAGCCGATCGTCTATTCCACCCACCCGCTGCATCCCCGCGCCGAGGCGCGGCTGGCGAGCGCGGCGAAGCTCTCCATCGCGTCCGCGCTCGATGCGGCAACACTCGAACGCGAAGGCCGCGAGGCGGATGTCATCATCGTTCGTGCGCCGCTTCCCCCAGCTCTTTTCGACAATGCGCCGCGGCTGAAAGTAGCGGTTCGTCATGGTGCCGGCATCGACATGATCCCGTACGAGGCGGCGACGCGCGCAGGCGTCCTTATCGCCAACGTGCCCGGCGCCAATGCGCGCACGGTCGCCGAACACGTCTTTTTCGCCGCGATCGCGCTGCTGCGCCGCTTCCGCAAGGTCGACGGCGATCTGCGGGAAAAGGGCTGGCTTGCCGGCCGCGCGCATGCCGAACGCGGATCGGACCTCTCCGGCAAGGTCCTCGGCATCGTCGGGATGGGCAATATCGGCAAGACCATCGCGTCGATCGCGCGCCACGGCTTCGGCATGGAGGTGATCGCCAACAGCCGCCGCGCCGAAAGCCTGTCCGAAGGCGTGAGGTTCGCCGATCTCGACGCGCTGATGGGCGAGGCCGACATCATCGTCCTGTGCTGCCCGCTGACGCCGGAGACCACGGGTCTCGTCAATCGCGAGCGGATCGCCCGGATGAAGCCGCACAGCCTTCTTGTAAACGTATCGCGAGGCCCGGTGATCGATGACGACGCGCTGATCAGAGCGCTCAGGGAACAACGCATCGGCGGCGCGGCGCTGGATGTCTTCGCTGCGCAGCCGCTGCCGCCGGATCATCCATATTTCAGTTTCGACAATGTGATCATCACGCCGCACATGGCGGGGATTACCGAAGACAGCATGCTGCGCATGGGTCTCGGCGCCGTCGAGGAAGCGTTGCGCGTTCTTGCGGGCGAACTGCCGCTCAACCTGCGCAATGCCGAAGCAGTCGAACGCTATCGCAGCCGTTTTCCAATATAGCACGCCCGCGGTATCCCACCCGGCATCAGGGGCCGCCAAATCGCCTATTGTGCGGTGCGGCATGCATCCTAGATTATTGATCTATCCTACCGGAGCCTTTTTCCCATGACCGATCTTTTCTCGCCCATCACACTGGGCGCGCTGGAGTTTTCGAACCGCATCGCCGTTGCGCCAATGTGCCAGTATTCCGCCAATGACGGCGCGGCGAGCGACTGGCATCTCTACCACTGGATGAATCTCGCAATGTCGGGCGCTTCGATGGTCACCGTCGAAATGACCGATGTCGAACGGCGTGGCCGGATCAGCCATGGTTGTCTCGGCCTCTATTCGGACGCCGACGAAGCCGCGGCGGAGCGGGCGCTGGCCGCGGCGAAACGCGTCGCCGCGCCCGGCACGAAGTTCGGCACCCAGATCGCGCATGCCGGCCGCAAGGCCTCATGCCAGCGCCCATGGGAAGGCGGCGGTCCCCTCGCCCCGGATCAGGACCCATGGCAGACCGTTTCGGCCTCGGCGATCCCGTTCGATGCCGGCTGGCACACGCCGCATGCGCTGACCGAGCCGGAGATCGCGGCAATGATTAGCAAATATGCCGCTGCTGCCCGCCGTGCCGCCCGCGCCGGCTTCGATTTCATCGAATTGCACGGCGCGCACGGCTACCTCATCCACCAGTTCATTTCGCCGCTCTCCAATCATCGAACCGACGACTGGGGCGGCTCCCTCGAAAACCGCATGCGCTTCGTCGTGGAGATCGCGCGGGAAGTGCGCAAGGCAGCACCCGATCTGATGCTCGGCATCCGCCTTTCGGTGAAGGACTGGGTCGATGGCGGGCTGGTCGAGGACGATACGGTCGAGGTAGTCAAGGCGTTGAAAGCCGTAGGCATCAGCTATGTCTGCTGCTCTAGCGGCGGCAATTCGCCTGCTCAAAAAATCCCGTCCGGGCCGGGCTATCAGGTGCATCTGGCCGAGTATGTGAAGCAGCGCGTCGATATTCCCGTCCGGGCTGTCGGCATGATCGACGAGCCGCATCAGGCGAACGATATCATCACAGGGGGCCGCGCCGACATCGTGGCTATCGGCCGCGCCCTTCTCGCCGATCCGCGCTGGCCCTGGCGGGCAGCCGCAACCCTCGGGCACGAGATCGAGGTCGCGCCGCAATTCCAGCGCGCAGCGTTCCTTGCCAGGAAATGGGCGGCGTAGGCGGGCCGCAACGCTTTGTCGCCTGAAACGGCATGGCGCGTCATCCGCCATGCCTTCGCCGATTTTCTTGGGATCAGGCGTATTTGCGCCAGTCGTGCTCTTCCTTGAAGCCGAGCACTTCGCGGATCTTGCGGTTGGAAAGCGGCGCCTCGAAGCCTTCTAGCGGGCGCGTGACCGGCGTATCCGGCGCCCATTTCTTCAGGAATTCGGCAGTCGGCTCGTTGGCGGTGATGGTGTCGTTGGTCGCGTTGAAGACCTGGAAGCCGAGGCCGTCCTTCTCAAGGCAGAGATGCACGATCTGGCCGAGGTCGCGCGCGTCGATATAGCTCCACGCATTGCGCTTGCGCAGCGGCGGATTGGCCGCATAGGTCTTGAACGGGCCGTATTCGTGCGGCTCGATGACGTTGCCGATGCGCAGCGCGTAGATATCGGCGCCGTAGCGGGCGGCGAAGGCGCGCGCCGTGTGCTCGTTGAGCTGCTTGGACAGGCCGTAACTGTCCATCGGATCGATCTCGTAGTCTTCCTCAAGAGGGAACTGCTTGAAATCCTTCTCACCCTCGGTGAAGCAGACGCCATAGGTCGTCTCGCTCGACGCGATGACGACCTTGCGGACGCCGAGCTTCATCGCCGCTTCGATCACGTTGTACGTGCTGATGACGTTGGCGGAAAAGGTGACGTTGTCGGGGTTGATCAGGACGCGGGGAACCGCCGCGAAGTGAACGACCGCGTCCGGCGCGGCCGGAACGGCGGCTTTCTCATAGCCGTCAAAGCCGAAATGCATCGACAGGGCATTGAAGACCTGTCCGCTGTCGGTGACGTCGGTGATCAGCGTGTTGACGCCCGGGCAATCGAGCGGTTTCAGGTCGACGTTCAGAATGTCGTAGTCGCCGCGCTCCTTCAGCCATGGCACGACATGCTTGCCGGCCTTGCCCGAGCCGCCGGTGAAAACGATACGTTTCGTCATGAAAGCTTCCTTCGAAATGTGTTGGCTGGGGGGCTACGTCTTGAAACCCGGCGCGTGCACGGCCCCTCATCCGCCTGCCGGCGTCTTCTCCCCGCAAATGGGAAGAAGGCGGGCTGCCGCTTCGGCTTCGCTCACCACCAGTGTTGAAGAACATCCGGAAAGGCTGAAGAAGCGGCCTTTTCCCCGTTTGCGGGGAGAAGACGCCGGCAGGCGGATGAGGGGCAACATTCGCTTTGGAGAGTAAGGCGCAAATCCTTGCGGCTCAAGCCTTCCGAACCAAGCGTCTACCCCGCATGCCGCAGGCTGACGCCCGAGCCCTTGTCGAAGATCGCGACCTTGCCGGGATTCCAGCCGAAACGCACGGAATCCTCGATGCTGACATCCGTGCGGGCCGATGTCGTTGCCCGTAGCATCGTATCGCCAACCCGCAGCGTAACGATCTTCTCGACGCCATGATTCTCCACATCGTGAACCTTCGCTTCCACGGGGCCTGCGGGATCGAGCGCAACGTCCTCCGGCCGGATGCCGAAGGTCAGCGGCCGCTCGTCCATCGGCGTTCCCGCCTTCGCGACGCCTTCATAGGGCAATTCAAAGCTCATCGGCTGGAACACGGCGCGCCCGCCGACGAGACGGCCATCGAGAAGATTCATCGGCGGCGAACCGACGAAGGATGCGACGAAGGTGTCGCGCGGATTGTTGTAGATCTCCTGCGGGGTGCCGACCTGAACCAGACTGCCGTGGTTGAGCACACCGACCTTGTCGCCCATCGACATGGCCTCGATCTGGTCGTGCGTGACGAACAGGAAGGTCTGGCCGAGGTTCATCTGGATGTTTTTCAGCTCGGTGCGAAGCGCCTCGCGCAGCTTCGCGTCCAGCGCCGACAGCGGCTCGTCCATCAGGAAGACGCGCGGCTTGCGCACGATGGCGCGGCCGATCGAGACGCGCTGCATCTCGCCGCCCGAGAGGCGGTCCGTCTTGCGCTCCAGCAGATGCTCGATTCGCAGCGTCTTCGCCGCGCGGGCGACGCGTTCCTTGATCTCGGCGTCCGGCACGCGCCGGATCTTCGATTTCAGCGGGAACTCCAGATTCTCGCGCACCGTATAGCGCGGATAGAGCGAGTATTGCTGCAGCACCAGCGCCACGTCGCGCTCCGCCGCGCCCCAGTCCGCCACATCGACACCGTCGATGAAGACCTGGCCGTCCGTGGGCTTTTCCAGACCCGCGATGAGGCGCAAGGTGGTGGTCTTGCCCGCTCCGGTCTCACCGAGCAGCACGAAGAACTCGCCGTCCGCGATCTCAAGGCTCAGATCCTTCAACGCGACGTGGCGGCCGAATGTCTTGGTGATGTTCTTCAGTTGGATATGCGCCATCTTCAGAGCCTCACGCCGAGCGAGTTGCCGCTCGCCTTGTCGAAGAAATGGGCCTGGGCGGGGTCGATGCGGGCGAAGACGCGCTCGCCGGCCTGCGGCACGAAGCCCGAACGGGTGCGAGCGCGAAGCATCTGTGAGCCGACCTTGAGATCGACGATGTCGTAGGAGCCGAGCGGTTCGATGATGTGGGCCTCGACCGGCAGATATCCCTGCTGCGGCTCGCGGGCCACCAGAACGCCTTCCGGCCGGATGCCGAGCGCCAGCCTGTCCTTGCTGCCATTCGCAGCGTCGAGCATGCCGAGGAGCTGGATGGGAAAGGCAAAGCCCTCTCCTGTGCCGTCGACGGCGACTGTGGCTTCCTTGCCGGCGGAGGAAACGGTGGCGTCGGCGATGTTCATCACCGGGCTGCCGACGAACTGCGCTACGAACATGTTGGTCGGGTGTGCGTAGACTTCCGCCGGCGAGCCGACCTGCTGCAGAACGCCTTCGTGCATGATGACGATGCGGTCCGCGAGGCTCATAGCCTCGATCTGGTCATGGGTGACGTAGATGGTGGTCGAGCCCTGCTTCAGATGCAGCCGCTTGATCTCGGCGCGCATTTCCTCGCGCAGCTTGGCGTCGAGCGCGCCGATCGGCTCGTCCATCAGCATGGCCTTGGGCCGCCTGACGAGAGCCCGGCCGATCGCCACACGCTGCATGTCGCCGCCCGAAAGCGCCGAGGGCTTCTTGTCCAGAAGCTCGGTGATGCGCAGGATTTTGGCGATCTCGCGCACCGCCTTGTCGACCTCGCCCTTGCTCATGCGCGTAGCCCTGAGCGGGAAGGCGATGTTCTCGTAGACGGTCATGTGGGGGTAGAGCGAGAAGGACTGGAACACCATGGCGATGTCCCGGTCCGAGCACTTGAGGTGCTGGACGGGCTGGCCGTCGATGAGGATGTCGCCCTCGTCGATGGTCTCCAGCCCGGCAATGGCGCGCAGCGTGGTCGTCTTGCCGCAGCCGGACTGGCCGAGCAGCACGATGAACTCGTTGTCCTCGATCTTCAGGTTGAGGTCCTTGATTACCTGCACCGCCCCGAAGAACTTCTGGACGCCGCGTAGCTCGATCTGGGTCATCAGTGACCTTCCCCGTGCTCGGCCTTCGGCGCCGCCTCGGGCTTCGACCCGAACCAGTTGGTCAGCATGAAGGTGATCAGACCGACAATGACGATGGTGAGGCCGTAGCGGTGAAGGAACAGGTTCCACGGCTGGCAAAGCGCCACGATGCCGAGAACCATGACGATTTCCGCTACCCTCTGAAGCTTGTCCGACCGTATCATTTGCGGATCGCTCCGAACGTAACGCCGCGCAGGAGATGCTTGCGGAGCAGGAAGGTGAAGACGGCCACCGGCAGCAGGAACAGCAGCGTGCCGGCCGCGATGACGGTCCAGTCGGGCAGGCCGGAGCCGACCTGCGAAGGGATGAAGGGCGGCGCGGTCTGGGCGCGGCGGTTCGTCATGATGAGCGCGAAGGCATATTCGTTCCACGCCGTGATGAAGCAGAACACGGCGGTCGCGGCGATGCCGGTGGCGGCCTCCGGCAGCACGACCTTGAAGAAAGCCTGCATGCGCGTGTAGCCGTCGACGAGCGCAGCCTCCTCATATTCCTTCGGGATTTCGTCCATGAAGCCCTTCATCAGCCAGACCGAGAAGGACAGGTTGAAGGCCGTGTAGAGGATGATCAGGCCCCAATGCGTGTCGTTGAGGCCGACGACCCGGTACATCAGGAACATCGGGATAGCCACCACCACGGGTGGCAGCATTCTGGTCGACAGGATGAAGAAGAGCAGGTCGCCCTCCCCCTTCACCTTGAAACGCGAGAAGCCGTAGGCCGTGAAGGTGCCCATGCCGACCGCCAGCACCGTCGAGACGATGGCCACGATCAGCGAGTTCATGAAGCGGCTGGGGTAGCCCGACCACTGCACATTGCCCCTGCCGTCACGCACCACCTTCTCGCCGCCGTCGAAAACCAGTCGCTCCCACCAGGGCGCGGCTTCGTATTCCTCGGGGTTGACCGGCGCCCGCATCTGCGAGCGCTTGGTGAAGAGCTTCACCCATGGCGAGATTTCGGGCGTGAACACGACCGTCGGCGGAATGGTGGTCGACAGGTTGCGCGGCTTGAAGGCCGTGGAGGCGATCCAGTAGATCGGCGCCAGGAAGATCAGCGTCACGATCAGCACGCCGACGATGGCGAGCTTGTTCAGCGTGCGTTCGGAGGATGTGGTGACGGCGGCCATGGTCGTCTCAGCGCTCCTTCACCTTGTTTAGATATTTGACGTAGATGTTGGTGATGGCAAGCACCATGACGAGCACGATGTAGGCCAGCGCGCAGGAGCGGCCCGTCTGCCATTCCTGGAACGCCATCTTGTAGAGCCGTATCGAGATCACCTCGGTCGTCGGCTGGCTTGTCAGGATGTAGGCCAGGTCGAAGGTTTTGAAGGCCTCCATGGTGCGGAAGATGATGGCGATCATCAGGATCGGCGCGACAAGCGGCAGCGTGATGCGGAAGAAGGTGTAGAACGGTCCCGCACGGTCGATGGCGGCGGCCTCGTAGAGATGCTTCGGCACAGCGGACAGCCCGGCCAGCGAGAGCAGCATCACGAAAGGCGACCACATCCAGATATCGGTGATGGCGACGGCATAAAGAGCCATGTCCGGGTTCGACAGCCATTCGAAGGTGCCGAGGCCGAGCGCATAGTTGATGATGCCGAAGGACGGATCGTAGAGCAGCTTCCAGAACAGGCCCACGACGGCCATCGACAGCATCATAGGCAGCAGAAGCAGCGTCGTGATAAGCCCCTTGAACGGGATTTCGCGGTTGAGCAGCATCGCCACGCCGAAGCCGACCGCGACCTGCCCGACCACCGAGACGATGACGTATTTCGCCGTGATCGAGAAATTCGACCAGATGAAGGGGTCGTTGAGCAGTTCACGGTAATTCTGAAGGCCGACGAAATTCCAGCCGGTATTCGTATTGGCGCGGAAGTCGGTGAACGAATAACCCAGCGAATAGATCAGCGGGAAGATGTTGAAGACGATCAGGAACAGGATCGTCGGAATGATGAAGAGGTTGCGGATCGTGATATCGCTCATGCCGCGGGAGGCGGCGCGCGATTTCGGATCAAGCCTTGTCATGACGGCTGTGGCCACCGACTCTCCTCCCCTGAGAGCATTCCGGAAAGAAAACGGAGGGGGCGGGACTGCCGCCCCCTCCGGATCTGTCGTCCTCAGTTCTGCGGACGGTTGTATTTCTTGAACGTGGCGTTCCAGTCCGCCGCGAGGTTATCAAGCGCTTCCTTCGCGGTGCCCTGCCCCGCCGTCACGAACGGGTAGACGCGCTGGTTCATCTGGATCAGCAGTTCGGCATATTCCGGCGTCGCCCAGAAATCCTTCACCTTGAACATGGTGTCGTAGAACGCCTTGTTATACGGCGTGGCGTTCTGGAACTCGGCGCTTTCGAGAACCGAGACGTTGCAGGTATAGCCGCCAAGCTCGGCCCAGCGCTTCTGGGTCTCGTCCTTCACGAACCACTCGAGGAACTTGAACGCCTCTTCCTGATTCTGCGAATAGGACACGATCGAGATGCCCTGCCCGCCGAGCGCCGCATACTGGTCGCCGTCAGGACCAGCCGGATTGGCGAAGAAACCGGTGTTCTTGGCGTGCGGGTTCGAGGCCTCGTTCACGAGTGCCGGGAAGAAGGCGAAGTAGTTCATGCTCATCGCCGCCAAGCCTTCGGTGATCGCCTGGTTATCCTCGATGAAGAACGACTTTGCCCAGCCAGGAGGCGTAAAGCCATAGAGCTCGCGATACATTTCGAGCGCCTTGACGTTCTTATCGGAATTGACGATGCCGTCGACCTTGTAATTGGCATAGTCGCCAAGCTCGCCGCCATAAGAGAAGATGGCGTTTTCGACACCCATCACCAGCGCGTCATAGGAATTGTCGGTGTAGATGGCGATGCCGTAGCGCTTCTCGTCCGGGCGGTGGAAGAACTCGGCGATGTCGCGCAACTCCTTCCAGTCCTTCGGCGGCGCGAGGTCGTAGCCGTACTTGGCCTTGAACGCTTCCATTTCCTTGGGGTCCTCGAACCAGTCCTTGCGATAGGACCAGCCCACGGCGTCACCCTCGGCCGGAACCGACCAGTATTTGCCGGAAGCGGACGGGTATTCCGAATAATACTTCACGGTGGCCGGCGCCATCGTCTCGTTCAGCTTGTGCTTGTTGAAGAAGTCGGTCAGGTCGACATAGTGACCAGCCTCGGAAGCCGCGCCGATCCACTGGGAGTCGCCGACGACCATGTCATAGGCCGATCCCTTCGCGTTGAACTCGGTGAAGGCCTTCGTCTGGAAATCCGACCACGGCGTCGTCTCGACCGTGACCTTGACGCCGGTTTCCTTCTCGTACTCGTTCGCAAGTTCCTGAAGATAGTTGGACGGGTCCCATTCCGCCCAAAATATCGTCAATTCCTGCGACCATGCCGAGCCGCTGTAGGCCAGCATCGAAATACCGGCCAACAAGCCAGCCAATCCCTTGCGCATATCGGTTCTCCTCCCTTCGCGCTTCCGTTCCACCCTGCCAGATGCCGCCTTTGCGCCTCCGGCACACTGCCAGACGGCAGACTCCGTTCCTCGTCCCTGCCCGATCCGACCTCCCTGTGTTCGACTTTCGACAGTCGGATCGAGGCCCTTTCCTTGCCTCCCGGCGGCCATCCTTATCACGATAATCTGGTATTACCAATGGTCGATGATGGTCAAGGGCTTTCTTCCAAACACAAATTCGACACCCAAGATCGCAGCTTATCGCCTTTATTCCAAGCGTCAAAGCGATGTTGTAATCGATTTAACATAGAAGCTTCCAATCGGCCCCCAGCCATAACCGCAAGGATTGGTCGGACCAGTTAAGGCGCAAACGGTCGTGACTTTTCATCTCCCGTGATTGTCCGCGGACGCGACGAGAAGGTCTGCCGCCCATAAAATAACCTCCCTCGACTCCTCGCCCTCCATGCCCCATATGTCCTTCAGGATAATGAGCGCCTCGATGCCGAACAGGAGCGAAAGCGCCTTGGTAAGCCGG
This sequence comes from Rhizobiaceae bacterium, assembly GCA_023953845.1. Classification (NCBI taxonomy): domain Bacteria; kingdom Pseudomonadati; phylum Pseudomonadota; class Alphaproteobacteria; order Hyphomicrobiales; family Rhizobiaceae; species Rhizobiaceae bacterium. The sequence continues at coordinate 4,268,061 of JAMLJC010000001.1, read as the reverse complement.
TCGAGCATGTGCGGCGCCATGCTGCCCGCAAGCGGGGCCACCGCGTCGCGCAGCAGCGCGATACGATGGCCGCGCGTGAATTGAGGCTCGCTGCTCTCGGTGCCGGCGTTGCGCATCGCCCATTGGTCGAGCGCGTGTTTCAGCGCGGCGCGAAAGGTCGCCTCGAATGCCTCGATGCGGGGTATCGACGCCGTCAGCAGGGATTTCGTGCGGACGCGCGCGTCTCGCGATCCCGACTTCCAGTCCAGGATAGGTCCCAGCGCCTCGTCGACGACGGCATGAACCAGAGCGGCCTGCGACGGGAAATAGCGATAGGCCGTGGCGCGCGAGACATCCGCAGCCTCCGCCACATCGGTGACGGACGGGATGGTTCCCGCCTGCATCAGCCGTGTCGCGGCGGCAAGCATGAGCCTGCGTGTCCGCGCCCTGGGACCACGCTCAATGCGGGTTTCCGTTTGTTGACGTGAGACGTCCATATCAATACGATACTCTCGTCTCATTTTGCATGCAACTGCCGGCGAACGGCGGGATACGACGCGAGAACGTCGCGCGGGAGGACCGATGGGGAGGATCTACGTCGCCGGCACCGCCGACACGAAAGGCGAGGAACTCGCCTATCTGGCTGACGCCGTCACGGCAGCGGGGGCAGAAGCAGTGCGCGTTGACGTCGGGACGCGCATGCCGACCGTGCCCGTCGACGTTTCGGCCCGGGAGGTCGCGGATCACCATCCCGATGGCGTCGACGCGGTTCTCAGCGGCGACGACCGCGGCACCGCCGTGGCGCGGATGGGAGAAGCCTTCGCCGCTTTCGTCACCAGCCGCACCGATATTGCCGGGATCGTGGGCATCGGCGGCGGCGGCGGCACGTCGATCATCACGGCCGGGATGCGGGCGCTCCCGCTCGGCCTGCCAAAGCTCATGGTGTCGACGCTCGCGTCCGGCGACGTGTCGCCCTATGTGGACGTTTCCGACATCGTCATGATGCCGTCCATCACCGACATGGCCGGTCTCAACCGGCTGTCGCGCGTCATCCTGCGCAACGCCGCCCATGCCATCGCCGGGATGGCGAAGGCGCCGGCCGCAAGCACGGAAGGCAAGCCGGCGCTCGGGTTCACCATGTTCGGCGTGACCACGCCGTGCGTGACGGCGATGGTCGAACGCCTGCGCGGCGACTATGACTGCATGGTCTTCCACGCCACCGGCACGGGCGGCCGCTCCATGGAGAAGCTTGCCGACAGCGGTCTGCTTGCCGGCGTGCTCGATATGACGACCACGGAGGTCTGCGACCTGCTGGTCGGCGGCGTGCTGGCCGCCACACAGGACAGGTTCGGCGCGATCGCGCGCACCGGCATTCCCTATGTGGGCTCAGTCGGTGCGCTGGACATGGTGAATTTCTGGGCGCCGCCGACGATCCCCGAACACTTCAGGGACAGGCTGTTCTACAAGCACAACCCCAACGTGACACTGATGCGGACGACGCAGGAGGAGTGCCGCGAAATCGGCCGCTGGATCGCCGGAAAACTCAATGCCTGCAACGGGCCGGTCAGGTTCCTGATCCCGGAGAAAGGCGTGTCGGCGCTCGATATCGAAGGCAACGCCTTCTGGAATCCGGAAGCGGACGACGCGCTCTTCGAGGCGATCGAAACGGCGCTGAAGGCGGCTCCCGACCGGCGTCTGATCCGGCTGCCGTTGCACATCAACGACCCTGAATTCGCCGAGGCCGCCGTGGCGGCCTTCAAGGAAATCGCAAACTGACGAGACGACGATGCCGGCAATTCCGCGCAAGGACATACTGACGAAATTCCGCGCCATGATCGAGGCGGGCAAGCCCATCGTGGGCGGCGGCGCTGGCACCGGGCTTTCGGCCAAGGCCGAGGAAGCCGGCGGCATCGACCTCATCATCATCTACAATTCCGGCCGCTACCGCATGGCGGGGCGCGGCTCGGCGGCAGGCCTGCTCGCCTACGGCAACGCCAACAAGATCGTGAAGGAGATGGCGGTCGAGGTGCTGCCGGTGGTGAAGAAAACGCCGGTGCTGGCCGGCGTCAACGGCACCGATCCGTTCGTGCTGATGCCGCGTTTCCTCGCCGAACTGAAGGAGATGGGTTTTTCGGGGGTCCAGAATTTTCCGACCATCGGCCTTTTCGACGGGGCGATGCGGCAGAGTTTCGAGGAAACCGGCATGGGCTACGGGCTGGAGGTCGACATGATCGCGCTCGCGCATTCCATGGACCTGCTGACGACGCCTTACGTCTTCAATCCCGAGGAAGCGAAGGCGATGGCGAAGGCCGGCGCGGACATCATCGTGGCGCATATGGGCGTGACGACCGGCGGGACGATCGGGGCTACGAGCGCGAAATCGCTGGACGATTGCGTGAAAGAGATCGACGCCATATCCGCAGCGGCGCGCTCCGTGCGCAAGGACGTCATCATGCTTTGTCATGGCGGCCCGATCTCGATGCCGGACGACGCGGCCTACATCCTCTCCAATTGCGAGCGCATGCACGGCTTCTACGGCGCGTCCAGCATGGAGCGCCTGCCGGCGGAAGCGGCGATCCGCGACCAGACGGCAAGCTTCAAGGGCCTTTCACTCAAGCGTTGAGCAAGGCCCGTCACGCCGGCTGGCGCAACGCGGCAACCCGATCTTCTCCTTGTCCGCAGTGGCTCGCGCGTGTAGCCACTTCCGCACGTCCGCTGCCGGCATCAGGGCGGACAGTTCGGGAGTATCGCAATGAAAGCCGTCCTTTTCGAAGTTTTTGGCCAGCCGCCGACTGTCGAGACCGTGCCGGATCCCGCGCCCGCCGATGACGGCGTGGTCATCAAGGTGGAGGCGACCGGGCTCTGCCGCAGCGACTGGCATGGCTGGATGGGACACGATCCGGACGTCCGCCTGCCGCATGTGCCGGGGCACGAGCTGGCGGGAACGGTAGCCGCGACCGGAAAATCGGTCGGACGCTGGAAGACCGGCGACCGCGTCACGGTGCCGTTCGTCGCAGCATGCGGCCAGTGCTTCGAATGTTCCTCCGGCAACCATCAGGTCTGCGAGCGTCAGTTCCAGCCTGGCTTTTCCGCATGGGGCTCCTTCGCGGAATATGTCGCGATCGACCACGCCGACACCAATCTCATCCGCCTGCCGGACGATATGGAGTTCGCGACGGCCGCGAGCCTCGGCTGCCGGTTCGTGACGTCGTTCCGCGCCGTCGTAGATCAGGGGCGCGTGCAGCCGGGCGAATGGGTGGCGGTGCATGGCTGCGGCGGCGTCGGCCTTTCTGCCATCATGATCGCCAGCGCCATGGGCGCGAATGTCGTCGCGATCGACCTCAGCGACGAGAAGCTCGCTTTCGCAAAGCAGCTTGGCGCCGTCGCGACGCTCAACGCCAGCGAAACGCCGAATGTCGTCAAGGCGGTGAAGCAGGTCACGAATGGCGGCGCGCACATGTCGATGGATGCGCTCGGCCACCCGACGACATGCTTCAACTCCGTATCGAACCTGCGCCGGCGCGGCCGTCACATGCAGGTCGGCCTGATGCTCGGCGACCACGCCAAGGCGGCGATCCCCATGGCGAAGGTGATCGCCTTCGAGCTGGAAATCCGCGGCAGCCACGGCATGCAGGCGTTCCGCTACAAGCCGATGCTGGACATGATCTCGGCCGGCAAGCTGTCGCCTGACCTGCTGGTCGGCAAGCGCATCTCGCTGGAGGAAGCGCCGGCGGCGCTGATGGCCATGGACCGCTTCGAGGGAACGGGCATCAGCGTCATCACGCGGTTCTGAGGTCAGCGCAGGAACAGCAGCTCGATCGTGTGGAGCACCAGCCCGGCGAGGCCGCCGACCAGCATGCCGTTGAAGCGGATATATTGCAGGTCGCGGCCGACATTGGTCTCGATGACGCGCACGAGCTGCGCCAGATCCCAGCCCTTCACTTGATCGGCGATGAATGCCGAAACGCCGCTTTTCTGATTCTCCACGAAGGCGGTGAGCGCCACCACAAAACCCCGGTTCATGTCGGCGCGGATCTGCTCGTCCGTCGCCAGATGGCGGCCGACCTCGACAAACATACCCGAAAGATGCTGACGGATGACCGAGTTGTCCGAGGCCGCGTCCTGCTCCACGAAGGCGCGGAAGCTCTGCCACATGTCCTCGGTGAGGTCCTTCAGCTCGGGACGCGCCAGGAAATCACGCTTCAGCCGCTCGGCCCGCTTCGCGTAATCCTTCGACTTGCGGAGCCGCTCGATGAATCCGTCGATGAAATGGTCGAACTCGCCACGCAGCGGGTGGTGGGGGTCGCCGCGCACCTCTTCCAGCAGCGCGTCGGCCGACGCCACGATCTTCCTGAGAAGAAAGGCGTCCGCCTTGAACATGTTGAAGACGGTCGGCAGCTCCTGCCTGATCTTCTCCCGCATAACCGCCAGGGCGTTCTCGTCGCTGAGGAATTTTCCCAGCGCGCGAGTGAGCTGATCGAACAGCTTCTGGTGCCTGCGGTCCGCCGTGAAGGCCGACAGCAGGTCGGCGGCGAGCGGGGCCACCTCGATCCGGTCGAGCTGCTCCGTCAGGCGCTTGCCGACGAAGTCGCGCAGGCCGGAGCCTTCGACAGAGGTGAGCATCTTCGGCACGAGACGGGCGACGAAGCCGGAAAGGCCCCTCGCCCGCTCGCCGTCGGACAGCCAGTCAGCCACAAGCGCGGCGAAATCCACCTGTTGCAGCTTGGCGCGCACCGGTTCGGGCGCCAGAAAATTGTTCTCGATGAATCGTCCAAGATTGTCCGCGATGCGGCCCTGATTCTCGGGGATGATCGCCGTGTGCGGGATCGGCAGGCCGAGCGGATGGCGGAACAGGGCGACTACCGCATACCAGTCGGCCAGACCGCCGATGGTCGCCGCCTCGGCGAAGGCCGCGACGAATCCGAAAACCGGCCAGCGGCTTTCCAGCAGTTTCGCCGCGATGAAAAGCAGCACGCAGGCCACGAGCGCGCCGGTCGCCAGCATCTTGGTCCGGCGCAGGATCGCGATCTTTGCGGTCTCCTGCTCCGAAAGCGGCTCGGCAGCGGCAGGATCGGGGAGTCTAGTTTCTGTCATGGCAAGGGATTTGCGGCGCTGGTCCCATGATTTCAAGCCACAAGCTTCCCATATGAACGCGAGCAAGAGCGGCATATGCCGCTGAACATAAATTCCTGACATTCGCATTCATATTTTTGGCGATCATGTCTGGAATTATTCTAATCTATGGGCCATAGTCCACCCACGCTTAATGGAATCTGTGCCATGCGCCTGACGCGCCAAACCAACTACGCCATCCGCATCCTGATGTATTGCGCGGCCAATGAGGGCCACCTCTCGCGCATTCCGGAGATCGCGGCCGCATACTCCGTATCGGAGCTCTTCCTTTTCAAGATCCTGCAGCCGCTCGTCGAAAACGGGCTGGTGACGACTGTTCGCGGCCGCAATGGCGGCGTGAAGCTCGGCCGTCCGGCCGCCGACATCACGCTCTTCGACGTCATTCGCGTCACCGAGGAGAATTTCGCCATGGCGGAGTGCTTCGAGAATGACGCTACGGACTGTCCGCTCGTTGATTCCTGCGGTCTCAATGCGGCGCTGCGCGAGGCGCTCGGCGCGTTTTTCGAGGTCCTGATGCGCCACAGCATCGCCGATCTGGTGAAGTCGCGGCCCATCAACACGCTGCTCGGGATCGACGCTCTTCCGCCCCGCGCCCTCGCGAACTGAAGGGACCGGCCGCTTTACGCGGCCGGTTATCCGCGCGCGTTGCCGAATCCGGTCAGGAACGACCTCAGGTTGTCGCCAAGCGCGTCGCACAGATAGCCGCCTTCCTGCACGATGACGCTCGGCAGCTTCAGCCCGCCGATCGCCTCGCCGATGCGCGCGAAACCTGGCGTGCTCACCGAAAGCCCGCCAAACGGATCGCCCTCGAAGGCATCGAGACCCAGCGCGACGACGAGCGCATCCGGCGCGAACGCCCGAATGCGCTCGAACGCATTTTTCAGCGCCTCGAGAAACACGTCGTCTCCGGATTTGCGCGGCAGCGGCAGATTGTAGTTGTAGCCGAGGCCCGGTCCCTCTCCACGCTCGTCCGCATGTCCCCAGAAAAACGGGTAGAAACGCACGGGATCGGCATGCAGCGACACGGTCAGCACGTCGGGGCGGGCATAGAAAATCCCCTGCGTGCCGTTGCCGTGGTGCAAATCCACGTCGAGGATCGCGACGCGCTCGACCGTGCGGCGCAGGCGCTGGGCGGCTATGGCGGAATTGTTGAGGAAGCAGAAACCGCCGGCGACATCGGCAAAGGCATGGTGGCCCGGCGGCCGGCAAAGGGCGTAAGCCGCCGACTCTCCGCCCGTTACGGCTTCCGCCGCCGCCACGGCGCTCCATGCACTCCAGCAGGCGCTGTCGAAGGTTTCGGCAGAGATGGGGCACGCCGTGTCCGCCATGTGATAGCCCGCCTGCCCGACTGCCGAAGCGGGATAGGAGCCGTCGCGCGCCAGCGGATGGATGTTCGGAATGACTTCCTCGGAAGCGCCTTCGATGCGCTGCCAGCGCACGAAGATGTTCTTCAGGAACGCCAGATATTCGGGCGTATGGATGGCGGCGATCGGCGCCAGCCCAAAGTCCGCGGGCCGTTCGATCGCGCAGCCGGCCGCCCTCGCGCCGGTCAGCAGCCTCTCGACGCGTTCCGGCTGTTCCGGATTGGGCTGCGGCGCGCCGCTTGACAGGAATGCCCTGGGATCGTGGCGTTTCTGCTCCTCGGCATAGAATGCTTTCACGACTCGTCCCCCCGCTCGGTTGCCAGCGCGTCGAAGGCTTCGCCATAAGCGGCATAGATCAGATCGTCAAAGCGGTGCACGAGCCCGAGCCGCTCATAGAACTTCATCGCGGACGGGTTTTCATGGTCGACCGCGAGCCGCAGATAGACGCAGCCGCGCTGCCTGGCGATCGCGGCCGCACGGCGCAGGAGCCGTTCGCCAATCCGCAAACCCCGAAATCTGTCGTGAACGACCAGATCCTGCACATAGACGCCGGGTCGGCCGAACCAGGTCGAAAAACTTCGGAAGAACAGACAGATGCCGGCGGTTTCTCCAGCTTTCTCGGCAATCAGGCATTCGAAGGCAGGATCGGCGCCGAACCCGTAGCGACGCAGATCTTCAGGCGTGCTCCTCACCTTGGCGATGTCGCCGATATGCGTCGCAAGGGTGAGCAGCGCGCGATGGATCTCCTCGGCATCCACCGAGGTGGCCTGCCGGATTCGAACGCCATCCGCCGAAGCCATGTCAGCCATCCACCGGCAGGTGGAATTCATCCGCCAGAAGCTGGAGGCAGTCGCCGAGGATCGACATGATCTCGCCGATCTGCTCCCGGGTGACGATCAAAGGCGGGCAGACCATGAAATTGTCGCCGAAAGCGCCGCCTTTGACCCGCCGCGAATAGACGATCAGCCCGCGTTCGAACGCGAGATCGATAAGCCGCGTGTTGGCGAATTTCTCCGGCGCCAGCGGGGTCTTTGTGAAGGGATCGGCGTAGATATCCGCGCCGAGCAGCAGGCCCTTGCCGCGAATATCGGCGACGAAGGGAAACCGCTTCGCCATCGACACCAGCTCGGCACGCAGGATCGCGCCCATTTCCTCCGCGCGCGCGATCAGGCCCAGCCTGTCGGTTTCGGCAAGCACCGCCAGCCCCGCCGCACAGGCGACCGGATTGCCGGCATAGGTGTGTCCGTGAAGGAAGCCGCCCATGCCGATGATCGGCGCCACGATGCGATCCGGCGCGGCGATGGCGCCGAGCGGCTGGTAGCCGGAACTCAGGCCCTTCGACAGAATGACGATGTCAGGACGGCAGTTCCAATGCTCGCCGGCCAGGAATTTTCCGGTGCGCCCTGCCCCGCTCATCACCTCGTCATGGATCAGCAGGATGCCATAGCGGTCGCAGATCTCGCGGATGCGCCGATAATAGCTGTCAGGCGCGACGAGGCCGGCAGTAGCCGCGCCGCCGACCGGCTCCATGATGAAGGCGAGCACGCTTTCGGGGCCTTCCTCGATAAGCTTCGCCTCCAGCATGTCCGCATAGCGCAGGCCGCGCGCGTCGTCCGACAGGTTGTCGCGGTCGCGGTGAATCATCGGCGCGGGGATCAGCGGCATATAGCGGCCGATGTCCTCGAAGGCGTCCGTCAGCACATGGTCGCCGGTCACACCCAGCGCGCCGACCGTGATGCCGTGATAGGACGGCATGCGGCCGATGATCATCCGGCGCTTCGGCTGGCCGATGGCGACGGCCCACTGCCGCGCCAGCTTCAGCGCGGCTTCGACAGCCTCGGAGCCGCCTGACACGAAATAGATACGATCCATCCCGGGGATGCGCCGCGCGAGATCGGCGGCGAGTTCCAGCGCCGGCTCGTTCTCGAAGTGGATCGTGTAGGCGAAGCAGACCTTGTCCATCTGGCGCGATACGGCGTCGATCACGTTGCGGTTGCCGTGACCGATATTGACATTCACCGCGCCGCTCGACCCGTCGATGTAGCGCTTTCCGGCCTTGTCCCAGAGATAGATACCCTCGGCGCGCTCGACCGTCGGACGCGGCAGGCGCGTGTAGTAGAAGAGATTTTTGATCGGCGCCGTCACGATGCGGATTTCCCCAAAAACCTGTCCATGACGTTCTGCGTCACCCTTTCCACCATCGCATCCCCGCGCAGCAGGCCGGCCACCCACTCGCAGCTTCCGGCGTGGAAGACCTCGCCCTTGCCCTTGGCGAAGTTGACGATCATGCCGTTGCCGCGCTTCACCTTTTCGAGGTTCTCGTCGCTCGGGGAGCCGTAGAGCGTTTCAGCGGCGAAACGGCCATCCTCGTCGTTCAGCCAGCCGGTCGGAACATCGGCGCTCTCCTCGACCTGCGTGGCGAGGCCGACGCCAAGGATTTGGACGCCGTCCGGCGGATTATCGGTTCCGGTCGGCTCCGGCAAGCCGTTGCGGATGACATGATCCAGCCCGTCGACCTCATAACCGAAGATGTGGCTCTCCTGCCCCAGCACGTCTCCATAATAGAGACCGGTGTTCCTGAACGCCCAGTGCTCGGGACGGTAGATCGGAAAGCCGCGAACGCCGCGCGGCAGGCAGCCGCCCCAACCTGCGTAGACGCCCTTCAGCGCATTCAGCCCGAAGGTCGATGTCGCAGGGCGGCCGACCTCAGGCGCGTCCCACGCATTGGTGGTGCGGGAGGTATCGGCGGAGCGGTAGACCGGATCTTCCTTGCGGGCATTGTATTTGTAGCAGACCTGCCTTCGGCCCTCGTCCTCGAGCCGCGTCTGCCAGAGGAAATTGCCGGCGAAACGCGCCGCGCGCCCGCCCTTCTCCAGATAGGCGTCGACCGCATCGCGCATTTCCCAAGACCAGTATTCGTCATGGCCGACACAGACGATCAGGTCGTAGCCGTCGAGGATTTCCGGCGAGAAATGCAGCTCGTGGTTGCTGATCAGGTCGATGCCGCAGCCCGTCCGATCCGCCCATTTGAAGAAGTGCGAATCGTAACTCGCCCAGCCCGCCGATGCGTATTTCTTGGAATGGCCGGTAGCGTAAGCCCATTCCATATGCGGATAGCGCGGCTTCGTCATCGGCGGCAGCGCGATCTCGATCGGCACGCGCGGCGCGTCGGCGGGCAGCGTCACGAAGCCACGGCACCACGGCCGCTGCGTGCTGACCTGCCGCGCATATTCATTGCGGCCCGGCCCGGTGATGCCCTGATAATGATTCGAGCCGCCCCAGGTGTTGTAGGCGGTCCAGGTGCCGGTGGCGGCGACCTGCAGGATACGGCCGCGCTGCGGACGCGCGGGACACAGAATGAAGATATGCTCGCTCGTGACCGGGCTTCCGTCGCGTCCATCAGCCTTCAACGCCACCTTGTAGGCGCCGGACGGCCATTCCGGAGGGATGGGCAGCTCGAAGGTGGTCTCCCAGCCGCAGCCTTCGACCGAACACTGGTCCGGCGTGTCCTGCCAGCGCGCCGCTATGCCGGATCGCGACCAGACAGGCGTTTCAGCCGCGCCGTCTCGCGCGATCGCGATGTCGAAACGCGGCGCGGTGGAACTGACCTTGAACGCCGCCGTGTCGCCCGGCCGATAGGAGAAGCGGTCGGTGTAGCACCAGATCTCCCCGCGCTCGCCATCCATGCCGGGATATTCATAGTAATGACCGAAGGTCGCCTCGTGGCGCTGTTCCTCGGTCAGGCCGAAATCCGGATATTCTGTCGGTCGCATGTTTTCCCCTCCGGCTCAGAATAAGCACCGATCGCAGGCGTGGCGCCACCGGTTTCGGGGCATGGCACGGCGTCTCGGATGACGCTGGATCAAATGCCGGCCGATCCCGCCGTCGCAATTGCACGTTCCGTTGACGCCGCCTATGGTCGCGCTCCGGTTTTCAGGCGTGTTGCATGGCATCGACTCTCCGCGTCCCGCATATTTTCGCCGTCGGCGGCGCCCATATAGACCGGCGTGGCCGCATGACCGCCGAGTTCGTCGCGGGAGCCTCGATCCCCGGTACGATGCGCGAGGATGTCGGCGGCGGCACGTTCAATGCCCTGCGCACGGCGGTGCGCCGGGGGGCACGCGGCACGCTGATGTCTGTGCGCGGCGGCGACGGCGCCGGTATGCGGGTCGCGGAAACCATGGCTGCGGAGGGGATCGCGGACGCATCTGCCATCTTCCTCGACCGCGCCACGCCGAGCTACACGGCGCTGCTCGATCGCGACGGCGATGTGGTCGCCGCACTTGCCGACATGGACCTTTACGACACGGCGTTTCCCAAGCAGATGCGCCGCGCCAAGATCCGCGCCGAGCTTCTTGACGCCGATGCGCTGCTGACCGACGCCAATTTGCCGGACGCCGCGCTGGAGCGTCTGACGACGGCCGCCGCCGGCATACCGGTTTTTGCCATAGCCATCTCGCCCGCGAAAGCCGTGCGCCTCGCCGGCGTTCTGCCGAAACTCTCCTGCCTGTTCATGAACCGGCGCGAGGCGGCCGCCCTGCTGGCGAGAGCCGGGGAAGCCGGCGGGGACGACGCCGTTCAATTCGTCGCAGCGCTCCGACGCGCCGGTCTCGGCCGGGGCGTGATCTCGGAGGGTGAGCGAGCCGTCCTCGCCTTCGACCAGAGCAAGGTCTGGCGTGTCGTTCCGCCGAAGCCGCGCCACATAGTTGACGTCACCGGCGCTGGCGACGCGCTCGCCGGCGCATCCGTCGCCGCGCTCCTGAAAGGAATGGCGCTGCCGGAAGCCCTGCGTGAGGGCGTAGCGGCGGCGCATCTCGCAATCGGAGTGGAGACCGCCGTTCCGGCATTCGACGATAAGGCTTTCGAATCGACGCTTGCGCTTGTGCCTTCCGCGGTCGAAGTGGCATGAGGGGAAATCCGGAGTTCCCATGACACCTGAAGCCGCTCGCCAGTTCATCGACATCGACGCGCCTGTCGCGGCTGCGCTTGCCGCCGGCACGCCGGTCGTAGCGCTGGAAAGCACGATCATCACGCATGGCATGCCCTACCCGGACAACGCCCGGATGGCCGCGCGCGTGGAAGCGATCATCGCCGAGGAAGGCGCGACGCCCGCCACCATAGCGGTGGTGGACGGCAGGCTGAAGATCGGGCTTTCCACGGACCAGCGGGAAGCTCTCGCCCAGGTCTCCGGCGCGATGAAGCTGTCGCGCGCCGATCTGGCCTTCGCCGTCGCGGAGCGGCGCACCGGCGGCACCACCGTCGCCGCCACGATGATCGCGGCCGCGCTCGCCGGCATCCGCGTCTTCGCAACCGGCGGCATAGGCGGGGTCCACAAGGGGGCAGAGACCAGCTTCGACATCTCCGCCGACCTTGACGAACTGGCGCGCACACCCGTTATCGTGGTCTCGGCAGGCGCGAAGGCCATACTCGACATCGAGAAGACGCTGGAGGTGCTGGAGACGCGCGGCGTTCCCGTGGTCGTGTTCGGGTCGGACGTGATGCCGGCCTTCTGGTCGCGGCAGTCGCCCCACAAGGCGCCGCTGCGGCTAGACGATCCGAAGCGGATCGCGCGCTTCTTCGTGACGCGGCAGGCTCTGAGGCTGGGCGGGGGGATGCTCGTCGGCAATCCCGTTCCGGCGGAATCGGAAATACCTGCCGAAATCATGGCCGGATATATCGAGACGGCTCAGCAGGCGGCGGTCGATCAGAAGATCGGCGGCAAGGAGGTCACGCCCTTCCTCCTCGCCAAACTTCTCGAGATCACCAGCGGCGCCAGCCTCAAGACCAACATCGCGCTGGTTGAGAACAACGCCCGGCTCGCGGCGCGGATCGCCCGCGAGCTCTAAGTTTCACAGGTTACGACAACGGCGAAAGCTGGATTTCGACGCGGCGGTTGGCGGCGCGGCCGTCAGGCGTGCTGTTCGACGCGATCGGGCGGGATTCGCCGTAGCCCTGCACAGCGAAGCGGCGACCGTCGATGCCCTGATTGTAGAGGTAGTTGGCGACCGACATGGCGCGGCGCTCCGACAGATCCTGATTGTGCTGGTCGCTGCCGGTCGAATCGGTGTGGCCGTAGACGTCGACGATGGTCTGGTTGAACTTCTTGATGACCAGCGCGACGGAGTTCAGCGTCGGATAGAAGCTGGAGATCACCTGGTCCTGATCGGTCGCGAAGGTGATGTTCGAAGGCATGTTCAGGATGATCTGGTTGCCGTTGCGCGTCACGCTGACGCCCGTCCCCTGAAGCTGGGCGCGCAGCTCGGCCTCCTGGCGGTCCATGTAGTTGCCGATCGCGCCGCCGGCCAGAGCGCCGACGCCCGCGCCGATCAGCGCATTGCGGCGGTCGTTGCCGCCGCCGAGCGCGATGCCGGCCAAAGCGCCGAGCCCCGCACCAATCGCGGCGCCGCCGGCGGTGTTCGACACCTTCTGCTGTCCGGTATAGGGATCGGTCGTGCACGCGGCCAGCAGCGCGGTGGCCGCAACGGCCGCAATAATCTTGGTCTTCATCAATCCCTCTCTCCAGCTCGGATCACGTTCTCGTGCGTCCACCCGCCGTGATTCTGCCTGTATGTCAATTGCGGCGAAAAATGGAAAATGTCCAAGCAGACGCCGCCCGGACGCCTGCTTCGCGCGCAATCCCGCCGAAAGAGCGATCAGGCCGCCTGGACCAGTTCGTTGAATTCGTCGAGATCGACGTAGAAAAGACGCGTCAGTTCCGCGAGCATCTCATCGATGTCGTAGCCTCGCTCACGCAATATGGTGATTGCCGTCTGCAAGTCGACGCGCTCCGTCAGCCGCCGCTTGGCCCAGTCCTCGATATTGTCCTGCATTGGTTTCGTGCCCCCAAAACCTGCCAACGCAATGAACCGACTTGGAACTGAACTCCTTCTATCGCTCGACGCCTGCGCCAACCTTGCTCCCTTGCGGAAGCGGCGCAACCCGACTCACCAATCTGTTTGTAATATTAGCCGGAATGCAGGCTGGCGTGAAATTGTCCGGCGCTCAGGCGGCCGCGTGTGCGACGACATCGAGCGCGAGACGCGCCATGGGCGCGAACACCGCCTGCCGTTCGGCGCGTTCGATCGCGTCGCCTGCGACGAGGCTGTCGACGACCGTGCATATGGACAAGGCGCGGATGCCGAGACGCTCCCCCAGCGCATAAAGCGCATGCGTTTCCATATCGATGGCGATCGCGCGGTCGGCCATAAGGCCGGACATCCGCGCGAGACCGAGCGGATGGTAGTAATAGTCGCTCGCGCCCGTCAGGCCCCAATGAACCGGGCATCCGATTTCGGGCGCCAGATGTCGCGTCAATTCCAGCAGGCCGGCATCCGCGCGGATGCCATGTTCGACGGTGCCGAAGGTGCTGCCACCGGAAACCTGATCGGTGACCGCCTTCTCCGAGACGACGACTTCCCGCAGTCCGATCTCGGGCGTCAGGCTGCCGCAGCTGCCCACCCGGATCAGAGTTTTGACGCCATAGAACGTCACAAGCTCGTTGGCGTAGATGGCAAACGACCCATGCCCCATGCCGGAAGTCTGCACGCTGACGCGATTGCCCCGATGAAAGCCCGTGAAGCCGAGCGCGCCCCTCACCCTGTTGATGCAGCGGGCGTTCTCAAGCATGGTCTTGGCAATGAACGCGACGCGGTCCGGGTCGCCGGCAAGAAGCACGGCTTCCGCATAGTCGCCCGACGCGGCCTCCAGATGCGGCGTCATCCCAATCCCCAGAACCGCGATCCCGGCGGCATCATCGCACAATAAGAGCCGGGGCGCGAATAGGAATAACTCTTTTCGCGGCTTCGGGTCGGCCGACCGGCGTGGTCTGTCCGCGTGGCGTCGGTCAGCCTTCCAGCACTTCCTTCACCACGGTGGCGAGTTGCTTCAGGGAGAACGGTTTCGGCAAGAAGCCGAACTTCTGGTCGGCTGGCAGGTTCTTGGCGAATGCATCTTCCGCATAGCCGGAAACGAAGATGAACTTGATGTCCGGCTGAAGCTTCCGCAGTTCGCCGAGCAAGGTCGGCCCATCCATCTCAGGCATGACGACGTCGGAGACGACGATGTCGATTTTGCCCTCCAGTTCGTTGAAGATTTCCAGAGCCTCCACGCCGGACGATGCTTCATGCACGGTATAGCCGCGCGATCTCAGCGCGCGCATGCCGCCCATGCGAACCGCGTCCTCGTCCTCGACGAGCAGCACCACGGCCGAACCGGAAAGATCCCTGTTCGCCTCGGCCGGCTTGGCGGATGCGGTGGCAGCCGCGCCGCCTTCCGGAAGGGCGGGATCGGCCGGCTTGACCTCCGGAATATGGCGCGGAAGGAAGATGCGGAACGTCGTTCCGTCGCCGACCTCGGATTCGCAGAAAATGAAGCCGCCCGTTTGCTTGACGATGCCGTAGACCATGGAAAGGCCGAGGCCGGTGCCCTTCCCCACTTCCTTGGTGGTGAAGAACGGCTCGAAGATTTTCTTGATCACCTCGGGTTCTATGCCGGTGCCGGTGTCCTGCACCTCGACGAGCACGTAATCCGCCGGCGTCAGTTCGCGGTAGCCGTAGTCGGCGCATTCGGCGGCGGTGACGTTCCGGGTGCGCACCGTCAGCCCGCCGCCGTCCGGCATCGCGTCGCGCGCATTGACCGTCAGGTTGACGATGACCTGCTCGAACTGCCCGAGATCGGCCCGGACGGGCCACAGATCGCGGCCGTGGTCGATCTTCAGCGTGATGTCGTTGCCCGCGAGCCGCGCCAGCAGCATCCGCAAATCCGCCAGAACGTCGGTCAGGCTGAGCACTTCCGGGCGCAGCGTCTGCCGGCGCGAGAAGGCAAGCAGCTGGCGGACGAGCGAGGCGGCGCGGTTCGCGTTCTGCTTGATGTTCATGATGTCGAGGAAGGACGGGTCTGACGGACGATGGTTCGTCAAAAGAAGATCCGACGCCATGATGATCGCGGTCAGCACATTGTTGAAATCGTGCGCGATGCCGCCTGCGAGCTGTCCGACAGCCTGCATCTTCTGGCTCTGCGCCATCTGGCTTTCGAGGGCCTTCTGCTCGGTCGTCTCGACCGCGTAGACGATCGCAGCCTCCTCCGCGCCCTCGTCGCCGATACCGTCGACCACGGCGTTGACGTAGAAGCGCACATGGCGCTCCTCATTGTCCGGCAGGACCGTATCGATGGGCGGAATATCCGCCTGATGCTGCTTGGCCTTCTCGACCGCGCTCGCAAAGGCCGCCCGGTCGCGCTCGTGGATCACCGTGTCCAGCCTTATCCGGCGGTCGACGGCATCCCGGTCGACCACGCTGGCGAAAAGCGACAGGAACGGCGCATTCGTGCGCAGAATGCGGCCACGCTGGTCGATCCCGGCAATGGCCATCGGCGTCGAATTGAAGAAGCGCGTGAATCTCACCTCGGACGCGCGCAGTTCGGCCGAAACGTCCTCGCCCTCCGCGCGATTGAGCACGATGGTGCGCGTCGCGCCCTGCTGGCCCTCGCGGCTCGCCGTGACGCGGTGCATGAAGCGCACCGGCAGCGCTTCCCCGCTGGAGGTCGCAAGATCGAGGTCGATGACGGCGTTGCGGGTCGTGCCGGGGTCGGCCTTCACCGAGCGGACGAGCGCCATGCCGTCACCCGCGACGATGTCGTGCAGCGAAATGGAGCCGGGGCTGAAGCTCGCGAGGTCGATGCCGAGCCATTCGGCCAGCGTGGCGTTCACATAGGTGACCTTGCCGTCCGGATCGGCGGAGAAGAAACCAGCCGGCGCGTGATCGAGATGGTCGATCGCCTTCTGCAGGTCGAGGAAGAACCGCTCCTGCTCGGCACGTTCGTGGGAGATGTCCGCCAGTTGCCAGGCCTGCAACGGCTCGCGATGACCGGGCGAAGGGAAGCGGCGGGCATGCACCCGGTACCAGTGCGCGCCGGCTTCGCCGCCCGGCCTGAGCGACTGCTGGAGCCGGAATTCGCCGTCCCCCGCCGCGCCGTCCTTCAACCCCTTGGCCAGACGGTAAGCGAGCGCGGACGCGTCGGGCAGGTCCGACAGGATGCTTTCCAGCGGGCGCAGGTCGGCCGCCGAGGCGGCGCCGGTCATGTCGCCATAGGCGCGGTTGGCATAGATGATGTGCCCGCGCCCGTCGGTGACCAGGAGACCCTGTTTCATGGAGTCGACGAAAGACTTTGAGAGATCGCCGCCGCCCGACCGCGGCGCGATCTGCACGAAGCCAATCGCCGTGGCGAAAAGATAGCCGACGCCGATCATCGCCAGAACGCCGAGCAGGCCGAGCAGGAACGGATTGCCGAAACGGTCCCGAAAGAAGCCGAAGACGAACGCTCCGCCGATCAGCACGATGATGAAGATGATGAGGCGCGTGATGGCGCCCGGCCGCATGACGTTGTCGACGACCGGTGCCGGGTTGAAATCGCTGCGATTCTCTTTGGCCATTGCCCTCTGCTCGGCGTCCCCGGTAGCGCGATTCCCTCTCGCGCTTGGATCATATTCTGCGAATCGCGTGAAGTGCCTGACGGAAAAAGCTGGCGAAAACCCTTGCCACGGCGCGCTATATTGGCAACTTGCAGACGCACTCGTCTAAAGTCTACTCTTTCAGTCGGTCGTATGGGGAAGCCTTATGCTCGAATGGTTGGAAAGCATTGCAGGACCGCAATATGTGCCTGCGGTGCTTTGGACGCTGGCGGCGCTCGCCGCGCTGGTGGCCATTCTGATCGTGGTGAAGGTCATCCGCCGCGCGTCGTCGGGCACCTTCGTCGCCGGCGGGCGCAACCGCAAGACCCGGCTGGCCATCATGGACGCGACGGCGGTCGACAGTCATCGCCGGCTGGTGCTCGTACGGCGTGACGATGTCGAGCACCTGCTGCTGATCGGCGGGACCAGCGACATCGTCGTCGAGCAGAACATCAGGCTCAACGCGCCGGTGCGCCGTCCCGCGCCCCCGGAAGGAGCGAATCAGACGGCCGCGCAGCGGCCAAGGCCCGCGGATGCGCCGCCTCCCGCCGCCGGAACCGCTCCGCGCCCCGCCCAAAGCGGTGCTCCGGCGTCACGTCCCGTCGCGCAGCCCGTCACCCAGCGGCCGCACGAACCGACCTCCGAGATCCGCTCCATCCCGCGTCAGGCCGCGCCGCTGCCTTCCGGAGCTGCGCCCCGTCCCGCGCCGCCGGCGGCAAAGCCCGCCGTGGACGACATAGACGAAACGCTGCTCCATGAGCTTGAAGTCTCCCTCGACAACGAACGCGACAAAACCGCGAAACGGCCCGAGGCCTCGCTGGAGGAAGAGATGACGCGTCTTCTCGGCGAGCTGTCCGGCGGAAAGAAGTAAAAGTCAGGCCTGACGATTCCGCCGTACCCCGGCGAAAACCGATCAGTCTTCGCGATAGACCTTTTCCCTGCGCTCGTGGCGCTCCTGCGCTTCGATTGACAAGGTCGCGATCGGCCGGGCGTCGAGGCGCTTCAGCGAAATCGGTTCGCCAGTCTCCTCGCAATAGCCGTAGGTGCCTTCGTCGATGCGCTGCAACGCTGCGTCGATCTTGGAGATCAGCTTGCGCTGCCGGTCTCGCGCCCGCAATTCGATGGCGCGATCGGTCTCCGAGGAGGCGCGATCGGCGAGATCGGGGTGGTTGGCATTTTCCTGTTGCAGGATTTCCAGCGTTTCGCGTGCTTCACGCAGGATATCGTTCTTCCAGGCGATCAACTTGGCTCTGAAGTAGGATTTCTGCCGTTCGTTCATGAACGGCTCCTCTTCGGACGGCGTATAGTCTGCTTCCACGAGCGCACTCATTCGACTCATCCCAAGACCCGTCATTTCGGCGCCTATATATTCGGGCAAGATTGTCGAAACAAGATTTATCGCGCGCCGATCATCGGAATGTTAACGCCGCATGAGGTGTCGTGATCCTTATGCAACGCTGCGGTATAAACTGCTGAATCTTTTGTCATAACGGTGCCGCAACCTGCCGAGAACCAAGGCAATTGCACACCACCGCGCCTGCCGCTAAAGCAATTGCGGAAGGTTTGGACCGCAGGCACGGGAGCCATTGATTTTGAGCCGGGTGTTTCTGCTTCGACACGCGAAAGCCGGGTGGGCGCTGCCCGGGATGCGCGACTACGACCGCCCGCTGGACGAGACGGGCCGTCGCGATGCGCGCGCCATGGGCGCGGCGATGGCCAGGGATGGATACAAGCCCGCACTGATCTTCTGCTCGGCCGCGCTGAGAGCCCGCGAGACGCTGGAAGGGGTGGCCATTTCCCTGAAGGCCGAAAACGTTGCCTATTCCGAAACACTCTACAGCACCGATGCAGGCGGATATCTCGACGCGATACGCACGGTCGGCGCGGCCGAGAGCGTGCTTCTGGTCGGCCACAATCCGATGATGGAGGATCTGGGCACGGCGCTCCCGGGTGGCGGCGACATGAATGCGCTCGGCGTGCTCGCAGGCGGCTTCCCCACAGCCGGGCTGGCGGTCATCCGGTTCGACGGGCCACTTTCGCAGGTCGCGCCGGGCAAAGGCTGGCTCGACGCATTCCTCCACCCCGGAAACATTTGAGGCGGCGCGCCCGCATTTCAAATTCCCGCTTTCACCCCTATATCGCTGTTGCGGATGGAGCAGCGATTGGCCTCACTCACCACCATTGCCGACGAGGCGCTGATCGCGCTCGATACGCTGTCGGAGCGGACGGGAAGTCTGTTCGCGCCATCGATCCGCCTGGGGGTCACCGGATTGTCACGGGCGGGAAAGACCGTTTTCATATCCGCGCTGGTCCACAACATCCTGCATGGCGGCCGCCTGCCGTTGTTCGAGGCTCAGAAGTCGGGACGCATAAGCCGCGCCTACCTGGAGGAGCAGCCGGACGACGCGGTGCCGCGGTTCCAATACGAAGACCACGTCCAGGCGCTGATCAAGTCGCGCGTCTGGCCGGATTCGACGCGCGCGATCTCCGAACTGCGCCTCACCATCGAATACGAGTCGGCTTCCGGCTGGAACCGCATGTTCTCCGCCGGAAAACTCTCGGTCGACATTGTCGACTATCCCGGGGAGTGGCTGCTCGACCTGCCTCTGCTCGGCAAATCCTACCGGCAATTCTCGATGGAGTCCTTCGAACTGGCGGAACTCGCGAACCGTCATGACCTTGCCGAGACGTGGCGTGCAACGGCGCAATCCGTCGATCCCGACGCCAATGCCGACGAGATGACGGCACGCAGGCTCGCCGAGACCTTTTCGGCCTATCTCAAGGCTTGCAAGGATGACGAGCGCGCGCTTTCCACGCTGCCGCCGGGCCGTTTCCTGATGCCGGGCGATCTCGAAGGGTCTCCGGCGCTGACATTCGCGCCCCTGCCCGATCTCGCTGACAAGCGCGCACGTTCCGGATCGCTGCACGCGATGATGGAGCGCCGCTACGAAGCCTACAAGTCGCATGTGGTGAAGCCGTTTTTCCGCGAGCATGTGACGCGGCTCGACCGCCAGATCGTGCTCGTCGATGCCATGCAATCGCTCAATGCCGGTTCGGACGCGGTGGCCGATCTCGAACGCGCGCTGACGGAGATCCTTGCCTGCTTCCGGCCGGGACGCGGCAGCTTCCTAACCGACTGGTTCTCGCGGCGCATCGACCGCATCCTCATCGCCGCGACCAAGGCCGACCACCTGCATCATGAAAGTCACGACCGGCTGCAGACCATCGTCCGGCGGCTTGCCGACCGCGCCATCAAACGCGCCGATTTCTCCGGCGCCGAGGTCGAGGTCCTCGCCATGGCGGCCGTGCGCGCCACGCGCGAGGGCACGGTGAAGCACGGACGGGAGACGCTGCCGGTCATCATCGGCACGCCGCTCAAGGGCGAAACGATCGGCGACGAGACCTTTGACGGCAAGACCGAGACGGCGGTGTTTCCCGGCGACCTGCCAGTCTCGCCCGAAACGGCGCTGAAGGCGGCGCCGGGGGAGCTTGCGCTGCGCTTCGTCCGTTTCCGGCCGCCGAAACTGGAACGCTCCACCGAGGGGGTGACGCTATCGCTGCCGCATATCCGCCTCGACCGGGCGTTGCAGTTCCTGCTCGGAGACCGCCTGGCATGACGACGCCACGCAAACCCGCATCCTTCCGCATAACAACCGAAACCGAACCGGTGCCGGAAGCCGAGCGTCCGTCGGAACCGCAGGTGCGCAAGCCGCGCGCCGCCCGACCCGATACCGCGGTCGTCGTGCCTGCCGAGATCGACGTGTTCGACGTCGAAGCGCAAGCCGCCGACCAACCGCCGCTGCCTGTCGCGCCGCGCCGCCGCTCGCGGCTCGCGGCTATTTTCTGGAGCGCGCTCGGCGCTCTGCTGACACTGGCGCTCGGCCTCTGGACGGATCAGCTCATCCGCGACCTTTTCAGCCGCGCGGACTGGCTTGGCTGGGTCGGCGTTGCGGCGGCGGCGGCGGTTGCATTGTCGCTCGTCATCATCCTTGCGCGCGAAATGCTGGCCCTGTTCCGCCTCGCCTCCGTCGAGAAACTGCGCCAGCGCGGCGCCGACGCAATCCTTCGCGACGATCCCAAGGCCGCGCGATCCGTCACCGACGAACTTATCGCCTTGCTCGCCACGCGACCGGAAACCGCCGCCGGCCGACGCGCCCTCGAAGACTTGCGCGGCGATATCATCGACGGCGCGAATCTGGTGCGGCTCGCGGAAACCGAGCTTCTCCTGCCGCTGGACATACAGGCCAAGACGCTGGTGCTCGACGCCGCCAAGCGTGTTTCTCTGGTCACGGCGGTCAGCCCGCTCTCGCTGGTCGACATCGCCTATGTCGTATTCGAATCGGGCCGGCTTATCCGCCGGCTGTCGCAGCTCTATGGCGGCCGGCCGGGCACGCTCGGCTTCATTCGCCTTACCCGCGACGTGCTCGCCCATCTCGCGGTCACCGGCTCGATCGCGGCCGGCGACAGCATCGTGCAGCAACTGGTCGGCCACGGCCTGGCCGCGCGGCTTTCGGCCAAGCTCGGAGAGGGCGTCATCAACGGCATGATGACGGCGCGAATCGGCGTCGCCGCCATGGAGACCGCACGCCCGCTTCCCTTCGCGGCCACGAAACGTCCGGGCCTCGGCGATTTCCTTTCGGCGCTGACCACTTTCACGGCGCGGAAAACGCAGGAAAAGTAAGCGCCGCAGGGATTTCGCGGCTTCGGCTGCAAGGCTATCCAGCGGGCGTCTGGCTCCCGGTCGAAGAAACCGTTAACCATTCTTGGGCATGGTTCGGGTCGATCAGTTCAGCCTTCTCTGCCTGCGGAAAGTCCCGATGAAGCGTGCCCTGTCGTTTGCCTGTCTATCGCTGGCCGCTGCCGCGGCGTTCTCCGTTCCGGCGTCCGCGGGAGACCGCGACGGAGCGTTTTTCCGCAACGTTTCCGGCACATGGACCGGCCCCGGGGAGATCGTCGCGGGCAAATACAAGGGTACGAAATTCGTGTGCAACTTCACCGGTTCGGCGAAATCCGGCAAGGCCGGCATGTCGCTCGACGGCGACTGCCGTGTCGGCGTGTTCACGCAGAAGATGTCAGCGTCGTTCGAACACAACGGCCGCAACTACAAGGGCAAGTTCATGGACGGCGCCGCCGGCAAGGGCCTCGACATCGTCTCGGGCAACGTCGTCGACGAAAAGAAAGTCATCCTCGCGGTCAACCGCGCACAGCTCGACGGCGTCATGCAGGCGCGCATACCCGACGACAACACGATGAACGTCACCGTGTCGGTCAAGGTCGACAAGAAGCTGGTGCCGGTGATCGGCGTGAACCTCAGGCGTGTCGACGGCGCGACGGTCGGCTCCATCGACTGACGTCGCGATCCGGCAGGCATCGTGCCGGCCAAGCCGCGCTTTTCCTCTCATCACAGCCATTCTCTCGTCATCGCGCCGACAAGCGCGTCTGTTGCAGGTTGGATTCCGCCGAACGTTCATTATGTTGACGTGCATGCGCCCTTGCCGCGTATGAACTCACTCTGACCGGGAACGGGCCACGCATGGCGGCGGAAGCAGCGAATAGCGAACTGATCAGCGTCGTCGCCCTGCTCGGCGCCGGCGTGATTTCGGTCCCCATCTTCAAGCGTCTCGGGCTCGGCTCGATACTCGGCTATCTTGCCGCCGGTCTCGTCATCGGCCCGTTCGGGCTCGGCGTATTCTCGGACCCTGCCGCAATCCTGCACGTCGCCGAACTCGGCGTCGTCATGTTTCTTTTCATCATCGGGCTGGAGATGCGGCCGAGCCGGCTCTGGAACCTGAGGGGCGAGATCTTCGGGCTGGGCATCTTTCAGGTCGGGCTCTGCGCCCTGCTGCTGACCGCCGTGGGATTCGCCGCCGGTTTTCCGATCGCCGCGTCTTTCGTCGCCGCCGCCGGCTTCGTGCTGACGTCGACCGCCGTCGTCATGCAGGTGCTCGAGGAGCGCGGCGAAATCGCCGAACCGAAAGGACAGCGGATCGTCTCCATCCTTCTTCTGGAGGATCTGGCCATCGTGCCGTTGCTGGCGCTGGTGGCCTTCCTCGCGCCGGGGGCTGTGGAGACCAGCCTCGCCGAGCGCTTCGTCGACGTCGGGATCGGGCTTGCCGCGATCGTCGCGCTGGTGGTCGCCGGTCTCTACCTGCTCAACCCGCTTTTCCGCATTCTGGCGGACGCGCATGCGCGCGAGGTCATGACGGCGGCGGCGCTGCTTGTGGTGCTGGGCGCCGCGCTCGTCATGCAGTCCAGCGGATTGTCCATGGCGATGGGCGCTTTCCTCGCCGGCGTGCTGCTGTCCGAATCGACCTTCCGCCACCAGCTCGAGGCCGACATAGAACCGTTCCGCGGCATCCTCCTCGGTCTCTTCTTCATGGCCGTGGGCATGTCGCTCGATCTGACCGTGGTCGCGGCGAACTGGCAGCTCATCGCCGCCTTCGTGATCGTCTACATGGTGGTGAAGGCCCTCGGCATCTATCTCGTCGCGCGCCTCCTGAAGAGCGGGCACGCCGAAGCGCTGGAGCGCGCCGTTATCATGGCGCAAGGCGGCGAGTTCGCCTTCGTCCTCTATTCGTCGGCAATGGCCGTCGGCATCATAAACGGCGAGGAGAACGCCACGCTCACGGCGATCATCATCATCTCCATGGTGCTGACGCCGCTGGCGATCATCGGGATGCGCCGTCTCCTGCCGAAGCGCGAGGAGGTGTCGCTCGACGGCGTCGAGGCGGCGAACGGGCTGCAAGGAAGCGTGCTTGTCATCGGCTTCGGCCGATTCGGTCAGATCGCCAGCCAGCCGCTGCTTCTGCGCGGCGTCGACGTCTCGATCATCGACAATGACGTCGAGATGATCCAGGCGGCCGCCAGTTTCGGCTTCAAGGTCTATTATGGCGACGGCACGCGGCCGGACATACTGCATGCGGCGGGTGCCGGACGCGCCCAGGCCGTCCTGATCTGCGTCGACAAGGGCGAGACGGCGGTGCGGATCGCCGAAGTCCTGAAATCGGAGTTTCCGCTGGCCAAGATCATGGCGCGGGCGTTCGACCGCGGCATCGCGCTGGACCTGATCAATATCGGCGTCGATTATCAGGTCCGCGAGACATTCGAATCCGCGCTGTCCTTCGGTCAGGCGGTGCTTGAAACGCTCGGCATCGACGAAGAGGAAGCGGCGGACGTGATCGCCGATGTCCGTCGACGCGACAGCGCGCGGCTGGAAGCCCAGATGACAGGCGGCCTGCAGGCCGGCCGCGGATACTTCAAGGGCAACATGCCGGTTCCGACGCCGCTGACGCCACCGAAGCGGCCAGGCCGCGCCATGAACGAAGAGACGCAGGACGCCCTGGGCCGGCAGCCGAACGACCTCGCCGAAGACAATGCAGGATAGGAGGACGCCGTGACGGGATCACCCGATCCGAAAGCCAAGGCCTGCGCCAGCTTCTGGCTGGACGCGGGCTTCGAGGCATGGTTCGCGAAGGACGAGGCGTTCGACGCCGAATTCAAGGCGCGCTTTCTCGACCAGCATTTCGCCGCTGCCCGCCGCGAGCACGACGACTGGATCGAGCATTTCGAAAGCGCCTTCGCGCTGATGATCCTGCTCGACCAGTTTCCCCGCAACAGCTTTCGCGGCACCGGCCACATGTACGCCACGGATCCCCTTGCCCGCTATTTCGCACGCAAGGCGCTCGCCGCGGGGCATGACCAGAAGATCGAAGCGTCCGCCCGCGTGTTCTTCTATCTGCCGTTCTCGCATTCCGAAGACCTGACGGATCAGGAACTCGCGGTGCAGCTCAATGAACCGCTCGGCGGCGAATTCCTGAAGCATGCCGTCGGGCATCACGACATCGTCAGGCGTTTCGGCCGCTTTCCGCACCGCAACCGCATATTGGGCCGCGAGACGACACCGGATGAACAGGCGTTTCTCGACGAGGGCGGCTTCGCCGGCTGAAATCCCAACGCCTATCCGCGCCACCACGCGGCGGGCGTTTCCAGCCGTGTGATGCCTTCGACATCGAGAGCGGCGGCGTGATCGGCGACGCTGCGGCCCGACAGCGTGAGCGTCGGGGCGATTTCGGCCAGCGGCACCATGACGAAGGCGCGCTCCAGCATGCGTGGATGCGGTATGGCCAGGCCGGGTTGCTCGATGGTCGCATCGCCGTAGACCAGCACATCGAGATCGACGATGCGCGGACCCCAGCGCTCGGCGCGGACCCGTTTCAGCGCCTGCTCGGTCGCGAGGCACAGGTCCAGCAATTCGCGCGGATCGCGGCCGGTCGCGATCTCGGCGGCGCAGTTGAGGAAATCCGGCTGGTCGGTCTTGCCCCAGGGCGGCGTGCGGTAAAGCGACGATACCGCGACGACACGCGTCGCGGCGTCCCGGTCGATCATCTTCAGGGCGGAAGCCATGGACGCCGCCGGATCGCCGAGATTGCCTCCGAGGCCGAGAAAGGCGCGCACCTCAACCCGGCCAGACAACGGTCACCTCGACATGGTCGAGCACACCGGCGACCGGCGCATTCGGCTTGCGCACCGTGATTTCGGCGCGCCTGATCTGCGGATAGCGCGCGATGAGCGCCTTGGCGACAGCCAGCGCCAGCGCCTCGATGAGGAAGCGGCGCTCGCCGGTGACGATCTTCTCGATCACGCCGAAGGCGACTCCGTAATCGACCGTGCCGTCGATGCTGTCGCTCTCCAGCGCGTCGCCCGGATCGACAGCAAGGACCGCATCCACGTAAAAACGCTGCCCGAGCGCCTCCTCCTCGTCGTGGACGCCATGGCGCGCGAAGAAGGCGCAGTTCTTCAGGCGGATGAGATATGTCACGCGTCAGCGATCCTGTTGGTGCCCTTGCCGGGCAAGCATAGCATCGGCAAAGACGAGCGCGTCCCTGCTGAATGCGACATTGTGGACACGGAAAATGGCGGCGCCCTTGAGGCGCAATATGGCGCTCGTCGCGGCCGTGGCGACGTCGCGGTCGTCAGACGCCCTGCCCGTCAGCCCGCCGATGAAGCGTTTCCGCGATGTTCCGACGAGCAGCGGGAAGCCGAGCGCGTGCAGTTCCTCGAAACGCGCCATCAGATCGAGATTGATCTCCATCGTCTCCTTGGCGAAGCCGAAACCGGGATCGAGCACGATCCTTTGAGGCGGAACGCCGGCCGACGCGGCGATCTCGAGCGATTTTCCGAGAAAGGTCTTCTGGTCGGCGATCACGTCAGGATCGACAACCCGCTCTCGCCCCGTATGCATGACGACTAGCCCGGCACCGGTTGCCGCGGCCACCTCCGCTATATGAGGTTCGCGTTGCAAGCCCCAGACATCGTTGACGATATGCGCGCCCGCCTCGACGGCAAGGCGAGCCGTCTCCGCGCGATAGGTGTCGATCGAGATCAGCGCCGGGGTGCGCGCCGCCAAGGTTTCGATGATCGGCAGGACCCGGGCCTGCTCCTCGGACGCGCTGACGGAAACAGCGCCCGGCTTCGTCGTCTCGCCGCCGATATCGACAATGTCGGCGCCTTCCTCGATCATCCGCTCGGCCTGCGCGACGGCGTCATCGAGCCTGTCGAAACGTCCGCCATCGGAAAAACTGTCCGGCGTGACGTTCAATACGCCCATGATCCGCGCCGTCGGACCGAGTTCGAGCGCGCGTCCGTGCGCCAGATGCCATTGTTTCGAAACTATTCGCATGGATAGAGTGTCGTCGGGATGTACCGCGCCGCAGTGGTTTTTCGTCATTGCGCGTTGCGGTGGCCAAAGCAAGGATATGCAGGAGCAAGGTTCATGAAATCAGCCGCGCTGGCCTTGCTGTCTGTATTCGTCGCCATGGCGCCGGCAAGGGCTGCCGATCTCAGGAAGAGCTACAGCTATTTCTCCATCGGCGGAAGCACGCTGGAAGACATCGAGCGCGAGCTTGAGCGGCGCGGTCCCAATGTCGGCACCACCGGTCAACGCCACCCGGGTGCGACGCGCATGGAATTCAAGACAAAGCTGAGCTGGAGGCAGCAGAAAAACCGCTGCACCCTCGAAACCGCACGCGTCACCATCACCGCCAAGGTGATCCTGCCGCGATGGAAGCCGGGGCGAAAAGCGAGCAGCGAGACGCGCTTCATCTGGTCGACGCTGGCCGCGGACATCAAGCGGCATGAGGAGGCGCATGTCATCATCGCCAAGAATCATGGACGCGAGCTGGAAAAGGCGCTGATGGCCATAGGAAGCCTCCGTACCTGCCAGAAGGTGACGGATCGCGCGTCGACGGTGACAAAACGCATTCTCGACAAGCATGAGCGCGAACAGCAGCGCTTCGACCGGGTGGAAAGCGACGGCTTCGAAAAGCGACTGTTCCGGCTGCTGGAATACCGCCTGCGGAGCGCCAAGTCCGGTTGAGCGGTCGCTGCGACGTATCAGGCTTTCAGGGCTTCGATCAGATTGACGGCGGACATCATTTCGGCCTTGCGCGAGGCCCGGCGCGCCGCAGCCTCGAAATCCTCGCCCCACTGCTCGATGTTCCAGTCCTCGTCGACATGGGCCGCCGTCCAGCCCTGCTCCGCGTTGATCTCGCCATGCTCGATAGCAAGCGCGATCAGGGCTGAGCCGGTCAGCGTCGTCATGACATGCAGGGCAGCGAGCAGCAGCGGATTGCCCCGTTCCTTGAGATGGCGGCCGACCGCCGCGATGGACTCGCGCGGCTGCTCGACATGTATGACGCCATCGGAAAGAATGAAACGCGCGCCCAGCACTTCGCGCGCCCAATCGAGTATCGGGTCCCATGTGTCGGCCTGGCGCTGCACCAGCCGTTCGGGAGAATCGGCGCGGTAAAACAGCATATCGCTGGCCGCGAAGCGCTGGATGTCCTCCAGAACGGCCTGCGGGTCCGACGCAACGCCGTCGATCGCGGTGTTGACGAGGCGCATGACCGGCATTGAAGCCGGGTTGAAATGCTCCTCTTGCGCGGCGAATTCCGCGGCCACGAGCTCGGCGGCCGCTCTGGTCGGCATGATCATGACCACGCGCGCCGGCGTCCGCACCGGCCGGCCGTCGAGATGGACCGCGAACCCTTCCGGCGTTTCGGCGACCGAAACGTCATTGTAGAATCGCTTGACGGCCGGAGCCTTCATCTGGATCTGCGCGCGCCGGGCAGGGTCGGGGTCGGAAAGAAGCTTGCCCTGTTCGAGATCGCTGAGAATGTCGCGCATCGAAATCTCCCGGAATGCTTCAGGCCTTCTGGCGCGCTGGCCGGTTGACGATGATGAGACCCACGACAACCATGAGCAGAGCCGCGAATATGCGCCACGAAAGCGGCTCATCAAGAAGCAGCGCTCCGCACAGCACGCCAAAAACCGGCGAAAGAAAGGCAAAGCTCGTCAGGCCTGATGCCGGATACCGGCCCATCAGCCAGAACCACACGACATAGGTGAACCCGACAACATAAAACGCCTGGAACAGCATTGCGCCGGTTGCGAGCCAGTTGCCGTCGCGCACCGGCGGGCCCGCAAGAGCGAGCAACGGCACCATCACGATCGCGGAAACCACCAGTTGATACAGCAGAACCTTTTCCGCGCTGACGAACTGCAGACGGCTCCGGCGGATGACCAGCGTCGTGGCCGCCCACAGTATGCCGGCAAGGAAGTTCAGCACATCTCCGACAATCGCATCGGGCGTCGGCAGGCTGAGCTTGTCGGAGAAGACGAGCGCGACACCGACGAAGGCGAAAGCGAGGCCGGCGAATTTGCGCGCCGACATATGCTCGCCAAGCAGGAAGTGACCGCCGATCAGCACCCAGAAGGGCATGGTGTTTATCAGCAGCGTTCCGCGTGCGACGCTCGTGAAATCCAGGCCGATGAACATCAGCGCGAACTCCGCCCCGAACAGCACGCCCGCGACGATGCCGGCCACCAGCGTGCCGTCCCGCTCGAAAAGCGGGATTCCACGGAGACGGCACCAGAAAAAGATGAGCACGCTGGCCAGCGCGGACCGGGCGAGCACGGCGAAAACGGGATCATAGCCCGTGTTCGTAAGCTTGGCCGCGACGCCGTTCAGCCCCCATGAGAAGGTGAGGCCGAGCATGATGGCGGCGGCGGCGATATCGATCGATTGCCGACGTTCAATCCCGAGCGACGTCATGAGCGCCGTCTCGCGGAGTGGCGGGCAATAGCACCGAAAATTGCAACGGGTCGCGGCAACGCTAGTTCTCCCCGCCGGCCGCCGCTTCGTCGAAGCCGAGCAGATTCCAGCTCTGGCGCATATGCGGCGGCAAGGGAGCCGTGACGTCCACGACCCCGCCGTCCGGATGCGGGATGACGATCCGCCTCGCATGCAGATGCAGGCGATTCTGGAGACCGCCGGGGAACTCCCAGTTGGTATCGGCCTCGAAATATTTCGGATCGCCGATGATCGGATGACCGATATGGGCCGCGTGAACGCGCAACTGGTGCGTGCGGCCGGTATACGGTTCCATCTCCAGCCAGGCGAGATTCTGGCCGGCCTGTTCGATCACGCGATAGAACGAGACGGCGTGATCGGCTCCTTCCTCGCCGTGCCTTGCGACACGCATGCGGTCGCCGTCGGCGGTCTGCTCCTTGATCAGCCAGGTCGAGATCTTGTCCTCGCGCTTGCGCGGCACGCCCTTGACCAGCGCCCAGTACGTTTTCTTCGTCTCGCGCGCCCGGAACGCTTCGGAAAGCTTCATCGCCGCTAGCCGCGTCCTTGCAATGACCAGAACGCCGGACGTGTCCCGGTCGAGGCGATGCACAAGGCGCGGCTTCTCGCCCTTCTTGTTGCGCCACGCTTCCAGCATGTCGTCGACATTGCGCGTAACACCGGAACCGCCCTGCACCGCCAGACCGGAAGGCTTGTTGAAGACGAAAACCTTGGGGTCCTCGTGCAGCAGCATCTTCGACAGGAGATCACCGTCGCCGGTGCCGCGAATGGTGTTCACCGTGAGATCGGCGCCGGCGCCCTTGCGGTCGACATCCAGCGGCGGAACGCGGACGGCCTGGCCCGGCTCGACACGGGTATCCGATTTCGCGCGCGCACCGTCGACACGGATCTGGCCGGAGCGCAGGAGCTTCTGCAAATGGCCAAAGCCGAGGCCTGGATAATGCACCTTGAACCAGCGGTCGAGGCGCATGCCCGCCTCGCCTTCCTCGACCTTGATCTGTTCGACGCCTGCCATGTCACTGTCCTATCAGAGGCGGGGCAATAACATCAGGCGAAGCTGCGGGCGAGCCACAGGCCGAGGAAAAGCGTAAGTATCGACCCGATCACGCTGGCGAGAGCATAGCCAAGCGCCGAAGCCAGAGCGCCGCGCTCCCAAAGCACGGCGAAATCCAGCGAAAAGGCGGAGAACGTGGTGAATCCGCCTAAAATGCCCGTCGCCACGAACAGGCGCAGTTCGTTCGATGCGTTGAAGCGCCGCGCCAGCACTTCGATGAACACACCCATGATGAGCGAACCGACGATGTTTATCGCCATCGTACCCCACGGAAAAGAAGAGCCGACCAGCCTGAGGGCAAGTCCGTTGGCAAGATGCCGGATCGAGGCACCGATGGCGCCACCGACGGCGACGAGGGCGATGTTCCACATGCTTGCCGTTCTATGTCTTCGCCGCGCAGCGTCAATGCGCCTGACGAGGCAAAAATCCAGCCAGTTCAGCTATTCCGCTCGCGGCGCAGTTTTGACCAATAGTCCAGCCGCTTGCGGATTTCGCGTTCGAAGCCGCGATCCGGCGGATCGTAGAAGGTGCGGCGGCCCATCTTCTCCGGAAAGTAATCCTGACCGGAAAACGCGTCCGGCTCGTCGTGGTCGTAGCGATAGCCCGCGCCGTAGCTTTCCGATTTCATCAGTTTCGTCGGCGCGTTGAGGATATGCTTGGGCGGCAGCAAGGACCCATGTTCCTTGGCGGCGGAAGTCGCGGCCTTGAACGCCGTGTAGACGGCGTTCGATTTCGGCGCGGTGGCGAGATAGACGCAGGCCTGCGCGAAGGCGAGTTCGCCTTCCGGCGAGCCGAGATAGTCGTAGGCGTCCTTGGCTGCGTTGGCGATGACGAGCGCCTGCGGATCGGCAAGCCCGATATCCTCCACCGCCATGCGGACCAACCGGCGGCCGAGATAGAGCGGGTCCTCGCCGGCGTCGAACATGCGGGCGAGATAGTAGAGTGCCGCGTCGGGGTCGGAACCGCGAACGGATTTGTGCAGGGCCGAGATCAGATTGTAGTGGCCGTCCTGGCTCTTGTCGTAGACTGGCGCGCGGCGCTGCACGACGTGCTGCAACCCCTCGGCGTCGAAAATCTCGCCGGGACGCGCGGCACGCCAGACCTCCTCCGCAAGCGTGAGCGAAGCACGGCCGTCGCCGTCCGCCATGCGCAGCAGGACCGCCCTCGCCTCCTCGTCCAGCGGCAACGGCCTGCCCTCGATCTCCTCCGCACGCGAAAGAAGTTTCAGGATGCTAGCCTCGTCGAGCGCGTGAAAGACGAGAACGCGCGCCCGAGACAGAAGGGCGGCATTGAGCTCGAAGGACGGATTTTCGGTCGTCGCGCCGACCAGAACAACCGTTCCGTCTTCCATCACCGGCAGGAAGGAATCCTGCTGGGCGCGATTGAAGCGGTGGATCTCGTCCACGAACAGCAGCGTCTGCCGGCCGTTGGCGCGCCTGAGCTTGGCCGCCTCGAACACTTTCTTGAGGTCGGCGACGCCGGAGAAGATCGCCGAAATCTGCTCGAAGGCCAGATCGGTTTCGCCGGCCAGCAGGCGCGCGACCGTGGTCTTTCCGGTGCCGGGCGGCCCCCAGAAAATCATCGAGCCGAGCGAGCCGGAAGCGATCAGCCGCGTCAGGGCGCCATCTTCGCCGGTCAGATGCTCCTGCCCGACGACCTCCGACAGCGTGCGCGGGCGCAACCGGTCGGCCAGCGGCCTTCCGGTCGGCGCTTTCTTCGGTTCATCGACGGTGAACAGATCGGCCATAAAAATCTTTGTCGTTGAGTCCGGTCACACCGTCATCCTCGGGCTTGTCCCGAGGATCTGCCAACACTCGTGTGAAGAAAGCCGGCCATAGCTTCCTTTCGCAAGGCTGTAGATCCTCGGGACAAGCCCGAGGATGACGGCGTCGCGATCTATATCGTGCCGGCCGCTCAGTAACGCAACATCTGCTTTATCAGGCGGCCGTTGCGCTCCACGGTAAAGCGCCACCAGCGCTGATCGGCCGACGCGGCCTCCTGCAATTTCTCCGGCGTATCGATCTCCACCCCGTTCACCTCGCGGATGATGTCGCGCGGCCGGAAGCCGAACTGCGCGGCCGGCGAAGCAGGGTCGATATCGACCAGCGCGACGCCCTTGCCTTCCGCACGCACACGCAGCCTCTGCGCCACGCGGGGCGACAGCGCCGCCACCTTGGCGCCGGCGAACGGATTGTCGCCCTCGATCGTCACCTCGGCGCTGGACTGCCCGACCGGTGCGCGGATGAGCACCACATCGACCTCTTTCTGCTTGCCGCCGCTCAGTACCGCCAGCATGGCCGTGGCTCCGACCGGCTGCGTCGCAAGGCGATAGCCGAGCGCATCCACATGCTCGATGGTGGTGCCGTTCATGGACAGCACGACGTCGCCCGCCTTCAGCCCGCCCTTCGCCGCCGGACCGCCGTCATCGACCGAGGCGACCAGCGCGCCGCTCGGGCTCATCATGCCGAGCGCCTCGGCGATCTGCGCCGTCACCGGCTCGAAGGTCGCGCCGATATAGGGACGCTCGAAGAAATCATTGCCGTTCTTCGCCGATTCCACGACGGCGCGAACCATGTTCGACGGAATGGCGAAGCCGATGCCGATGGAGCCGCCGCTGCGGCTGTAGATGGCCGTGTTGATGCCGATGAGCTGGCCGCCCATATTGATCAGCGCGCCGCCCGAATTGCCGGGATTGATGGCGGCGTCAGTCTGGATGAAGAAGCCGAAATCCGACACGCCGATGTGCGAGCGGGCCAGCGCCGAGACGATGCCGCTGGTGGTCGTCTGTCCGACGCCGAACGGATTGCCGATGGCGAGCACGAGATCGCCGACCTCGAGCGCATCGGAATCGCCGATGGGGACGACCGGGAACGGCTCCGGCGCGTCGATCTTGAGTACCGCGATATCGAGCGACTCGTCCTTCAGCAGAACCTTGCTCTGGAATTCGCGCCCGTCGGAAAGCGCGACCTTCATCTCGTCTGCATTGGCGATGACGTGATTGTTAGTGACCACCAGCCCGCTGGGGTCCACGATGACGCCCGAACCAAGCGAGGATTGCGCGCGCGGCGGCAGCTGGCGGCCAAAGAACTGCTCGAAGAAAGGATCGCCGGCGAAGGGCGAGAGCGATTCCTTGGGCTTCTGCGTCGCATAGACGTTGACGACGGCGGGCGTGGTCGCCTTCACCAGCGGCGCGAAGGAGAGCTGCATGTCCTCCCGACCGAAAGGAACGCGCTTTTGCGGCTCGGCGGGCGTGACAGGCGCGGTCGGCGCGTCCTCGGAACCACGCAGCAACTCGCGCATGATGTCGCCGAGAACATTGCCGCTGTCCTGCGCTGCCGCGATGCCGGTGACGCTTAAGCCCGCGATCAGCGCCAGACCCAAAGCCGCGTTTCTGAGGCCGAAAAGCCGCATTGCGAATCCCTCGGTTTTTCCTGCCCGCCTAGATGGAAGAGGAATCGGGAAAATGAAAGGCTGCGCGGTTCAAATCGGCGGCAGATCGCCCCGCGCCCAGCCTTCCGAAATTGCGGCCGCGCGGTCGGCGAAGGCGCTGGCCTCGATCGCGTCGCGCAAATCCTGCATCAGGCGCTGGTAGTAGGCGAGATTGTTCCAGGTCAGCAGCATGGCGCCCAGCGATTCCTGCGACTTCACCAGATGATGCAGATAGGCGCGCGAATAGTCGCGTGCGGCGGGACAGTCGCTTTCCTCGTCCAGCGGCCGGGGATCGTCGGCATGGCGGGCGTTGCGCAGATTGACCTTGCCGCGCCGCGTGTAGGCGAGGCCGTGCCGCCCTGCCCGCGTCGGCATCACGCAGTCGAACATGTCGATGCCCCGCGCCACGGACTTCACGATGTCGTCCGGCGTGCCGACGCCCATGAGATAGCGCGGCTTCTTCTCCGGCAGTTCCGGACAGGTGACGTCCAGCATGTCGAGCATCACCGCCTGCGGTTCGCCCACCGCCAGACCGCCGACGGCGTAGCCCTTGAGGTTCATGGCGGCGAGCGCCTGCGCGGATTTCACCCGCAGCGAGGCGATGTCGCCACCCTGCACGATGCCGAACATCGCCTTGCCGGGCTGGTCGCCAAACGCCGTCTTGCAGCGGTCCGCCCAGCGCAGGGAAAGCTCCATGGCGCGCTCGATCTCCTCCGGCCTGGCCGGCAACGCCGTGCATTCGTCGAGCTGCATCTGGATGTCGGAATCGAGCAGGCCCTGGATTTCGATCGAGCGCTCCGGCGTCATCTCGTAGGGCGCACCATCGATGTGGGAGCGGAAGGTGACACCCTTTTCCGTGAGCTTGCGCAGTTGCGACAGCGACATGACCTGAAAGCCACCGGAGTCCGTCAGGATCGGCCAGGGCCAGCGCGCGAATTCGTGCAGCCCGCCGAGGCGCGCCACACGCTCCGCGCCCGGGCGCAGCATCAGGTGGTAGGTGTTGCCGAGAATGATGTCGGAGCCGAGGTCGCGGACCTGATCCAGATACATCGCCTTGACCGTGCCGCCGGTGCCGACCGGCATGAAAGCCGGCGTGCGCACCGTTCCGCGCGGCATGGTGATCTCACCGCGCCGCGCCTTGCCATCCGTGGCGATCAGGCGGAAGGAGAACTGCTCGCTCATCAAATCTCCGCTTCCGCGCGAAACAACAGGCTTCCGTCACCATAAGAGTAGAAGCGGTAGCCGGTTTCGATCGCATGCCTGTAGGCCTCGCGCATGCGGGACATGCCCGCAAATGCCGAAACCAGCATGAACAGCGTCGAGCGCGGCAGGTGGAAATTGGTCATCAGCACGTCCACCAGCCTGAAGCGGTAGCCCGGCGTGACGAAGATGTCGGTCGATCCCGACCACGGCTCCAGCCGCCCATCCTCCGCCGCCGCGCTTTCGAGAAGCCGAAGCGACGTCGTGCCTACCGCGACGACACGGTTGCCGCGCGTCTTCGCGGCGTTGATCGCCTCGGCGACATCACGCGAAATCTCGCCTGTCTCGGCATGCATCTTGTGGTCGGCCGTATCGTCCGTCTTCACCGGCAGGAAGGTGCCGGCGCCGACATGCAGCGTCACGAAACGGCGCTCGATGCCCCGGGCGTCCAGCGCCGCGAAGAGCTCTGGCGTGAAATGCAGGCCGGCGGTAGGGGCGGCGACGGCGCCCTCCTCGCGCGCGTAGACCGTCTGGTAGTCGGTACGGTCGCGCTCGTCTTCCGGACGCTTCGAGGCGATGTAGGGCGGCAGCGGAATGTGGCCGACCGCGTGCAGTGCCTCGTCGAGAAAGGCGCCGGACATCTCGAAGCCGAGCAGGATCTCGCCGGAATCGCGTTTCTCCAGCACGTCGGCGTCGAGCTTGCCGAGAAAACACACTTCGCCGCCATGCCCGAAACGGATGCGGTCGCCCACCTTCAGCCGTTTCGCCGGGCGGACGAAGGCCAGCCATCGGTCCGGCGCGACCCGCATGTGCAGCGTTGCTTCGATTGCCGCAGCGTTCTCGCCGCGATGACGCATACCGTTTAGTTGCGCCGGTATCACCTTGGTATCGTTGAAGACGAGGAGATCGCCCGGCGACAGAAGTTCAGGCAGATCGCGAACGATGCGGTCGGCAAACGCCTCTCCGGGCCGCACGACGAGCAGTCGCGCTGCATCGCGCGGCTCGGCGGGGCGCAGGGCTATCCGATCCTCGGGCAATTCGAAGTCGAAGAGGTCAACCTTCATCGCGGCTCGGAGCAATTGACCACGAACGCACCATGGTCCTTCCATGTGAAGACGCCGCCTACCACCGACTGGTCGCCCTCCGTCGCCTTGAACACCCGCAACCGGCCGATGATACTCGCCACATTGTCGTCAGTGATATCGACCAGCAGATGGTTCTCGTCCTCGAAGGCCTGGCCAACGACAATGGGGATTCCCGGCCAGCTCTCGGGCGTGGAAGACCACTCCTTGTCGCCGATCGTTATCACGGCGCGTGCAATGCTCAGCACGTCGAGATGGCCGACAAGGAGATCGATGCCGACACCCTCGCCTCCACAGGAGATCTCTCCCGTCGCATACGCCTCGGTCGTCAATGCGACCGTCGACGCGGCAAGGATACCAGCGCAAAGCCCCATCCATTCACGCATTCCGGCGTTCTCCCTGATCTGCCCCCGCGCTCAATAGAGCCGGATGAGCAGCGCTCCCGCAAGCAGCAGCGCAGCACCCGCGATGCGCCCGAAGGAAATCTCGCGCACCGCCATATCGAGGAAGCCGATGCGGTCGAGCAGCATGCCGGCGATCAGCTGGCCTGCGACGAGAAACGCCATCAGCGCCGCCGCGCCGATCCTCGGGACGAGGAAGATCGAGATCGTGACATAGGTCGCACCCAGCACGCCGCCCGTGACGAAGGTCCACGGAGCCGGGGCGCGCCAGTCGAGCGTGATGCCCTGCGTCCGCAGCATGACGAGCGTCACGATGCCAAGCACCACCGCGCCGGACAGGAAGGAGAGCCCGGCTGCCGCGACCGGCAGACCGAGACTGCGCGAAAGCTGCGCGTTGATGGGCGCCTGCAAGGCGAGGAACGCGCCCGACATGATGCCGAGCAGAGACCAGATGAACCCCGCCATGTGCGCCGTCGCCTCAGGCCGCCTTGACGTCGGCGGCGACCTTCATCGACACGATCTGGTCGGGGTCCTTCACCGGCTCGCCGCGCTTGATCTTGTCGACATTGTCCATGCCTTCGATCACCTGACCCCAGACCGAATACTGGCGATTCAGGAAGCCGGCATCCTCGAAGCAGATGAAGAACTGCGAGTTAGCCGAATTCGGGTTCTGCGCGCGCGCCATCGAGCACGTGCCGCGGCCGTGATTCATATTGGAGAACTCGGCCTTGAGGTCGGGCTTGCTGGAACCGCCCATGCCGGCCCGCGACGGATTGAAATCCTTGCCGCCGGTCTTGCCGAACTTCACGTCGCCGGTCTGCGCCATGAAGCCGTCGATGACGCGGTGGAAAACGACGCCGTCATAGGCGCCTTCACGCGCCAGTTCCTTGATGCGGGCTACATGTCCGGGAGCCAGGTCCGGGAACAGTTCGATGACGACCTTGCCCTTGGTCGTCTCCATGATGATCGCGTTTTCCGGGTCCTTGATCTCGGCCATGCCAGTTTCCTTTCGATTGTCGTTTACTTGCCGTCGGCCGCGATGCGCACCTTGATCATGCGATCAGGGTCGACGACCACGCCGTTCATGTTGGGATCGCCGCGCTTGATCTTGTCGACGGCATCCATGCCGCTTTCGACCTTGCCGACCACTGTATACTGGCCGTCGAGCCCCGGATTTGGCGCGAACATGATGAAGAATTGCGAATTCGCGGAGTCGGGGTCCTGCGCCCGGGCCATGCCGACCGTGCCGCGTACATAGGGTTCCTGCGAGAACTCCGCCGGCAGGTCCGGCCGGTTCGAGCCGCCAGTGCCTGCGCGATCCGCATTGTAGCCGTCGTTCAGGTCGCCGAACTGCACATCGCCGGTCTGGGCCATGAACCCTTCGATCACGCGGTGAAAGGCGACGTTGTCGTAAGCGCCTTCGCGAACGAGCGCCTTGATCTGCGCGACATGCTGCGGCGCGAGGTCGGGCCGCAGCGCGATCGTGACGTCACCGTCCTTCAGCGTGACGACCATCGTGTTTTCAGGTTCAGCCGCAAACGACTTGCCGCCGGCAAAGGCGGCCACCAGGGCAAACGCAAGAGCAAACTGTCTGAACCGCATGAATGTCTCTCCCTAGAAATGTTTGGGGAATTTCGCTTGCAGCGCGGGCGCGACCACTGCGGGCACGAAAGGCTCGATGTTACCGCCCATGCCGGCGATCTGCCTGACGAGTGTGGCGGTAATGGTTCGCACGGAAGGGCTTGCCGGAAGGAACACGGTCTGCAGTTCCGGCGCCATTGTCTCGTTCATGCCGGCCATCTGCATCTCGTAGTCGAGATCCGTGCCGTCGCGCAGGCCGCGGATCATGATGGAGGCGCCGTGCTTGCGGGCCGCATCGATGACCAGCCCGTCGAAAGCCACCACTTCCACGCGGTCGGCATTCGCGCCCAGTTCCGCGCGGCAGGCCATGCGGATCAGTTCCACACGCTCCTCGAAGCTGAAGAGTGGCGTCTTGCCCGGATGAATGCCGATAGCGGCATATATCAGGTCCGCCACCGCCAGAGACGCCTTGAGCACATCGAGGTGCCCGTTGGTCAGCGGGTCGAAGGAGCCGGCATAGATGGCGATACGATCTGTCATGGCGCTGCTTCTATCGGGCGCGAACCTCAAAGGCAATTCGCCCTGTCGCTCCCGATGAACGGCACATGAACGATGGGCTCAGCGCTCATTCACGCGCACTGGCACAAGGTCGTGAGCACCAGACACGCAACCAAAGTCCGCCGACGCCGTTGCTTGGTGCAGGAGATCACGCCGATGCTGATTTACATGCTCGCTCTCGCCATGACCGTACTGATGCTCATCGCCACCGCGTTCGCGATGTACGATGAGGCGCAGCGTGTCCGGAACGACGAAAACCGGCGCCGTTTCGACGGTTTTGGTGCGTCGCGCTGGCGTTGAAGGCCATCACCGCGGCCTGTTAGCCTGCCGGCGGCTCCGCCATCTCCTCGTCGTCGCCCTGCGGCTCGGAAATCCGCTCGACAGATACGACCTTTTCACCTTCGGCCGTCGAGAAGATCGTCACGCCCTTGGTGGCGCGGCTGGCAATACGGATGTTGCCGACCGGAACACGGATCACCGTGCCACCATCCGAAACCAGCATGATCTGGTCTTCCTGCGCGACCGGGAAGGTCGCGACCAGCTTTCCGATCTCCGCGGTCTTTGAAACGTCCGTGGCCCTGATTCCCTTGCCACCGCGACCGGTCAGCCGGAAATCATAGGAAGAGGACCGCTTGCCGTAGCCGTATTCCGTCACGGTCAATACGAACTGCTCGTGCTGCCTGAGGAATTCGTAGCGCTCGTCGGAAAGCTGCGCCTCCTCGCCCACCTCCTCGTTGGTGAGCGCGATGTCCTCGTCCTCGCCATTGACCGCCCGGCGCTCCGCGACCGAACGCTTGAGATAGGCGGCGCGCTCGGATGCATCGGCATCGACATGCTCGATGATCGTCATCGAGATCGCACGATCGCCGTCGCCCAGCATGATGCCGCGAACACCCTGCGAGCCGCGGCTCTGGAAAACGCGGACGTCGGTGACCGGGAACCGGATGCACTGGCCTCTGTCCGCCGTCAGCAGCACGTCGTCATTCTCCGTGCAGGTCTCGACCGCAAGGATGGCGTCGCCTTCCTCGTCGAACTTCATGGCGATCTTGCCGTTCCGCTTGACGTCGGCGAAGTCGCTCAGCTTGTTGCGACGCACCGTGCCACGCGTGGTGGCGAACATCACGTCCAGCCTGTCCCACTCCGACTCGTCCGGCAGCGGCAGGATGGCCGTGATGCGGTCGCCGCTCTCGATCGGCAGCATGTTGATGAGCGCCTTGCCACGCGATTGCGGTGTGCCGATCGGCAGGCGCCAGACCTTTTCCTTGTAGACGATGCCGCGCGAGGAGAAGAACAGCACCGGCGTATGCGTGTTCGCAACGAAAAGCCGCGTGACGAAATCCGTGTCCTTGGTGGACATGCCGGAACGGCCCTTGCCGCCGCGATTCTGCGCCCGATAGATCGCCAGCGGCACACGCTTGATGTAGCCTTCGTGCGTCACCGTGACGACCATGTCCTCGCGCTGGATCAGGTCCTCGTCGTCCATGTCGGCGCCGCCGTCGATGATCTCGGTGCGGCGCGGATTGCCGAATTCGTCGCGCAGTGCGGCGAGCTCGTCCTTGACGATCTGCTGGATGCGGGCGCGTGACGACAGGATGTCGAGGAATTCGGTGATCTCGGCGCCGATCTTGTTCAACTCGTCGGCGATCTCGTCGCGACCGAGCGCGGTCAGCCGCGCCAGCCTCAGCTCCAGAATGGCCCGGGCCTGCTCTTCCGACAGATTGTAGGTTCCGTCCTCGTTTATGCGGTGACGCGGATCGTCGATCAGCAGGATCAGCGCCTCGACGTCGGCCGCCGGCCAGCGGCGCTCCATCAACTGCTCGCGCGCCGTCGCCGGATCGGGCGCGTGGCGGATCAGACGGATGACCTCGTCGATATTGGCGACGGCGATGGCCAGGCCGACGAGAACGTGGGCGCGTTCGCGCGCCTTCTTCAGCAGGAACTTCGTACGTCGGCCTATGACCTCCTCGCGGAAGGCGACGAAGGCGCGCAACATGTCGAGCAGCGTCAGGACTTCCGGCTTGCCGCCGTTCAGCGCCACCATGTTGGCGCCGAACGAGGTCTGCAGCGGCGTGAAGCGGTAGAGCTGGTTCAGGATGACGTCGGCCACGGCATCGCGCTTCAGCTCGATGACGACGCGATAACCCTGCCGATCGCTCTCATCGCGGATGTCGGAGATGCCCTCGATGCGCTTTTCGCGGACCAGTTCGGCCATCTTCTCGATCATCGACGCCTTGTTCACCTGGAACGGCATCTCGGTGACGATAATGGCTTCGCGCTCGTTGCGGATGGGTTCGATATGCACCTTTCCGCGCATGATGATCGAGCCGCGCCCGGTCGAATACGCCGAATAGATGCCCGAACGGCCGAGGATGACGGCGCCGGTCGGGAAATCCGGACCCGGAATGATCTCCATCAGTTCCGGCAGTTCCATCGCCGGATTGTCGATCAGCGCGATGCAGCCGTTGACGACTTCCGTCAGATTGTGCGGCGGGATGTTGGTCGCCATGCCGACCGCGATGCCGCCCGAGCCGTTGACCAGCAGGTTCGGAAACCTTGCCGGCAGGACCTTCGGCTCGCTGTCAGTGCCGTCGTAATTGTCCTGGAAATCGACCGTTTCCTTGTCGATGTCCTCCAGAAGCTCGTGCGCAAGCTTGGTTAGGCGCGCTTCCGTGTAACGCATCGCCGCCGGCGGATCGTTGTCGATCGAACCGAAATTGCCCTGCCCGTCGACGAGCGGCGCGCGCATGGACCAGTCCTGCGCCATGCGCACGAGGGCGTCGTAGATCGAGGCGTCGCCATGCGGATGGTACTTACCCATCACGTCGGAGACGGGGCGGGCCGATTTCACATGCTTGCGATTCCAGTGATAGCCGCTCTCATGCGAGGCATAGAGGATACGGCGATGCACAGGCTTCAGGCCGTCGCGCACATCGGGCAGCGCGCGGCTGACGATGACGCTCATCGCATAGTCGAGGTAGGACCGCTGCATCTCCTCGATAATGGAGATGGGTTCGATGTCGGAAGGACCGCCGTCAGGGCCGTGCGGAGGTTTCTGGTCTGTCAAAATAGATCACGATCTCAGGGAATCACTGACCTCTTATATAGGAATGCCGTGCTCCGTTCCAATGCTCCCGGCATTTATCCAATGGCAAATTCTCGCGTCATTTCAAATGGATATGCGGTTGCTTCATGACGTCGCGGCAACTTCCCTTGGCGAGAGACGCTTCCGGTCGCAGACAGGACCGAACCATGACGCCACGACCGCTGGCGCCCACGCCCGCTTCGCGCTAGCGTCGAACCAAGCTGGAGGGGCCGAAATGCCAAGCCTGGAAAGCCTTTTCAATGCCTTCGTCACAATTCTGGTGACCATCGATCCGCCGGGGCTGGCTCCGCTTTTCCTGGCGCTGACGCGCGGCATGAACCGCGAGGAGCGCCTGCAGGTCTCGATCCGGGCATCGGTGATCGGCTTCGGCGTGCTCGCCCTTTTCGCGCTCGCGGGCGCCGCGATCCTCGGTGCCTTCGGCATAACGCTGCCCGCATTCCGGGTCGCGGGCGGGCTGCTGCTTTTCTACATCGCCGCCGAAATGGTGTTCGAGAAGCGCAACGACCGCAAGGAAAAGAGCGCCGACACCGCAATCACCAAGGACCATATCCGCGACATCGCCGCCTTTCCGCTCGCCATCCCGCTGATAGCCGGTCCGGGCGCGATTTCGGCGACCGTGCTGCTGTCGAGCAGGATGCCCGGAGCGGCGGGGCAGACATCCCTCCTCGCGATCATCCTGCTTTGCCTGATGCTGACCTATCTGGTCTTCATTCTGGCGGAGCGCATCGACGGCCTGCTTGGAGCCACCGGGCGTTCGATCCTGACGCGGCTTCTTGGTGTGATCCTCGCAGCGCTCGCCGTGCAGTTCGTCGCCGACGGCATCAAGGCGCTGGCGGCAGCCTGATCGAGGCTATGGTCTCGGAACTCAACCAGCACCGGCGGGATTTCTGGCAGTTCTTCGCGGAACGCCTACCGGCGCTCTACGGCCGGATGGTGCGCGGCAACGAGCATTCGCGCTGGCTTTTCGTCGGCCATCGCCCGCTGGTCATCGCCCATTACATCGCCAATCGCGGCGTCGGCCTGTTCGTGCGCGGCCCGACGGGCGAGAAGACATGGCGGACGCGCGAGTATCTCTTTCCCCACCGGGAATTCCTCGCCGGAAGGCTCGACCAGCCAAACCTCAGGCTCGGCAACATGTTCCTGCTGCCGAAAAGCGCGCGGATCGACATGACCGACCGCGTCAACTGGCCGGCCGCCACGGCATGGTTCGCCGAAAATTCGCCGGTCTACGAGGTGATCTTCACGGAATTGCAGGCGACGCGGGAGGACTGGCCCGACGAATTTCCACCGCCGGCTTTTGATGATAACAGCGAAGCATGAAAAAGCCCGCCAAGGTCGATCGATCCGCAACGACGCTGCTCGGCGCAGAGCCCATGGTCTTCGTCACGGATTTCGCCGCCGCGCTCGCCTTCTATACCGATATTCTCGGCTTCGGCGTGGAATTCACCTATGGCGAACCGGCCTTTTACGGCCAGATTCGGCGCGATGCCGCCGTGCTCAACCTGCGCCATGTCGATACAGCGGTGATCGATCCCCGCCGGAGCAAGGAGGAAGACCTGCTTTCAGTCGCGATCGCGGTGTCCGATGCAGACGCGCTTTTCGAAGAGTTCCGGCTTGCCGGCGCACGGTTCCACCAGAAGCCGCGAACGGAGCCATGGGGATCGCGAACTTTCATCGTCCTCGATCCCGACGAAAACCTCATCCTGTTCGCCAGCGAAAGCGTCTGACGGCCAGATAAGCAACTTGGTCAGAACGGAAGGGCGGAACGCTCGGCAGTCAATTTTCTCCCAAGTTCCCAAATTGCAGGCACCATCCGCCGTCTCTCCAATCACTCGATCCCAGAATGTAAATAATTGCCGTCGAATGAGCCCCTTTTGCAAGCAAACTTTACATTTTGCTTCGGTGCCCGGCTACCCGCCTCTTTCAGCATCGTCACAGGGGGATTGGAAACGGTGTGCGACACAGTCGCGCGCCGATTCCAATTCACATGTGGCGATCAAAATTCTGAGGGGCGGAAACTCCGACACCGGTCCCGAATGGGCTCCTGCTTCGCCGCTCTCAAAGCTGAAAATCCTCGGCCGAATATTTTCCACAGGACGCCAACCATTGCGCAGGCCGGCCGGTGACGCCGGGGGCGTTGCCGGCTAGGGATGTGGGCCGGCAACGGCACTGGGTCGTTGTTCTCAGACGAGATGACAATGACCACCAATGCACGGCGGGCGGCATTTCCCCGCATGATCGATCAGTTCCTGCGCCAGCGTGGCGCGTCTGTGCTGCCTCCTCGCGACCTTGAACGGCTGGGCTGCTACCTTCGAGGACTCATCAAGGAGGCAGTCCTGCCGCCACGCGCAGGAGGCCGACCTGATTGGAATGAGATCGCGGTTGCATCCGGCGTGGACGCGGATGCGCTGGCAGCGGCTGGAAGCGTGCTCGAACCTGGCATCGACTCAATCACACGCTTCATCGGACCGAAGGCAAGGAAGCAGAAGCTCGTCCCCTCGCCCGTGAGCGAGAAAAGCGCCCCTCCCCGCGCGAGTGCTGCGAAGCAGCTGTCCTCGACTCGCAGGAGCAGCAGGCCAAGGAAGGCCCGTGCCAAGCCCGGGTCGGCGAACGATAGCTCGCCATCTGCCTCGCCACCACCGCAGCGTCGCAAGCGGGGTACCGCGCCCAGGCCTGTTGTCGAATTTCCGGCCCCGCTTTGGACGGAATGGGAGGAACCAGAGACGTTTCCGGAGGCTTTTAAGCTCCACATAGATCGCCACGGCGACAGCGCCTGGCATCTCCACCGCGCGGTCGTGAAGTCCAACGAACCATTCGACCACAAGACATTCGTAACGTGGATACAAGGGACCAAGGCCCCACGATCCGTGACCAGCTTTGAAATCCTTGGTCGGATCGAGAGACGATACCGATTGCCGGAAGGCTACTTCAAGGCAAAAATCGCCCATCCTGCCCGAGCAGCAACTGGGCATAGGCCAACTGACGTTTCACCGTCGCAGCTTCGTCGAATTGCCTGGCACCTTCCGGACGACTTCGACCGTCGGTCTCCACAGGAGCGGGAGCAAATACTCCAGTGGGTGCAGCACAACATCATCTCCGGAGGAACCGACTACCGACGCTTCCAGGCTCTTGCCCTACGCAATCGCTACGGTGTGCGGTTCCCGGGGGTGCTCGACGGTGCGTCCGGCGCATTGGTCCACGCTGTA
Organism: Rhizobiaceae bacterium; assembly: GCA_023953845.1. Lineage (NCBI taxonomy): Bacteria > Pseudomonadati > Pseudomonadota > Alphaproteobacteria > Hyphomicrobiales > Rhizobiaceae > Rhizobiaceae bacterium. Next base: position 4,223,376 of record JAMLJC010000001.1, on the reverse strand, counting down.
TTGCGGGAGCCACTCGAATTCGATCCGGGTGACGATGATCTCGAGGGAGCAACCAATGTCGCGCTCGACGCGCCTGCCCGGCTCTGGAACGAGATGGCGGAACTTCTGCAGTTCAAGACAGCGACCCTGACCTCCGTTGGGTTCCAGCGGATTGGGGTGTGGGGAGAAGAAACAGCTGCCCAGAAAGTCGAACATTTCGGGCTCCTGTTCGGCGCTCTCGCAGCGCCAAAGCGCAATGCAGTACGAGGTTACGGCATTCCGCTGGAGGCACTTTCATTTGCCCTGCTGGCCTTTCCATCTGTGTGGGACTGGTACCTAACCTGGCGTGAGAAGCGCCGCGGATTCTACACGGCGTGGGAAGTCGACATGCTGCGCATCGCGCTGGCGTTAACGCGTGCCGAAACGGGCTGGCTTCGTCAGCGACCCGATCTGGCGGCACACTTGCACGCCATTCCCGGCCTAATCTCCAAGACGGAGATCGAGGCTGCGCAAGCTGACTGGAATGCCACCTGCGACATCTGCCAGAAACACTGTGCTGGACGCGTCAAGGAAATCCAGCGGGTGGCGAAGGTTCACCGCGATCCATTCGAGCCGATCATGCCGATTCTCGAGGCTGACAGCCCCGTTGGCGAATACCGAAAGATCCCCGACGAGATCATCAGGACGATGCCGGACGAGCGCCGATATCCGGTATCTGCTGCGGAAGCTGTAAGGTCCTTCCTTATTATCCGCTTCGGCCTGCATACAGGCCTTCGCCAGAAAAATCTCAGACAGTTGCTGCTGTGCCCGAAGGGACGATTGCCAACCTCTGAGCGTCAACTCGAGGACATGAAAGTCGGCGAACTTCGGTGGAGCGAGCGAGAGCACGGATGGGAGGTCTTTATTCCATCAGTGGCGTTCAAGAATGCCAACTCATCCTATTTCGGCGACAAGCCCTTTCGTCTCGTCCTCCCCGATATAGGCGACCTCTACCGATACATTGATGCCTATGTCGGCCGACACCGCATTCGCCTCCTCAAGGGGGCAGATGATCCCGGCACCTTCTTCGTGAAGACGATGAAGGAGAACAGTGTGACGGCAGCCTATGACCAGAACACCTTCTTCGAGGCCTGGCGGCTCATCATCCAGCGCTATGGCATTTACAATCCCTACACCGGGCGCGGCGTGATCAAGGGGTTGTTGCCCCACGGCCCCCACAATGTTCGGGATATCCTGGCAACGCACATCCTGAAGAAGACCGGCTCATACGAACAGGCCAGCTACGCCATCCAGGACACCCCCGACATGGTTGCCAAGCATTACGGTCGTTTCCTGCCGCAGGACAAGGCGGCGCTGGCGGCTCGCATTCTCAATCAGGTGTGGGAGGCTGCCTGAACAGCAGCTGCAGGATTTTTGCGACGCAGCGACTTAGACGGCCCTCTTGGTAACATTTCCAGTTCTCAGAACCTCAATTTGCCCTGTCGAATCAGATCTCGTCGTATCCGCATTCCAGGACCGGACACCCCATCATCAGGGACAAAGGTTACGCCAGCTTTCTCGAAGACCTCTTGGAGCCGGCGGCGTGTTTCGACTCTGACCTTTTCGTCGTTGCGTTCGATGCGCAGGATCGTGTTCTGACTCATGCGCGCGCGCTTCGCCAAGTCGCGTTGGCCAAGGTCGAGGGCGACCCGTGCGGCCCGCAAGAGTTCATTCGGCACATCCATAGTGACTCAGTACTCGGCAACGCTCTGCTCCTCCAGAGCACGCTGTGGAAACCGGGTGTCTCCAATAAACATGGCGTCTACGAATTCCTAGAGAGCGTCATGGACGCCGCGCACTGGGCGCCGTATGTCTGTCCCGCTGATTCGAGCGAATCACAGGATTCGAATGAAACGGATCCTTGGGGCGGACAGATGGAGGCTTGCGAATGCTGCTGTTCAACCAGCGCGACGAACCCGGTGCCGATTTCGCACGCGAGATGGAGCGGCTCGCCGGGCTGGTCGCCGACATGGAAAGCATCCGTCGTGGCGTGCCTCCACAAATCATGGCCGGCGACGATGCCCCGGTTCTCGACCGATGGGTCCTCGCCAAGAGGGGGGCGCCCTGTCTCGCTGGCCTTTCGACGGGCCATCCGAAGCTTGCCGGCGAGAACCGCCTGATCGGAACGTCTGAACTGTGGCTGCTTTCGAAGGACCGTAGCTGGGCGCGAACGCTCTCACGCTGGTATCGGCTCGGGCGCCCTGCTCAGCAGTCCGGCCTGGATGCCTGAGGGTCGGCCATGAACTCCAAGGATTCAGCAGAGCGTCATTTCAGCCGCCGCCTGACCGCAGCCCTGCAGGGGCTGCACCTCCCGAGCGAGGAAGAGCTGCTGCGCGGCATGAACTTCTTCCGCAACGATCTCGACGAGGATATCCGGGAATAGACGCGGCCTGGTCCTGCCGGGAAAAGTCAACCGCTGCAACGGATACGGTCTCGAACGGCGGAACGGCCTCTACTTCTCGACCATGCCCGACGCAAAATGGGAGATCATCTGTTTCACCGGCAAGTCTCCTCAAGCAGGAAAGGAATACCTTCCTCGAAACCTTCGCCACGTGGCTGTACAATGCTCGGAACCGAAAGATGACCGAGAAAGACCTGAACCTGCCGCTCCCCGAGGTTCAGCGCGACAGAACCACCACCTAAGGAGCGGGCAGCGAGCGACACTCGTTGCATCGGCTACTGAAGCGCCGCTTGAAGCAAGTCGACGCTCCCTCCCCCAAGATCACGCCGTCGGAGGCAAGCCTTCGGTCGGCTTCAAAGAAGCAAGCTGGAGGCGGCTGGCGAGCCGGCTACAGCGTCGCTGGGCAGCGCGCCGTCCCGCCAGCTTCATGCCTGCACCTTGTGGGGGGTGATTATTGACATTCTTGACCTGTTCCGTCCCTATCACTTCGGAGGAGTCCGAGGCTTGACCAAACTGTAAAGAAAAGGGCGCTGTAAAAACAACGCCTTAAGGTACTAATTGTTACATATTGTCCGACGGTCGATTCTAGAACGGGATCTCGTCGTCCAGATCACGCGAGAAACCACCGCCGCCGCTGCGCTCCCCGCCGCCCCGGCTGCCGCCGCCGCGACCGCCATAGCTTTCAGCCGGCGAGGATTGGCCGAAATCCGATCCACGGCCGCCGCCCCGGTCATAGCCGACGCTGCCGCCTTCGCCGCCGCCCTGTCCGCGCGCATCGAGCATCTGCAACTCGCCGCGGAATTTCTGCAGCACAACCTCCGTCGTATAGCGGTCCTGCCCCTGCTGGTCGGTCCATTTGCGGGTCTGCAACTGGCCCTCGACGTAAACCTTCATGCCCTTTTTCAGGTACTGCTCGGCGACCTTGGCGAGACTGTCGTTGAAGATCACGACATTGTGCCACTCGGTCTTCTCCTTGCGCTCGCCCGAGTTCTTGTCGCGCCAGGTTTCCGACGTGGCAATGCGGAGATTGACGACCGGGTCGCCGGAATTGAGGCGCCGGATCTCCGGGTCCGCCCCGAGATTGCCGACCAAAATCACCTTGTTCACGCTGCCTGCCATGACACGTCTCCGCGCTCGTCCGAAACCAGCCTTCTCATACACGAAACATCCGGCCGTGGTGGGGCAAGGCAAACACGATAGCCGCTATCCACAGGCCTTTTGTTCTTTTTTTGTTCTAATTTATCCCGGCGCTGTCGTCAATTTATATCGCGACGGCGAGGCTTCCAGCGCAAAATAAGCGCTTGCTTATCCAATAAGTATCCACTTATCTGATGTGCATGGCTGATACGGATATATTTCGCGCGCTTGCCGATCCCACCCGGAGGGCGGTGTTCGAGCGACTCGTCAGGGCCGAGAAGACGGTGAGCGAATTGCGCTCCGACATGCCCGTTTCCCAGCCGGCGATCTCCCAGCATCTGGCCGTGCTTCGGGATGCCGGGTTGGTGACCGAGCGGCGCGAGGGGCGTTTCTCATACTACCGGATCGCTCCACAGGCGCTGACGCCCCTCGCCGACTGGGTGGAGCGATACAGGATATTCTGGCCGGATCGGGTCGAGATGCTGAAGCAGACCCTGAAGGAGATGGAACCATGACCCGCACGGCGGACGAAGACACGCGCGAATCCGGCGTGGAGCCGGAAGAACTGGTCATGGAATTCGACCTCCCGGACATGCCGGACAAGGTTTTCCGCGCCCTGACCGAACCGGGCATCGTGGCGAAATGGCTCGGCGACAGAACCGGAGACCCCAATGCCGTCTCTACGCTTAACGATCCCGGCTATGAACTGATCGACAAGGAGCCCGGCCGCCGCGCCAGCTATCGCTGGAGGGAGGGAACAGCCCTCGATAGCGTGGTCACCTTTTCCATCACGACGAATGCGGTCGGTGGTACGCGGCTCACCATCGTCCATTCGAGCAATGCTGTGTACGACGCCTCGCAGCCCCCCGCCGCGATATGCGGCGACGCAGGTTGCCGCGTGGCCTTCGGTTCCCGTCGTGCCCCTGAGACGGCGGCCAATCTCAACTGCGCGCCATTCGCCCGGGCGGCCTGAAACGGAGCTTCGCCATGAACAATCTCGTGCCTATGGTGATCGAGCAGTCGAGCCGCGGCGAGCGCGCCTTCGACATATTCTCGCGGCTGCTGCGGGAGCGCATCATCTTCATCAACGGCCAGATCGACGACAACATGGCGGCACTAGTCTGCGCGCAGTTGCTCAGCCTGGAATCCGACAATCCGGACAAGGAAGTCTCGCTCTACATCAACTCCCCCGGCGGCGTGGTGACCAGCGGCTTCGCCATCTACGACACGATGCGCTACATCTCCTGTCCCGTCTCGACCGTGTGCATGGGCTTTGCCGCGTCCATGGCGACGTTCCTGCTCATGGCCGGCGATCCGGGGCGCCGCATCGCGCTGCCCAACACCCGAATCCTGCTGCATCAGCCTTCCGGCGGCTTTCAGGGGCAGGCCTCGGATATCGAGCGACATGCCGAGGACATCGTGAAAACCAAGCAGCGGATGATCGAACTCTATGCTCTGCATTGCGGGCGAACGCCCGAAGAGGTGGAGCGCACGCTGGATCGCGACCATTTCATGACCGCGAGCCAGGCCAAGGACTGGGGGCTCGTGGACCACGTCTACGACACGAGAAAGAAGCCGCAGGCGGCATAATTGGTGGTCAAGCAGCCTGTGACTGCCTATCTTTGCCGTATGAAAGCCTTTGCCTCGATCTGCATGCTGCCGCTGCTCGCGATAACCGGCGCGATATCGGCACATGCGGAAGATCCGAACCTTCCCGGCGTTTCGAAGCCTGATGCGATCGTCACGTCGCCACCGCCGGAGCCGATGGAAGTTTCCCGCGATCCGCGTTCGTTCCGAGTCGGCAATACGGATGTTCGCATCTCAGGCGACATCACCGTCGACGTGATCATCGGCGACATAAAACCATCCCCGCGACGCTGACGACATCACGAAGAAAAAGCCTTGGCGCATCGGCGCTCAAGGCTTTCTTGTCGGGATTGAACCCTGACCGGGGTTTTGGAGAACCCCTGCTTTCTCGGATGCCACGCGGCGTCAGCCGACGATCCGACTGCAGTCTCTGATTGTCAGGAAAAACGGCGTTTCGAATCTGCCGGGCGTTTCAAACCCTGCTATCGTTCGCCGCGGCTCCTCACCTGGTGAGGAGCCTGTTGGGACTGTCCGGCGGGGTCATGCCTCCTCCTTTCGTCCGTTTCACACATGGCTTTCAGGGCGGACCCGCGGCGTCTCGCGGGCGGCATTTTGCCTCGCTCTCATCGAAAGCACGCACAAATACTGCGCCTGACAGGTTTTGGGGTCAATGAGAAAAGCCGTTCGTGTCATCAAATGTGATCGTTCGCGAGCGGCCGCGAGCGGACCTCACGCTTGATGCCGCCGGTGCTCCTGACAGCGCTGTGTCAGTTGCTTTTGTTTCCGTTGCGTTCTCTACTCGACATCTGTTAATCCAGACATACATTCGGGCAGCGGCCCACGCTTCTCGCGCTCGCGCCTGTCCCCTTTTTCGAAATGGATGGTCATGCCGGACCACAAGTTCATCTCCATTCGCGGTGCGCGCGAACACAATCTGAAGAATGTCGATCTCGACCTGCCGCGCGACAGCCTCGTCGTGATGACCGGCCTGTCGGGCTCCGGCAAGTCGTCGCTCGCCTTCGACACGATCTATGCCGAGGGTCAGCGCCGATACGTCGAGAGCCTGTCGGCCTATGCGCGCCAGTTCCTGGAGATGATGCAGAAGCCGGACGTCGACCAGATCGACGGCCTGTCGCCCGCCATCTCCATCGAGCAGAAGACGACCAGCCGCAATCCACGCTCGACGGTCGGCACCGTCACCGAGATCTACGACTATATGCGCCTGCTCTGGGCGCGCGTCGGCATTCCCTATTCCCCGGCGACCGGCCTGCCGATCGAAAGCCAGACGGTCTCGCAGATGGTGGATCGCGTGCTGGCCCTGCCCGAGGGGACGCGCCTCTACATCACCGCGCCGATGGTGCGCGGACGCAAGGGCGAGTACAGGAAAGAACTGGCCGAACTTCAGAAGAAGGGGTTTCAGCGCGTCAAGGTCGATGGCACCTTCTACGAGATCGCCGACGTTCCGGCGCTGGACAAGAAGTACAAGCACGACATCGACGTGGTGGTGGACCGCATCGTGGTGCGCGGCGACCTTGCCACGCGCCTGGCGGACTCGATGGAGACCGCGCTGAAGCTCGCCGACGGTCTGGCGGTGGCGGAATTCGCCGACAAGCCGCTGCCGGCAGAGGAGACGGCCGAGGAATCCGCCTACAAATCGAAGAACGAGACGCATGAGCGCATCCTGTTCTCCGAAAAATTCGCCTGTCCGGTTTCGGGCTTCACCATTCCCGAAATCGAGCCGCGCCTCTTCTCCTTCAACAATCCGTTCGGCGCCTGCCCGACCTGCGACGGGCTGGGCAGCCAGCGCGCGATAGACGAGAGCCTCATCGTTCCCGAGGACCACGTGTCTCTGCGGGAAGGCGCGATCGCGCCATGGGCGAAGTCGAGCTCGCCCTATTACGCGCAGACGCTGGAAGGCCTCGGCAAGGAATATGGCTTCAAGCTGGGCGACCGTTGGCGCGAGCTGTCCGATGAGGCGAAGAATGCGATCCTGCGCGGAACCGGCGAAAAGCAGGTTACCTTCAACTATGATGACGGCCTGCGCTCCTACAAGACGACCAAAACCTTTGAGGGCGTGATCCCCAACCTCGAGCGACGCTGGAAGGAGACGGAATCGGCCTGGATGCGCGAGGAGATCGAGCGCTTCATGTCGTCCACCCCCTGCCCCGCCTGCAAGGGCTATCGCCTCAAGCCGGAGGCTCTGGCGGTAAAAGTGTCGGGCAAGCATATCGGCGAGGTGACAGAGCTTTCGATCCGCAAGGCGGATCAATGGTTCACCGACCTGCCCGAGGGGCTGAACGCCAAGCAGAAAGAGATCGCGGTGCGCATCCTCAAGGAGATCCGCGAGCGGCTGCGGTTCCTCAACGATGTCGGCCTCGACTACCTGACGCTCGCGCGCAATTCCGGCACGCTGTCCGGCGGCGAAAGCCAGCGCATCCGGCTCGCCTCGCAGATCGGCTCGGGCCTGACCGGCGTGCTCTATGTGCTGGACGAGCCTTCCATCGGCCTGCATCAGCGCGACAATGCGCGGCTTCTCGACACGCTGAAGCATCTGCGCGACCTCGGCAACACCGTCATCGTGGTGGAGCATGACGAGGACGCGATCCTCCACGCGGATTACGTGGTCGATATCGGGCCTGCTGCCGGCGTCCATGGCGGACGTGTCATCGCGCAGGGCGTGCCGGCCGAGATCATGGCCAATCCGAACTCCATCACCGGCAAATATCTGTCCGGCGAACTTGAGATCGCGATGCCGGAGCACCGGCGCGAGTTCAAGAAAGGCCGCCGAATCAAGGTGGTTGGCGCGCGCGGCAACAATCTGAAGAACGTGACGGCGGAAATACCGCTCGGCACCTTCACCGCGGTCACCGGCGTCTCGGGCGGCGGCAAGTCGACCTTCCTTATCGAGACGCTGTTCAAGGCCGCGTCGCGCCGCATCATGGGCAGCAGAGAGCATCCGGCCGAGCACGACCGCATCGAGGGGCTGGAATTCCTCGACAAGGTCATCGACATCGACCAGAGCCCGATCGGCCGCACGCCTCGTTCCAATCCGGCCACCTATACCGGCGCTTTCACGCCGATCCGCGACTGGTTCGCCGGCTTGCCGGAAGCCAAGGCGCGCGGCTACCAGCCCGGCCGCTTCTCCTTCAACGTCAAGGGCGGCCGCTGCGAGGCCTGCCAGGGCGACGGCGTCATCAAGATCGAGATGCACTTCCTGCCGGACGTCTACGTCACCTGCGACGTCTGCCACGGCAAGCGCTACAATCGCGAGACGCTGGACGTCACCTTCAAGGGCAAGTCCATCGCGGACGTGCTGGACATGACGGTGGAGGAAGGCGTCGATTTCTTCGCCGCGGTTCCGGCGGTGCGCGACAAGCTGGTGACGCTGAAGCAGGTCGGCCTCGGCTACATCCATATCGGCCAGCAGGCGACGACGCTTTCCGGCGGCGAGGCCCAGCGCATCAAGCTCGCCAAGGAGCTTTCGCGCAAGGCCACCGGCAAAACGCTCTACATTCTCGACGAGCCGACGACGGGCCTGCACTTCCACGACGTGGCGAAGCTCCTGGAGGTGCTGCACGAACTGGTCGACCAGGGCAATACCGTGGTCGTCATCGAGCACAATCTGGAAGTCATCAAGACGGCCGACTGGGTGCTCGACCTCGGCCCCGAAGGCGGCGACGGCGGCGGCGAGTTGGTTGTGTCGGGCCGCCCAGAGGATGTGGTGCGCGAGCCGCGCAGCTATACTGGGCGGTTTCTCGCGGAGTTGCTGGAGCGCCGTCCGAAGGCGAGCAAGCGCGAGGCGGCGGAGTAGATGGACGACGGAGAAGCGTCGTCCATGCGGCTCGCCGACCGGAGCGATTTGCAGCGGGTCATCGCGCTGACGGACGCCGCCTATGGCGGTTATGTTCCGCTTCTTGGCGGCCCGCCTGTACCGATGACCGAAGATTATACGTCGCGGATCGAACGGAAGGAGGTCTGGTTGCGCGAGAGCGACGGGCAACTGGCCGGGCTGATCGTGCTCGAACGCCACGACGACCATTGCATGATCTTCAGCGTGGCTGTCGCGCCGACAGCGCAAGGCAAGGGCCATGGCGTAGCCCTTCTGGACTTCGCGCAGGCAAAAGCGCGGGGATGGAAGGTTGGCGAAGTCCGCCTCTATACGAACGCGAGAATGGAACGGAACATCGCGCTCTACACGCGATACGGATTTCGCGAGACGGGCCGCCGCGCCAATCCCCACAGGCCGGGCTGGATCATCGTCGACATGGCGAAACCCGTCGCCGCCTGAGCGCGCGGGCCATAAGGAAAGGTCGAACATGACGAAATCCGGAACGATTCGCGCCGGCATGGGCGGCTGGACCTTCGAGCCCTGGGAAGGCACGTTCTATCCCGAAAAGCTGCCGAAGAAGCAGCAGCTTCACTACGCTTCGCGGCAGGTGCCGACCATCGAGGTCAACGGCACCTACTATTCCGGCTTCACCCCGGCGACCTACCAGAAATGGCGGGACGAAACGCCGGACGACTTCGTTTTCTCCATCAAGGGCAACCGCTTCGTGACCAACCGCAAGGTGCTCGCGGAGGCCGGCGAGTCCATGGCGAAGTTCTTCGGACAGGGCCTTGAGGAACTTGGCGACAAGCTCGGCCCCATCGTCTGGCAGTTCGCGCCGACCAAGAAATTCGAGCCTGCGGACTTCGAGGGTTTTCTGAAGCTGCTGCCGTCGAAGACGGGCGGGCTGTCGCTGCGCCACGCACTCGAGGTGCGCCACGGCAGCTTCGCCGTGCCGGAATTTGTCGCGCTGGCTGAAAAATACAAGGCCACCGTCTGCTACGCGCATCATCACGATTATCCCGAATTCGCGGACGTGACCTCGGATTTCGTCTATGCGCGGCTGCAGAAGGGACATGACGACGTTCCCACGGCTTACAAGCCTTCCGATCTCGATGCATGGGTGAAGCGGGCGAAACTCTGGGCCGCCGGCGATCAGCCTGACGACCTGCCGCTTGCCGATCCGTCCCGGAAGCCGCGGAAGGAGCCGCGCGACGTGTTCGTCTATATCATCCATGAAGGCAAGTTGCGCGCACCGCAGGGTGCGATGGCTTTCATGGAAAGGGTTTAGCGTCGGGAGATTTCGTGCGAGATCGGCGGCGGGCAAGCCATGGCGGAGACGCGGGATCGTGAGTGACAGCCTCGTCGCCCTGATGCGCCGCTTCGGGCCGGAATTCATCCGGTTCGGACTCGTCGGCGCCGCCGCGACGCTCGTGCATGCGGCTGTCTATACGGGTCTCATCACCTGGACGGCGATCGCGCCGCAGGTCGCGAACCTGATCGGCTTCGCGAGCGCGGTCGGCATCTCGGCCGTCGGTCATCATCATTTCACGTTCAGGGCGCAGGCCGGAAAGCGCAGCTTCCTGTCGTCGAGCTGGCGTCTGGTCGTGCCCGCCCTGCTCGGCCTCTCGCTGAACGCCTTCTTCGTCTATCTGGTCGAGCACATCCTTTCGATGGACGCCCGGCTCGCCATCGTGCCGATGATCTTCGTGACGCCGGTGATAACCTACGGCATCAACCGGAGCTGGGTGTTCTACACGGGACGCGGCGAGGCAACGTAGGGAGATATTGCCGGAATTGAATTCGCCAGATTATTCCGCCTCTTCCACGTCCGACTCGACCGATCGATACAACGGCTCTTCCTCGTCTTCCCCACGCGCGGTCTCAACGGCCCATGGCGTGGCGTGGTTGTCGACGCGCATCTGGAAGAGGAAGTAGGTCGGCGAGCAGAAGCCGATGCCCTTTACTTTCGATTTTCCGGGCACGTCGTCGGGCAGCGTCTGGCACATATAGTCCTCGCGGCAGAAATGATCCGCCGAGCACGCCTGCCGGTTGCCGCGATTGACCGAACCGCCAAGGCACTGGCTGAAATCGCCCGTCGCCACGCACAGGTCGAATTTCTTGCCGCCGACCAGCGCGCAGATCTCGTTCGGCATCGGCTCGCCCGGTTTGAACGCTGCGAATTTGCGGTCCGCCTCGTTGCAGTTGCGGTAAGCGATGCCACCCGGCACACCGATCCGCGGCGGGCGACAGGAATAGTCCACCCTGCCCACCTTTTCGGCGAAGGCCGTGAACTGGCTAGCCACCTTCAGATTGTCGTTGAAAGGCTGCGACTGATTGGTGGCAATGTCGCCGGACAGGCATGGATGGCCCGAAAACATCGCCTCGCTGTCGCCCGGCAACAGGCATTGCGCCACTTTCAATCCGGATTCCGCCGCACCCAAAGGCGTACACACGGTTCCCTCGCTGCACTGCCATTGTCCGCCGAGCTTCGATGCGTCGTCCGGCATGACGCAGGGCATGCCGATCCCGGCGGGAGCGTAGGCGACGTTGTTCCCGTTCCAATCGGCCGGCGGTGCGGACGAGAGCGGCCGGAACCGGTTCGGCTCACGGTCTTCCGCCAAGGCGTTCAGATAGGCGATCCGGCGCGGCAGTTCCGCACGCATGTGCGGCGAGATGCCGACCTCGATCCTGTTCAGCGGCGAGGTCGTCTCGTCGTCCAGACCGATGAAATGAAAACCCGCTGTGGAGCCCGACTGATGGCAACCCTGACACGTACCGTTGTCGAGGCGTTCGATCAGCCCTTCCGACGATTTCACGAGTTTCATGGCGGAAAAATCGATGGATGCGAAGCGCGACGCGTCGAGCGATGCCGAAAAGGGATGGTTGGCGTGCCTCGCGCTGCCGAAGGTCGAGAAGGAGACGACCTTGCGGGTCAAAAACTCCTCCGGCACCTGATAGACGCCTTCATCGATCGCCTCGACATGATCGCGGACATAGGCTTCCAGATTGGCCCGCAGCGCGGCGTCGGAGGCTATGCGGCTCGCGTCGGGCGTGTTTTCCAGCGTCTTTTCCTCGATCTGGTCCCCGTCGATGCCGAAGATCCGCATGACATAGGCGGCCTGCCCGCCGAATCCCGGCTCGGTCTCGGACGGAAACCGCACGACCTGCGCGTTGAACTCCAGCTGGCGGAAGGTCAGCTGCTCACGGTCCAGCACCCCGCCGACGAGCCAGCCCGCATCAACCGCTTCGTCGATCTGCGGCGACCAGCGGCCCGCGACGCCCATGCAACCGCCGTCCGCATCCGTGCCGACGGAATAGACGGCATTGAAGTTGACCGGCATACGCGAGGCGCGCACCGTGCCCTTCCTGGCGAAGTTGTAGGCCAGACGATAGATGAAGCGGACCTCGCCGCACCCCTTATCGCCCTTCAACGCAAGAAAATCCCGGCGGTCGAGCCGGTTGACGACGCCCACGAGCCGGAAACGGGATGCGTTGTTCTTCAGCCAGCGTATGTCGAGGATGCGGCCGACGCGATCCGCCGTGGATTCGTAGACGGGACGGCCGCCGGCCTTCATCTCGGCGCTAAGCTGGGCCAGATCGGACTCGATGAGATCAACGATCGCAGCGAAAGCCGGCGCATCCGCATAGAGCTTGTCGAGCTTCTGATCCGGTCGGCCGAAAACGCTGGCGAAGGTGTAACCCTTGGCTTCGAGTCGGGCGAGCAACTTCGGATCGTCGATATGCGTCACGGTCTCCGCGCGCGCCTGCACCATTGCGGCCAGCAACGCAAATGCCGGCAGAAACCAGCGCAAACACCATTTCTTCATCAGGAACGATCCCGGCCGCCCGAATACCCGAACAGTTCCTTTATCACCGGCAAAATGGCCGAAGGTAAGTCCTCCGCCATCAGGCCGGCTCCGAACTGTGCGGCTGCCTCGGCATGTATCCAGACGGCTGCACAGGCCGCCTCGAACGCCGGCATTCCTTGCGCGAGCAGGCCGGCGACGAGACCCGACAACACATCGCCGGAGCCTGCCGTCGCCAGCCATGGCGTACCGTTGGCATTGATCGCGGCGCGGCCGTCCGCAGCGGCGATCACCGTGTCAGGTCCTTTGTAGACAACGACACCGTCGATCCGGCGCGCCGCCTGCCGCGCGCGTTCGACCTTGGACGGAAGCCGATCGGCGGAAAGGTCGGGGAAAAGGCGCCGGAACTCGCCTTCATGCGGGGTTACGACAAGATCGTGCTGGCGTCCGCCGAAAGGCGGCACGAGCAGACCGGGCGTGCCGGCAAGGGCAGTCAACCCGCTGGCGTCCACAACAGCGGCAAAGGGATGCGGCCAACCATCAAAGAGTTCCATCAGGCGCTGCGCCGTGTCCGCTGTAGGCGAAAGGCCGGGTCCGTACACCCAGGCGCGGGGCCGGCGCTCGCGGGCGAAGGCGATCGCATCGGCGACGCTATCCGCCTTGCGCAGCATGATCGAGGTCAGATGCGCGGCGTTTGCCGCCAGCGCTTCCGCCGGCGAGAGCATGGTGACGGCCCCTGCCCCGATGCGCGCCGCCGCATGAGCGGACAGTCGCGCCGCTCCGGTCGCAGTGGCTGCGCCCGAGAACACCGCGACATGGCCACGCGAATATTTGTGCGCCTCGATGCCGGGCGTCGGCAAAGACCCGCGCCACAACGGCGGCACGTTCTCGAAACAACGCGGAGCGATGCTGTCTATGATCTCATCCGCAATGCCGATATCGGCCACAACGACCTCGCCGCATGCCGTCCGCCCGGGCAGCAGCAAATGTCCGGGCTTCTTGCGCACAAAGGTGACGGTGACCGTGGCACGGAAAGACGCCCCCAGAATCTGGCCCGTCTCGCCCGAAACGCCGCTCGGGAGATCGACGGCGACGACGGGAACAGCCGCCTCGTTGGTAAGCTCGATGACACGACGCGCGTCACCGTCCACGCCGCGCGCGAGGCCCGCGCCGTAAAGCGCGTCCACGACCACGGAACCGGAAGCCGGATGGTAGGCCGCCAGCGGTTGCGGCCACACGGAGCACTCCGCCGCCGCGATGGCTGCGTCGCTCCCTTTCCGCGGCTCGCCCGAACCGTACAGCGCAACGTCCAGACCGGCGCGGCGCAGCAGTTCCGCCACGACATAGCCGTCGCCGCCATTGTTGCCGGGCCCGCACAATACATGGACCTCGCGGGCATCCGGAAACCGCTCCAGCACCGCAGCAACCACCGCCGCGCCGGCACGGCGCATAAGGTCGATGCCAAGCATCGGCCCGGCCTCGACGGCACGGCGGTCAGCCTGCGACATTTCGTTTGGCGTGAGCAGTTGCATTATGTCTGACGGTCACCTTGCTGTTCCAGACAGCATAGGCGGGCAATGGTTACTGGCAATCGGCAACGACGCCTTTCCGCTTCTATCGCCCGGTCACATCTCAGCATCTCGCGGCATATGACTAGTTTTTAGGCATAAAGGCTATTTCTTCGGCACATTGATATGCACAATTTTCCCACTCGACCGCTATGAACACGCATTTTCCAATGACCTTGCCTCACCGATTGACACGGAGCGTCAGATAACGCCTCAATTCGTCTCGGCGGCCGGCATTCGGGATGACTGGCACGCTTCGTGCATGCGTGGCGCATACGGGGCGCCAGCGCCCGACAATGCGTAGTGGAGGCCATGCTCAAATGAAAAAAATCGAGGCGATCATCAAGCCCTTCAAGCTTGACGAGGTCAAGGAAGCGCTGCAGGAAGCCGGCCTTCAGGGAATAACCGTGACCGAGGCGAAGGGCTTCGGGCGACAGAAAGGACACACCGAACTCTATCGCGGTGCGGAGTATGTCGTCGACTTCCTCCCCAAGGTGAAGATCGAGGTGGTTCTCGGTGACGACGCGGTCGAGGGAGCGATCGAAGCGATCCGCAAGGCCGCCCAGACCGGCCGTATCGGCGACGGCAAGATCTTCGTCTCCAATGTCGAGGAAGTGATCCGCATCCGCACCGGCGAGACCGGTATCGACGCGATCTGACCAGCGATAGCCCGGGCATCGAATTTTTTAAATAATCCAAAGGAAACGCAGATGACGACAGCCAAAGACATCATGAAGCAGATCAAGGACAACGACGTGAAGTTCGTTGACCTGCGCTTCACCGATCCGAAGGGCAAGATGCAGCATGTGACGATGGATGTCGTCGAGGTGGACGAGGACATGTTCGCCGATGGCGTCATGTTCGACGGCTCCTCGATCGGCGGCTGGAAGGCGATCAACGAGTCCGACATGGTGCTGATGCCGGACACCGAGACAGTGCACATGGACCCGTTCTTCGCGCAGTCCACCATGGTGGTGATGTGCGACATCCTCGATCCCGTATCGGGCGAGGCTTACAACCGCGACCCGCGCGGCACCGCGAAGAAGGCGGAAGCCTATCTCAAGGCCGAGGGCATCGGCGATACGATCTATGTCGGCCCCGAGGCGGAGTTCTTCGTCTTCGACGACGTGAAATACAAGGCCGATCCCTACAACACCGGCTTCAAGCTGGATTCATCGGAACTGCCCTCGAACGACGACACCGATTACGAGACAGGCAATCTCGGCCACCGCCCGCGCGTCAAGGGCGGCTATTTCCCCGTTCCGCCGATCGACTCGCTGCAGGACATGCGCTCCGAAATGCTGACCGTGCTCGCCGAGATGGGCGTCCGCACCGAGAAGCATCACCATGAGGTGGCGGCCGCGCAGCACGAACTCGGATTGAAGTTCGACACGCTGGTGCGCAACGCCGACAAGATGCAGATGTACAAATATGTCGTGCATCAGGTCGCCAATGCCTACGGCAAGACCGCGACCTTCATGCCGAAGCCGATCTTCGGCGACAACGGCTCGGGCATGCACGTCCACATGTCGATCTGGAAGGGCGGCAAGCCGACCTTCGCCGGCAACGAATATGCAGGCCTCTCCGAGAGCTGCCTCTATTTCATCGGCGGCGTCATCAAGCACGCCAAGGCCGTCAACGCCTTCACCAACCCGCTGACCAACTCCTACAAGCGCCTTGTGCCGGGCTACGAAGCGCCGGTGCTGCTCGCCTACTCGGCGCGCAACCGTTCGGCGTCGTGCCGCATTCCGTTCGGCTCGTCGCCGAAGGCGAAGCGCGTCGAGGTCCGCTTCCCCGATCCGGGCGCGAACCCCTATCTCGGCTTTGCGGCGCTGCTGATGGCCGGCCTCGACGGCATCAAGAACAAGCTCCACCCCGGCCAGGCCATGGACAAGGACCTTTACGACCTGCCGCCGAAGGAGCTGAAGAAGATCCCGACCGTCTGCGGCTCGCTGCGCGAGGCGCTGCAGTCGCTCGACAAGGATCGCGGCTTCCTGAAAGCCGGCGGCGTGTTCGATGACGACCAGATCGACGCCTACATCGAACTGAAGATGGCGGAGGTCATGCGTTTCGAGATGACCCCGCATCCGGTCGAGTTCGACATGTACTATTCGGTTTAAGCGCCTGATCCTTCTTCCATGAAAAAAAGCCGGGGAAACCCGGCTTTTTTGTTCGTGGCGTTAAAGGATCGGGTTATTGGCAGGATATGAGCTTTTCCGAGCTGCTTGTCGCCCAGTTAATGGACCCGTTTCGCATCGGCCTGCTCGTGGCGCTTGTCTTCACTACGCTGCAGACGACCGCTCACACCGGCCGCCTCGTCCCGCTTGCTCTCGGCTGCATCTTTGTCGCGGTTCTCATCGCGATGACAACCGGCACCGAAGACGTCGACCGCACGATGGCGATCGGTGTCGGCGTCGTGACCAACGTCATCATCCTCGCTGTGCTTCTGGGTCTTCACAGCGTCTGGAAACGCGTCTCGCGGTAGAAAAGGCCCGGTTGGTTGGCTATTCCGTTATCCCGGCGGCCATTCCGCGCTGCTTCCAGCCTGCCTAAAAAAGAACCCCGGCGCTTGCCGGGGTTCTTTTGGGTCAACGGGTCGAATTTTTACGCGGCGGCCTTCTTCGCGTCTTCGGTCGGAACTTCCGAGATCGTCTTCAGCACCTGCGAGGCGATCTGGTACGGGTCGCCCTGCGAGTTCGGACGACGGTCCTCGAGATAACCCTTGTAGCCGTTGTTGACGAAGGAGTGCGGCACGCGGATCGAGGCGCCGCGATCGGCGACGCCATAGCTGAACCTGTTCCACGGCGCGGTCTCGTGCTTGCCGGTCAGACGCTTGTCGTTGTCCGGGCCGTAGACGGCGATGTGGTCCATCAGATTCTTGTCGAAGGCCGCCATCAGGGCCTCGAAATATTCCCTGCCGCCGACCTCGCGCATGTATCTGGTCGAGAAGTTGCAGTGCATGCCCGAGCCGTTCCAGTCGGTGTCGCCAAGCGGCTTGCAGTGGAATTCGATGTCGATGCCGTGCTTCTCGCACAGACGCAGCAGAAGATAGCGCGCCATCCAGATCTGGTCGGCGGCTTTCTTGGAGCCCTTGCCGAAAATCTGGAATTCCCACTGGCCTTTCGCCACTTCGGCGTTGATGCCTTCATGGTTGATGCCGGCGGCGAGGCAGAGATCGAGATGCTCCTCGACGAGCTGGCGAGCGATGTCGCCGACGTTCCTGTAGCCGACGCCGGTGTAGTACGGGCCTTGCGGCGCCGGGTAACCGGTGGTCGGGAAGCCGAGCGGGCGGCCGTCCTTGTAGAAGAAATACTCCTGCTCGAAGCCGAACCAGGCGTCCTCGTCATCGAGGATCGTGGCGCGCGTGTTCGAGGCGTGCGGCGTGACGCCGTCCGGCATCATGACTTCGCACATGACCAGAACGCCGTTGGTGCGGGCCGGATCGGGATAAACGGCGACCGGCTTCAGCACACAGTCCGAGCTATGGCCTTCGGCCTGCATCGTGGAAGAACCGTCAAAACCCCAAAGCGGCAGTTGCTCAAGCGTCGGGAATTCGGCGAACTCCTTGATCTGCGTCTTGCCGCGCAGGCTCGGAACCGGCGTGTAGCCGTCGAGCCAGATGTATTCGAGCTTGTACTTCGTCATTCCAGACCTCTCAGAACCTCAAATCGATGCGGGAAACGCTTCAGTTGCGACGACCCTCGAAGGGCCAGACTTCCCTGCAGCGCCACCAAGCAACGAACGTGCCAATCACGCGACGATCCCCCGAAACGGACCTGCCGATCTCCTATCGCCTGAAAATTCAATAGCTTGTCCGGAACTCACCATGGTCGTCGGCGTTCATCGAGGGAGCGAAAGCCATAGGCAGTCGGCGATCACAGCACAAAAAATAATCAATCCTGCCTGTTTCTGGCGTCTAAACCGGCAGGATTGTCAAAAGTCTAAAAAATACGCACAAACTGCTGATTCTATTGGCATCTTGCACAATTTTACAGCGGGCATTACATTGTAGCTTGAAGCGAGGATGACCTACAGGATCGGAATTCTTCAATGAGCACGATCGCACACCGCGAAACAGCCAAGATCTATACATTCCCGGTCGGACAGGACGCAGTGCGCCGTCGGCTTGCGATCCAGGCGCAGAAGGTGGCGGAAATTGCAGCGCAGCGTCTGCCCCGCATGGATTCCGGCAGCGGCTGGTATCACGACGCCGCCATCGAGGACGAGGCGAAGCCGTCCAGCCATTAGCCTCGGATTTTCTTAGGCAAACAACTGCAGCACGAGCTCCGGGCTTTCGTGGCCTTTCTGGACGTTAATCACCGTCTTCAGGCGGCGATTCGCTTCCTCGGGAGCCGCATGTTCTACTCAGCCGGCGACGCCGAGTTTCTTCTGAAGGCTCGTAGAGGACGTCGTGTATTGGAAAATGACGCGCTCGCCCGGCGCGACGATGCGCTTTGCGGCCTGCGCCATCAGCGCTCCTTCATGGAAGCCGGAGAGGATCAGCTTCAGCTTGCCGGGATACCAGTTGATGTCACCGATCGCGAAGATACCCGGCACGGAGGTCTCGAACTTCTCCGTATCAACCGGGATCAGATTCTCATGGAGATTAAGCCCCCAATCGGCGATCGGCCCCAGCTTCATCGTCAGGCCGAAGAAGGGAAGCATGCGCGTGCACGGCACTTCGACGCTGCCGTCCGGTCCCTTGATGGTGGCGGACCGCAACTGGCCGTTCTCGCCGGCCACGGCCGACACCTGACCGATGCGGAATTCGAGTTTCTTCAACTCCTGCAGCGCATACATCTTGTTGACGCTGTCCGGCGCGGCGCGGAACTCCGGCCGGCGATGGACGAGCGTGACGCTCTTCGCGATCGGCTGAAGGTTCAGCGTCCAGTCCAGCGCCGAATCGCCGCCGCCGACGATCAGCAGATCCTGATCCCGGAAATCCTCCATGCGGCGGACCGAATAGAAGACGCTCGTGCCCTCAAAAGCCTCGATGCCGGGAATGGGCGGCCGTTTCGGCTGGAAGGAGCCGCCGCCGGCGGCAATGACGACAACCTTCGCCTCGAACACCTCGTTTTCGTCGGTAATGACGCGGAAAGAGCCATCCTCGAGCTTTTCGAGCGAGGACACCATGCGGTTGTAGGTGAAGCTCGGATTGAACGGGGCGATCTGCTCCATCAGATTGTCGACGAGGCTCTGCGCGGAGATCGATGGCCAGGCAGGAATGTCGTAGATCGGCTTTTCGGGATAGAGTTCAGTGCACTGACCGCCCGGCCGATCCAGAATGTCGATCAGGTGGCATTTGAGGTCGAGCAGACCGAGTTCGAACACGGCGAAGAGCCCTACCGGCCCCGCGCCCACGATCAGCACGTCAGTCCTGGTCACGTCACTCATTATATATAAGCCCCCAAATGAGACTGCGCGGCCGTTCCTGCCGCCGATTATTCCTGACGCCGGACTATCCTTGACGCTCCGGCACCCGCACGACCAACCCGTCGAGTTCGCTGCGAACCTTGATCTGGCAGGACAGACGCGAGTTCGGGCGCACGTCATAAGCGAAGTCGAGCATGTCTTCCTCCATCGCTTCCGGTTCGCCAACGATGTCGGTCCACTCGTCATCGACATAGACATGGCACGTGGCGCAGGCGCAGGCGCCGCCGCATTCCGCCTCGATGCCGGGGATCGCGTTGCGGATGGCATTCTCCATCACCGTCGACCCGTTCTCGGCATCGACGTCGAAATGCGTGCCGTCAAAGGCGATGAAGGTCAGCTTTGTCATGGAAGCGCGTCCCGGGAAACTCTCGATCGGCAGATAATCACTCCACGGGTCAAGTCAACTGCGTTCGGTTTGCGGCAGCGAATGGCGCAAACCCGGCGTTTGGCCGGCGGGACTGCTCAGCGGCTGATCGACGCTACGACTTCGGCCACTTCCGCGACACGGCGGCGCAGGCGCTGGATGATCGCGGTGTCGTCCGGCGCACGCTCCAGTTGCTCGGCGCAGTTGGCGATCGGGAAGGCCCCCACGCTGCGCGACGATCCCTTGAGTCCATGCGCCAGCCGTATGCGCTCCTCACGGCTCGCCGTCACGATGTGCTCGCCGATGTTCGTCGCCTGATGGACGAAAAGCGCCAGCACTTCCTGCTCCAGCGCGCGATCGCCCATGGTCTGGCGAGCCAGTTGCTCGAAATCAATGGGCCGGGACTTTCGCACCCGGGCGCCCTCACCTCCCGGCATATCGAAGGCCGGCCGATCGACTGTCGCAGAAGCCATTTCGGGAACTCTCCACAAATCCCTGTTGGCGGAGCCGCAATACCGACCCATTCTTTACCCATGGATATGGGCAAGCCGTTAACATCCGGGCGCGTCAGTTGCCTGAAAATGCGGGCAAATTCGCGGCATTGTTAACCTTATGTTTAAACTTTTACGCATGTCGCGGAATGCATGTTTTCTTTACCCGACTGTGCCACTACGATACGGGCGGACCATAGTGAGCCTCGTGCGCGGACTACGAGGAACCGGAAACCGGCATTTCTGCGCACCTAGTACAGGGTAACGGCGGCATGGCGAAACGGACGAAGAGCCTCGACAAAGAGGTGGCGAAAGAACTCGAGTCGGCGCTCGAGCAGGATCTTTCGAAGGGTGCTGGGTTCGACATCTCCGCTTCCATGGAAGATCTGGAGGCACAGATCTCCGCCGCGGCGAAGGAGCTTGCCGAGCAGGGCCAGAAAGCCGAGCCTGCCGCCTCTGCCGTGACAGTCGACAAGGCGGAACCTGCTCCGGTGAAGGACGAGGCGCGAATCGAGCCGCCATTGCGCGCCATCGAGCCGTCGCCGACGAGCGGCGCCGTTCCGTTCAATCCCGCCAATGACGATCTCCAGCGCGCGACGCGACGCGCGCCCGCCGCGGCGAAACGCGCATCGAGCATGCTCTACTGGATCATCGCCGCCCTTTCCGTCGCCTGGGTGGTGATCGGTGCGATGCTCGGTCACGCGCTGTTTGCCCCGCGCATCTGGCAGATCCGTACGCTGGAACAACTGGCGGCACGACCGGACATCATTCTTTTTGCCGTCGGCATCCTGCTGCCGCTCATCCTGTTCTGGGCTTTCGCGGTGATGATGCGCCGCGCGCAGGAGCTTCGGCTGGCGGCGCAGAGCATGACCGACGCCGCGATGCGGCTGACCGAGCCGGAGAGCGCCGCTCAGGATCGCGTCATGATGGTCGGCCAGGCCGTGCGCCGCGAAGTGGCCGCGCTGGGAGAAGGCATCGAGCGCACGCTGGCCCGCGCGGTCGAACTGGAGACCCTCGTCCATACCGAGGTGAACCAGCTCGAACGGTCCTACAGCCAGAACGAATCGCGCATTCGCGCGCTGGTCGACGGGCTCGGGAGCGAGCGCGAGGCGGTCGTCAGCCACGCCGAGCGGGTCCGCGCCTCGATCGCCGGCGCGCATGAGGCTTTGAAGGAAGAGCTCAGCCAGGCGAGCGACCGCATTCGCGACGATATTCTCGGCGTGTCCACGAAACTGTCGACGACGATCACCTCCTCCGGCGATTCGCTGATCGACCGCATCAACGAATCCGGTGGCTCGATCTACGATTCGATCGATCAGCGCCTCGACAAGATCTCGGACAGCCTGCAGACCTCAGGCGAAGCCTTCGCGAGCCTGCTCGATACGCGCATTGCGTCGCTCGCCCAAAGCACCGACGAAGCGACGCGGCTGCTGGACGAGCGCACATCCGGCATGGTGTCTCTCCTCGGCGGCGCCACGCGCTCGCTGGGCAGCGAGTTCGACACCCGGCTCGCGGCGATAGAATCGACGCTCGCGGAACGCGGTCAGGCGCTCATCCGCGAATTCGAGACGCGCGCGGAAGCGCTGGACACCGGCACCCAGAAGCTCAACGCCGCGCTGGAGGCACGTGCCCGGCAGATCAACGACTCGCTTGTCGACCGCGCCAAGGAGATCTCGACGGCCTTCACCGAAGGCAAGCAGACGCTCAGCAGCCTCATCGAGGAGGGCCGCAATCGCATCGGCACGGAGATGGGCGAGCTTGTGACGTCGACATCAGCCATGCTCGAAGCCCGTGCCTCGGACTTCGCGGGGCGCCTCGAATCAGGCCGCAACGTCATCGCGAAAGCGCTGGATGCCGATCTCAAGAAGATGGCCGAGGCGCGCAGCGAAGTCGATTCCTCCATCGAGTATCATGCGCAACGCTTCGCGGAGAGCCGCGACCGCATGGCGGCTATGCTGCACGACGATCTGCAGAAGCTGGCGGAAGGCCGGGCGACCATCGACGAAACTTTCGGCCTGCATGTGCTGAAACTCGCCGAGGGCCGCACGATGATCGCCAAGGCGCTCGACGACGACCTGAAGAAGCTCGGCGACGTTCGCAGCGCCATCGACACCTCGCTGACCACGCAACTCGACAAGATCGCAGAAGGTCGGGCGCAGCTTGCGCAGGCGTTGAGCGACGACGTGAACAATCTCGATCAAGCGCGTGAATCTATTGGGAAATCTGTCACACAGCATGTCGAGCAGCTTCGTGAGGGACGAAATCTTCTGGCAGGCGCGCTCGAGTCCGATCTTGAAAAGCTCAGCAAGAGCCGCGCCGACATCGATACCATCGTCGCCGGGCAGGTCGAGAAGCTGGCACAGGGCCGCGACATCCTCAAGCGCGCGCTTGAGACGGACCTGCAGAAGCTCGGCCACACACGCGCCGAGATCGACCAGTTGGTGATCAGCCAGGTCGAGAAGCTGGCGGAGGGCCGCGAAAACCTGAGCACCGCTCTGGCGGAAGGCCGCGAAATGCTCAGCAAGGCACTGGAGAGCGACCTCGAAAAGCTGGCCGAGAGCCGGCAGAGCATCGACGGGATCGTTGCCGGACAGGTGGAGCGTCTCGCACAGGGGCGCGATATCCTGAAACGCGCCCTGGAAACCGATCTCGGCCGCCTCAACGATGTACGCGCCCAGATCGACGAGACGGTCTCGACACATGTCGGCAAGCTGGAGAAAACCCTGACGGACGGACGCGCCGCCTTCGGGCGCGCGGTGGACGACGATCTCCAGAAGCTGTCCGCCACCCGGGATAGCGTCAACGAAATGGTCGGCACCCAGATCCAGCAGTTCGAGAAGGCCCTTTCGGGTGGCCGCGCGCTGCTCGGCAAGGCGCTGGAGGACGACCTGCACAAGCTGGCCGCGACGCGCGAGGGCATGAACAGCGCCGTCACCGCCCAGGTGGAACAGTTCGAGAAAGCCCTTTCGGGTGGCCGCGCGCTGCTCGGCAAGGCGCTGGAAGACGACATGCAGAAGCTGTCCGCCACCCGGCAGGACATCAACGAGTTCGTCACCGCGCAGGTCGACCAGTTCGAAAAGACCCTCTCGGGTGGCCGCGTGCTGTTGAGCCAGGCGCTCGCCAACGACATCCAGAAGATCGCCGCGACACGCAACGAGGCAAATCAGGCCGTCGCGGCTCAGGTTGCCCAGTTCGACAAGGTTCTCGCCGGCAGCCGCGCACTCGTCAGCAAGGCGCTGGAGGACGATCTGGAGCGGCTGACCTCGGCGCGGAGCGGGCTGGACGAGACGATCAGCGGACAGGTCGACCGCTTCGAGAAGTCCCTCTCCGAAGGGCGCGCCCTCCTCGGCAAGGCTCTGGAGGACGATCTTCAGAAGCTCGCGGAGAGCCGCAGAAGCATTGACAGCATTGTCGCCGGACAGGTCGAGCGGCTGGCGGAAGGCCGTGACATCCTCAAGCGCGCGCTGGAGGCCGATCTCCAGAAGCTGAGTACCAGCCGCGCCGAAATCGACGGTCTTGCCGCGGCGCAGGTCAGCCATCTGGCGGAAGCCCGCTCGGTGCTCAAGCAGGCGCTCGAAGACGATATTGCCAAGCTCAACGCCAGCCGTGCCGAGATCGACGCCCTCGCGACGGCGCATGTGAGCCATCTCGGCGAGGCGCGTTCGCTGCTCAAGCGCGCGCTGGAGGACGATCTCGCCAAGCTCAGCGAAAGCCGCATCGAGATTGCCGGACTGGCGGCGGCCCAGGTCGGACATCTGGAGGAAGCCCGCGCGGGCTTGCGCAAGACGCTGGAAGAAGACATCGCGAAGCTCGGCGAGACACGCGCCGAGATCGACAATGTCGTGACCGGCTACGTCCAGAAGCTCGCCGAGGGTCGCGATATCCTGAAGCGCGCTCTCGAAACCGATCTTGCCAAGCTCGGCGAGAGCAAGGCGGAGATCGAAGGCCTTACCACGCTGCAGATGCAGCAGCTCGCGGAAGGCCGCGAGATGCTGAAGCGGGCCTTGGAGGACGATCTCGCCAGGCTCGGCGAAAGCCGCGCCGAGATCAACGGCCTGGCATCGTTGCAGATCCAGCAACTCGCCGAGGGCCGCGAGGTGCTGAAGAAGGCCTTGGAGGACGATCTGGCGAAGCTCGGCGAGAGCCGCGCGGAGATCGACGGGCTTGCGCAGAAGCAGATGCAGCATCTGGCCGAAGGTCGCGATCTGCTGAAGCGTGTGCTGGAAGACGATCTTGCCAAGCTGAACGAGAGCCGTGCGGCGATCGACAATCTCGCCGCGATGCAGGTCCAGCATCTCGCGGACGGGCGCGCCGCCTTGCAGCGTGCTCTGGAAGACGATCTCGCCAAGCTCAACGAAAGCCGCACGAGCCTCGACGGCATTGTCGCAGGCCAGGTCGAGCGTCTCGCGGAAGGCCGCGACATCCTCAGGCGCGCCCTCGAAGCCGACCTGAAGAAGCTCGGCGCCAGCCGGGCGGAGATCGACGGCCTCGTCGCGGCGCAGGTCCAGCATCTCGCGGAAGGACGCGATGTCCTGCAACGCGCGCTGGAGGACGATCTCGCCAAGCTCAACGAAAGCAGGGCCGTCATCGATGGCATGGTCGCCGGCCACGTCGACAAGATCGCCGAGGGACGCGGCATACTCAGTCATGCCTTCGAGAAGGATGTTGAAAAACTCGCCGCGTCGCGTGACGAGATGGACCGCTCCGTCGCCGCGCATATAGAGACTTTTGCGGCGCGTCGCGAAGATCTGACGGCCGCACTCGCGTCCGACATGTCGAAGCTGGAGGATGCGTTCCGCACGCAGACCGGCATCATCGACGAGCGCACCGCCACCGTCGAGAGCGCACTGGCGACCGGCGTCGAGCGCGTCCGCTCGGTGCTGGAGAACAGCGCGCTCACAGCGGCCGGCGCCCTGCGCGAGAAGGTCATGGAGGTCACGAGCGCCCTCGCCCGTGACGCCGGCGACGCGTTCAGCGACGCCGACCGCCGTCTGGCCGAGCGCGCCGAGGCTACCGCCGCCGCGTTGCTGGAGCGCACGTCCGACATTTCGCGCAACTTCGAGGAGTTGCAGGAGCGGCTGGCTTCTCGCGCGGAAAGCGTCGCCCAGCTTCTCTCGACCCGCAATCAGGAAGTGGCGGAATCGATCACCGACCGCATGCTCAACCTGCATCGCACCTTCGAACAGGCCGACAAGCAGCTTGCGGATCGCACGGAAATCGCGGCCCAGTCGCTGCTCGGCCGCGCCGACGAAGCCGCCGGCGCACTCGCCGCGCGTGCGAACGAAATCGCCCAGACATTCGAGGCGGCCGACGCCAGACTGTCCGACAGGGCCGAGCAGACGTCACAGGCGCTTGCCATCAAGGCCGAGGAGATGGCCGCCTCCATGGCGAACCGCGCCGTGGAAATCGCCGGTTCCTTCGACGAGGCGGAACGCCGGCTGTCGGAGCGGGTCTCCTCGACCACGCGCGGTATGGTCGACCATGCCGATCAGGCCGTGAACGCCCTTACGGCGCGGCTGGGAGACATCTCCCGCACCTTCGACGAAGCGGACCAGAGGCTGGTCACGCGCCTCGGCGAGACTGCGGAAGCCGTCGACCTGCGCGCCGCCAACATCGTCAAGGCGTTCGACGACGCGGACCAGAGGCTGGTCGAACGCGCCGTCGAGAGCGCGAGCGCGCTCGCACGCCGCGCCGGCGAGATCGTCAAATCGTTCTCGGACGCCGACGAGGCAATGTCGCAGCGGCTGAGCGCCACGGCCGAATCTCTCACGCAGCGGGCCGCGGAACTCGGGCAGATCTTCGCCGAGACCGACCGCGCCATTGCCCAGCGAGTCGACAGCAGCGCCGGGACCATGGCTGAACGCGCGCGCGACATCGCAGGCATCTTCGCCGACGCGGAGCAGCGCGTCGCGGCGCGTGCCGAGCAGACCTCGATCGAACTCGGCGAGCGCGCCGGCGAGATCGCGCATGCGATGGACGAAGCCCAGCGCCAGATCGTGCTGCAGACCGAACAGTCCGCCGCGAAGCTCACCCAGCAGGTCGGCCAGTTCGCCGGCGCGATAGACGACGCCAACCGCCTCATCATCCTTCGCACCGAGGGTGCGCAGGAGACGATCGGCGCGCGGGCTGCCGATCTGGAGAAGATCTTCGTCGATGCAGATCAACGCCTGCGCGACCGCGCTTCGCAGACGGCATCGGACTTCGATGCGCGCGTCGAGGTGCTCGCGGACCGTCTCACCCGCGCCGACGAGATGCTCGCCAACAGCGCGCGCAATATCGCCTCCAAGGTGAGCGACGATATCGCTACCGCGCATAGGCAACTCACGGAGAGCGCAGCGGCGACCACCAGGGAGGTGCAGGAGCAGATCGCCAAGAGCGAGGAACAGCTGGTGTCGCGCGTCGGCGTCGTGACGGAAACGTTCACTGCGGTCGGCCAGCACATCGCGCAGACCACAAATGACGCCGCGCGCACGCTCGGCGAAAACACGCGCGAGCTCAACCAGATGCTCGCCAGCCGCGCCAGCGAGATAAACAAGATCCTGGACGAGACCGCGAAGCCGCTAGTCGATCGATTCGCCGAGGGCGGTGCGGAGCTGCAGAAGAATATCGAGGCCGTTACCGAGCGCACGGCCGAAAGGCTGCGCACCGAGAACACGGCCCTGATCGATGCGCTCGCGGCCCGCACCGAAGAGACGATCTCGGCTTTCGGTCAGGCCCGCAGCGCCCTCTCCGGCAGCGTCGCGGACGTTCTGGAACGCCTGTCGACGTCGAACGGCCAGTTGGCCGAGTTGATCGACCTTGCCGAAAAGAGCCTTTCCAACGTCGACGCCAAGCTCTCGGCGACGACGCAGGGTTTTGCCGCGACCACCGAAAAGGCGGCGCAGACCTTCGCCAGCTCGGCGCGGCTGATCGATTCCAACGCGTCCCGCCTGACCGACGTGTCGTCGCGGACGCTCAAGGAAGTGGCGAGCATCGCCAGCCGGTTCGAGGAGCACACGAAGCTGCTTTCCGGAGCATCGGATCTGCTTGGTTCCGCGCAGTCGCACCTCGTCAGCACCCTGGACGAGCGGCAATCGGCGCTGGAGGAACTCGCGGTCGGTCTTGTCAAGAAGTCCGAAGAGATCGAACGCACGATGAAGTCGTTCGACAATCTGGTCGGCTCGGCGCTGGAAAAGGCCGAGGACCGCACCAAACAGTCGACCGAGCATATCCGTGAGGCGATGAGCGAGGTCATCGAATCCGCCACGCGGCGCTTTGCCGACGCGACGGAGGAAATCCGCCGCACCGCCGGCTCCATCCGCTCCGATCTCGAGGAAACGCGCGCCGAGCTGCGCAAGGGCGTGCTCGACATGCCGGTCGAGGCGAAGGAATCGACCAGCGCCATCCGCCGCGCCGTCGCCGAACAGATCAATGCGCTGAAGGAGCTTTCGGACATCGTCGCCAAGACCGGCCGTACGGTGGACATTCCGGACGAGCCGCGTCCGCAGCGCCCGGCACCGCAGGCTGCCCCGCGAGCAGCGGCGCCGTCGCCCCGGCCCTCTGCGCAGCGTGCGCAGGAACGGGCTCCCCAGCGTGCGCCCGAACCGCCGCGCGCTCAGGAGCCGAAACGCGAGCCCCAGCCCCGCCCGCTTGAGGTTGCCGCGGCTGAGGCGCGTCAGGAAAAACGGCCCCCGCAACCGAAGCCAGCCGCGCCGCAGGCTCCCTCGCCGGTGCTTCGCGGAACGCTGGCACTGGATGCCGAGGCGCCGCAAACGCCCCGCGCCCCTGAAACCCCGGCGCAGAGCAGCGAGGCAGGCGGCTGGGTGCGCGACCTGCTGCGAGAGGCATCTCGCGACGAGGCAGCGCCTGCGAAGCGCCTCGCCCCGGCCGCCAAGCCGAGCCAGCCGCAGAGATCGCCGCTGCATGTGGTCGAATCGCTCAACTCGCTCTCGGTGGACATCGCCCGCGCGATCGACCATGACATCTCGATCGAGCTCTGGGATCGCTACCGGCGCGGCGAGCGCGACGTGTTCACGCGCCGCCTCTACACGCTCAAGGGTCAGCAGACATTCGACGATATCCGCCGTAAGTACCAGTCGGACAGCGAGTTCCGTCTCGCCGTCGACCGCTACTGCGAGGATTTCGAAAAGCTTCTGAAGGACGTCGCCCGCAGCGACCGCGACAACATCATGACCCAGACCTACCTGACCTCGGATACGGGCAAGGTCTATACGATGCTGGCCCACGCGGCAGGGCGGCTCTCGTAAGTCGAGACGGGTCGCAAGACGGACAAAGGGCGGGAGCAATCCCGCCCTTTCGCATTCAGCCGATGAGAAGTGCGGCAGCCGTCAGATAGCCGAACCGGTCCAGTCCACGATCTCCGTCGCGGCTTCGCCGAAGGCGCGATCGAGCGCGGCGACGTAGTCATCGTTGCTGGAGCCGCTCACGGACGCGGCGGCGGTGAATGTGCGGGCGGCGCGCACGACGCCGTTGCGGTCGTTGAGCAGCTTGACGAATATCTCCACCTGCGCGCTGCGGCTGCCGTTCACGCGGATGTCGAAGGAGCGGATTTCGGCCAGCACCTGATAGTCGATCGCCAGCCCTTCGCCCGGCTTGCCGACGCCTCCGAACCTGCCGGATTTCTGGAACGTCTCCGCGAGCCGCGCCTGGATGATCTCCGGCAGCCGGTCAGCCCACTGGGCGCCCTTGAGATACTGGATGACGCCCGGCCCGGTCTTGATGACGATGTTCTGTCCATCGAGCGCCTTCAGCGCCGCCGGCTCGGCGATCAGGATCTGGGCACGGCTTCGCCCGCCAGAGCCAGAGATGTCGGGCGCGGAAAGCTCGTAGGTGTCGAGGGGCGGCGGCGAGCGCAATGCAGCGCAGCCCTGCGCAAGCGCGGCAGCGGTGGTCATCGCAACGATCAAGGCAGTTCGTGTCACCGGTGCCCCGCCTCGGAAAAACGCGCGGCAGCACCGCACAACTCTGAAACTACTGGAATCGAGTCCCCCCAATGTCAACGCCGGGCGCGCCCGTCATACTGGCGGACAGTCCCATCTCCACCGCTAATGATGCGCTGGGGGTTTCGTTCCAGATCGCTGATGGCGGATTCGATGCGGCCGATCGCACGGCGGCTGTCGCCGACAAGCGCCTCCACGTCGCGAAGGCCCTTGCCGGAGAAGCGTGCGAGGCCGTCGGTGATTGGTCCGAGCTTGGCGTTGAGCGTGTCCGCGACCTGCTTGTAGGCGTCGAGCGTCTCGCGCAGATCGACCATCACGCCCTGTGCGTCGTCGCTGCCGAGCAGATTGTCGACCTTCACGAGAATGCCGTCCACGCGCACGGAGGCCTTGTTGAGGCGCTCGGCGAGCTGCCGCGTGTCGTCGAGGATGCGCTCGACATCCTCAGAGCGGGTCGAGAATTTCTCGGTGAACTTCGCCACGTCGGACGCAGCCTTGTTCGCCGACTCGCTGGCAGTGCGGAAGTTGCCGATCGCCTGGTTGGCCTGCTCGGTCGCCGTCTTCACATCGGCCATGACGTCCTTGACGTTGTTGGGGTCCACCGCAGCCACGATGCCATCCACGCGATCGAGCGTGCCGCGAGCCTGATTTGCCAGATCGGCGACGGATTTCACGGCACTATTGACGTCGGAAACCACGCCCTCCAGACGCCCACTGGTCTCGTTCAGGTTCTTGGTGAAGGCTTCCGTGTTCTGGACGATCTCTGCAACCCGCTCCTTGTCGACGGCGTCGAGCAGTCCCTTCGCGGAATCGAGCGTGGTTTCCAGCCGCCCCGACACGGATTGCAACTGGGTGGATAGCGAACTCACGCTTTCCAGGAACTTGTCGATCCCGTCGGCATTGTTGGCCAGCGCCTTGGAAAAGGTCTCGGCGTTGTTGACGGTTTCGGTCAGCGGGCCGCGCGCATCCTTCACGAAACTCTCGAGATTGGAGATGACGCTGTCGGCGCGCTGGAAGATATCCTGCGCGGTCTGGAGCAGGTTGGTCACGGCCGAGGGATTGGCGGTGATCTCCGCGACCTTGCCGGATATCTCAGCCTCGTCCAGAAGCCGCGCCTCCTGTGCGCCGCCGCCCTTGAGTTCGATGTTGGCCTGCCCCGTCAGGCCCGCAAGCCCGATATCGGCGCGCGTGGACTGTGTGATCGGCGTCAGGCGGTCGACGCTTGTATCCGCGATTGCCGCATTGGGATTGGTCGGATCGATATAGACGCGCTGGACATCGCCGACCTTGATGCCGTTGAACAGGACCGCGCTGCCGCGCCCGAGACCGGAGGCCGAACCGGGAATGCGCACGCGCAGCACGGCCGTCTCGCCGCGATCGCCGACGGCCGCAGTCCAGTAGACGAACCCGAACGCCGCCAGCACGGCGAGGACCGTGAAAATGCCGACCGCGACGTAGTTGGCCTTGGTTTCCATTATTTCCTTGCCGCCAGATCAAGCTGCCGCGCGCGCTTGCCGCGGAAGTAGGATTTTACCCAGGGTTCCTCGCTCCTGAGCATCTCGTCGATCGTTCCTTCAACAAGAATCTTCTTGTTGCCCAGAACTGCGATCCGGTCGCAGACCGAAAACAGGCTGTCGAGGTCGTGGGTGACCATATAGACCGTAAGGCCCATCGTGTCGCGCAGCTTGGCGACGAGTTCATCGAACTCCGCCGCGCCGATGGGGTCCAGCCCGGACGTCGGCTCGTCGAGGAAAACGATGTCCGGATCAAGCGCCAGGGCGCGGGCGAGTGCCGCACGCTTGATCATGCCGCCAGAAAGCTCGGACGGGAATTTGGAGGAGGCGTCGCGCGGCAGGCCGGCAAGCTCGATCTTCAGCTGCGCCAGTTCGTTCATGAGCTTCCTGGGCAGATCCAGATATTCCCGCATCGGCACCTGCACGTTTTCGAGCACGCTGAGCGCCGAAAACAGAGCGCCGTGCTGGAACAACACGCCAAGCCGCATATCGATCCCCAGACGCTGCTGTTCGCTCGCCTTGTCGACATCGACGCGGAACATCTCGATTGTGCCGGCCTTCTTGCGGGTGAGGCCGAGGATGGTGCGCAGCAACACCGACTTGCCGGAGCCGGACGGCCCGACGAACCCAAGGATTTCGCCGCGATAGATGTCGAGGTCGAGATTGTCCAGAATGACCTTGTCGCCGAAGGCGACGGTGATTCCACGCGCCGACAGCACCACTTCCGCATCGCCTGGATGCGCGTGCTGCCGGTCCTCCGGCCCGATGATCGCCGCTTCGCTCATGTTCAGAAATCGATCGCCGCGTAGAACATGGCAAATAAGCCGTCGAGGATCACGACCACGAAGATCGCCTTCACCACCGAGGCCGTCACCTGCCGGCCGAGAGATTCCGCGCTGCCACCCACTTTCATGCCCTCGACCGACGCTATGGTCCCGATGATCAAGGCCATGAACGGGGCCTTTATGAGGCCCGCGAAAAAGGTGCTGAGGTCGATGGCCGGCCGCAGCCTCTCGATGAACGCCGTCGGCGTGATGTCGGCATAGACCCATGTCGTTAGCATCGCGCCGCCAAGCGCGGCGAAGTTCGCGATGATCGTCAGGCACGGCAAGGCGATCACCAGCGCCACGAGTCGCGGAAAGACCAGCACGCCGACGGGGTTGAGGCCGATGACGGTGAGGGCGTCCACCTCCTCGCGCATCTTCATCGAACCGATCTCGGCAGTGATGGCGCTGCCGGAGCGTCCGGCGATCATGATGGCGGTCATCAGCACGCCGAGTTCGCGCAGGATCAGGATTCCAACGAGATCGACGACAAAGATGTCCGCGCCGAAATAGCGGAGCTGGTAGGCGCCTTGCTGCGCGACGATGGCGCCGACGATTCCCGACATCAGCACGACGACCGGAATCGCGCCGACGCCCATGCGGTCGATCTGGTTGAAGATCGCTGCCGGATTCACGGCGCTGGCGCGGCCAAGCTTCATCTGCGCGCCGCGGATGGTGGAGCCCAGAATGTACATCGCCGCCACGAAATCGTCGATGCCGGCAAACATCGAACGCCCGACGCCCTCGAAGAAACGCAGCGGGTTGAAGCGGCCACGCGCCGGCTTCTGCCATGGTCCTTCCTCGGCGGTGCTCGCTACCGCGCCGAGCAGCGTCCTGGTCGCCTCGCTGGCGCCGGAGACCCTGGTTTCGACATTACGGCGCTTGTTCTCCGCGATCAGGCGCTCGACGATCCACGCACCGGCGGTATCCATGCGCTCGACGTCCGACAGGTCGAGCGCGATCCGCTGCCCGGCCCGCGATGTCTCAAGGGCGCGCATGTCCTTGTCCACACCCGCGATCGTCCGGGTGATCCACGGCCCCGAAAGACGCGCGACCACGCCATCCGCACTTTCGTGGATGTCGACGCGCGGCTCGGCCGATGCCTCCGCACCCGTTTCTTGCCCGGCATTGCCCAACATGGCCCAACGTCTTAAACGCTCTGCCGCAACCTGTCACTTTGAGGCTGGCAGACGCCGCCGATTTGTCCTGGAGTGTCACTTCGATGCCAAGACTGAGTGTCCGTTCCGAGACCTTCCCCATCGCGGGGACGTTCACCATCTCGCGCGGTTCGAAGACTGAGGCGCATGTGCTGATCGCCACCGTCCGCGAAAGCGCGATCGAGGGGCGCGGCGAATGCGTGCCTTATGCGCGTTATGGCGAGACCATCGACAGTGTGCGGGCGGAGATCGAAGCGGCAGGCAGCGCCATCGCGGAAGGCGCGACGCGCAACGAATTGCTGCACCTGATGAGACCCGGCGCGGCGCGCAACGCCGTCGACTGCGCGCTTTGGGATCTCGAAGCGAAGAAGGACGGGCGCACGGTGGCGGACATGCTTGGCATCGATGCGCCGCGGTCCTTGCAGACCGCCTATACGCTTTCGCTCGACGAGCCGGAGGCGATGAATGCGCAGGCCCGTGAAAATGCCTGGCGGCCCTTGCTGAAGGTGAAGGTCGGCACCGATCGCGACGAGGCGCGTATGCGGGCGGTGGCGGCCGGCGCGCCGAACAGCCGGATCATTCTGGACGCCAACGAAGGCTGGACCCCTGAAACCCTCGCAGCGAATCTTGCAATTGCTGCGGAGCTCGGCATCGCCCTGATCGAGCAACCGCTAAAGGCGGGCGAAGACGCCATGCTGCGGGAAATCGCGCATCCTGTGCCCATCTGCGCCGACGAAAGCGTCCATGTCGCCGGTGACCTCGACCGGCTCGCCGGACTCTATGATGCGATCAACATCAAGCTTGACAAGGCCGGCGGTCTCACGGCCGCGCTTGAGTTGCGCGACAAGGCTCGCGCGTCGGGTTTCCAGATCATGGTCGGCTGCATGGTCGGCACCTCGCTCGGCATGGCGCCAGCGGTGCTGTTGGCGCAGGATGCGGAGTTCGTCGATCTCGACGGGCCGCTGCTGCTGGCCCGGGATCGCGAGCCCGGCCTGCTGTACGAAGGTTCGCTGGTGTCGCCGCCCACACGCGACCTGTGGGGTTGACCTCACGGTTTTGTGGTCTTGACCTTCCGGTTGCTGGAACCTCTATCCCCCTGCATGTGCTGGAAGCGAACCGACGTTCCAGATGAACAATTCGAGGTAATATCATGAAAAAGATCATTATCCCTGCCTTCGCGGCTTTTCTCGCCCTCGGCGCGATCGCTATGGCGCAGGACCATTCGTCTGATCATGGCGGCCATGGTGACGGCGCGGCGAGCGCCGCTGCTGCTGCGTTCGAGAAGGCCAATGCAGACATGCACGCGGCGATGGCGGTAGAACTGACGGGCGATGCCGACCGCGATTTCGTCCGCTCCATGATCCCGCATCACGAGGGCGCCGTGGCGATGGCGCGAATCGTGCTCGAACACGGCAAGGACCCGGAAATCCGCGCGCTGGCCGAAAGCGTAATCAAGGCGCAGGAAGCGGAAATCGAGCAGATGAAGGCGTGGCTCGACAAACATCCCGGCTGATCGTTCCGCTTCTGTGGACAAGATGGGCGAAGGCCTGCGCCTGCCTGCGCAACAGCATAATGTGCGGGCATGACGCCATCGAAAGACATCGCCCGCCTCATCGAGATCATGGCGGCGCTGCGCACACCGGTCACCGGCTGCCCGTGGGATCTGGAGCAGAACTTCGCGACCATTGCTCCCTACACGCTGGAAGAGGCGTATGAGGTCGCCGACGCCATCGCGCGAGGCGACCTCGCCGATTTGCGGGAGGAACTGGGCGATCTTCTGCTGCAGGTCGTCTACCATGCCCGCATGGCCGAGGAGGAAGGCGCATTCGCCTTCGGCGATGTCGTCGAGGCGATCACGACAAAGATGATCCGCCGGCATCCGCATGTCTTCGGCGACGAGACGGCGCGCGGCGCGGGCATGGCGAAAGGCATGTGGGACCGCATCAAGACGGAGGAGAAGGCCGAACGCCGGACGAGGCGGACCGCGCTCGGACTGCCGCCGGAAGACGATGGGCAAGGCTATCTGGATGGAGTGCCGGTCGCCTTCCCGGCGCTGACCCGCGCGCTGAAATTGCAGGAGAAGGCGGCGAAGGTCGGATTCGACTGGAAGGAGGCTGCGCCCATCCTCGACAAGATCGAGGAAGAGATCGGCGAACTGCGCGCGGCCATGGCTTCAGGTGAGGAAGCCGCCATCAAGGACGAGTTCGGCGACCTGTTGTTCGCCATCGTGAATTTTGGACGCCATCTGAAAGTCGACGCCGAGGCCGCGCTATCCGGTACGAACGAGAAGTTCCGCAACCGCTTCCACCATGTCGAGCGGGCGCTGAAGGATCAGGGCCGCAGCCTCGAAGAAGCCTCGCTGGAAGAGATGGAAGCGCTGTGGCAGCAGGCGAAGGGCAAACCGGCCGGCGGGAAGGGCTGAACCCGCCCCGGCCTATCCGGCCGGGCGTTTCGTCAGCCGTTCCTCGATCAGCCGGCGCGCCGTCTCCGTCGCACGCAGCGAAAGCGTGACGCTGCCGTCGTCATTGTCCTCGCGGCCGATCACTTCGCCATTGCGATAGAGCCAGTCCACCTGGCCGAGTTGGCTTGGCGCGAGCGTCACCGTCACGGGTTCGAGCATCCCCGCCACCCGCTCCTCGATCAGCGCCACCAGCGCGTCGATCCCCTCGCCCGTCACCGCCGAGATGGCGACCGGCGTGCGGCCTTCCGCGTCGAGCATCCGTTCGCGGCTGGCCTCGTCAAGCCTGTCGACCTTGTTCCAAACCTCCAGCACGCGCTGATGATCCTGCGCGTCGACGCCGAGATCGGCGAGGATTTGCTCGACATCCATTGCCTGCGCGGCCGTGTCGGGATCGGAGATATCGCGCAGGTGGATGATGACGTCCGCTTCCACCACCTCTTCGAGCGTGGCGCGAAAGGCCGCGACGAGATGCGTCGGCAGATCGGAAATGAAGCCGACCGTATCGGACAGGATGATGACCGTGCCGTGCGGCAGCCGCACCCGGCGCAGCGTCGGATCAAGAGTGGCAAAAAGCATATCCTCGGCCAGCACGCCGGCGCCGGTCAGGCGGTTGAACAGGGTCGATTTGCCGGCATTGGTGTAGCCGACGATGGCGACGACGGGAAACGGCACCTTCTTGCGCTTGGCGCGATGCAGATCGCGCGTGCGCCGCACCTGCTCCAGTTCGCGCTTCAGCTTGACGATCTTGTCCTGAAGGATACGCCTGTCGGCCTCGATCTGCGTCTCACCGGGACCGCCGAGGAAACCTGCACCGCCGCGCTGCCGCTCCAGATGGGTCCAGCTGCGCACGAGCCGGCCCTTCTGGTAGTTGAGATGCGCAAGCTCAACCTGAAGCGTGCCTTCGCGCGTCCGCGCACGTTCGCCAAAAATCTCGAGAATCAGGCCCGTCCGGTCGAGCACCTTGGCGTTGAACGCCTTTTCGAGATTGCGCTGCTGCACCGGCGTCAGCGGATGATCGACGATGGCAAGCTCGACCGCCTCCTCCTTGATGATCTCCGCGAACTCATCGACCTTGCCGCTGCCGAGCAGGGTCGACGGGCGCGGGTCGTTCACCGTCACCAGCGCGGCATGGACGATGTCGAGATCGATGGCGCGCGCCAGACCAACGGCTTCCTCGAGACGCGCACCGGCAGCGCGTTGCAGGCGCGGGCGCGTCTGGGATGTGTCGTCTTCGCGCACATGCTGGCGCGTCAGGACCGGCACGATGACGACCGCACGGGCGCCCTTCTTTTCAGGCAGCGTCTCGCCCGGCCTGGTGCCTGTCGCCCCGCGATCGGTGGCTTTCAATCAGCTGTCCCGGCCGTTGTCCTCAGCCTCGAACATCTGCACCGGCTGGCTGGGCATGATGGTCGAGATGGCATGCTTGTAGACGAGCTGCGAGTGGCCGTCGCGACGCAGCAACACACAAAAATTGTCGAACGAAGTGACCACGCCCGTCAGTTTCACGCCATTGATGAGGAAGATGGTGAGAGGGTTCTTGCTCTTCCGCACGGAATTCAGGAACAGGTCCTGAAGGTTCTGCGATCTTTCCGCCATTGTTCTTATCTTTCGTCGCCTATTGCCCAAAGCCACTGCGCAGTTTGCGGCGCCATGTCAAGCGGAAGCCACACCCTGCGTCGTCGCACCGCTCGGAAAGCCTGCCAAGCGGCTAAATCGGTTAACAGGCAGGCTGCTTTTCCGCAACGTCAAAAAATGCCTCGCGCAGCGAAAGCGTCGTCGAGCCGGGATGCCCGTTGGCGACGCTCTGGCCGTCGACCGAGACCACGGGCATGACGACGGTGGTCGCCGAGGTCATGAATACCTCCTTGGCATTTTTCGCCTCATCCACCGTGAAATCGCGCTCCTCGACGCCGAGACCGAGTTTTTTCGCGACGTCGATGACAGTGGTGCGCGTAATCCCGCGCAGGATTCCGGTTTCCGCCTGGCGGGTCACCAGAACGTTGTCCTTCGTCACGATCCAGACATTGCTGGCCGCCCCTTCCCGCACCGTGCCATCCGGCTCGACGAACCAGGCATCGTGCGCGCCGGCAGCCTTCGCCGCCTGCCGGGCCAAGACGTTGGGCAGCAGGCCCACGGTCTTGATGTCGACGCGGTCCCAACGGTTCTCCGGAACGGTAATGACGCTGATGCCCGCCGCCGCGCGTCTGGCGACGGCAGCCGGGTCCAGCCGCTTCGCCGTGATGACGACGGCCGGCTTCACGCCGCCGGCCGGAAAGGGATGGTCGCGCGGCGCGACGCCTCGCGTCACCTGCAGATAGACCAGACCGTCTTTCACCATATTGCGCCGGATGACCTCGGACATGGCGATCTGGAGTGCCTTGCGCGACATGGGCCAGGCGATCTGCAGCTCACGCAGCGAACGGTCGAGCCGATCGAGATGGCGCGTCATGTCCATGATGTAGCCGCGCGAGATCTCGCAGACCTCGTAGACGCCGTCGGCGAACTGGTAGCCACGATCCTCGATATGCACCATCGCATTGCGATGCGGCACGTAGCGGCCATTGACGTAGGCGATGCGCGGCATGTCCCGGTTCCCGGCAGAAGACCTCAGGACGCATATGCGATTCCCGGTCTTCGGCGCCAGACAAATGAAATCTCAGAAAAATTCGAGGCTCACGCGGAAAAGCTGCTCGACCTGCTTCACCGCGCTCTGCAAGGCGAAGATCACGACACGATCCTTCGGCCTTATGCGGGCGGAGCCGTTCGGCTTCACGATGTCGTTCCCGCGCAGGATAGCACCTATGCGCATACCGTCCGGCAGGTCGAGTTCCCGCAGTTCCGGCCCGACCAGCGGCGAGGTTTCCAGCGCCTCGGCCTCGATGATCTCGGCCTGCCCCTGCTCCACGCTGTGCACGGCGCGGATTCGTCCGCGCCGGACATGCTGGAGCACCCGGGAAATCGTCACCGAGCGCGGGTTCACATAGGCATCGACGCCGAGCGTCTTCGATAGGTCCTGATAGGCCGGGTTGTTGAGCAGCACGAGGTTTGCCTTGCAGCCCAGCCCCTTGGCCATGGCGCCGGAGAGGATGTTGACCTGATCGTTGTTGGTCAGCGCCACCATGAGGTCGGCCGTGTCGATATCAGCCTCGTGCAGAAGCTTCTGATCGAGCGCGCTGCCGTTCAGCACGACGGTGCGCCGCAACTGATCGGCGATGTGCACGGCGCGTTGCCGCTCGGGCTCGATGATCTTGATGCGCGTCCGCGCCTGACGTTGCTCGATGGTACGGGCCACGTAGAGGCCGATATTGCCGCCGCCGGCGATGACGATGCGCGTCGCCTCCTGCTCCTCGTGGCCGAAAAGGCCGAGCGTGCGGCGCACCTGATCCTTCTGAGAGAGGACGTAGGCGACGTCGCCAGCCAGCATCTGGTCGGCCGAATGCGGAATGAAGAGGTTGCCCTTGCGCACGATGGCGACAACGATCGAGGGGAGATCCGGAAACAGGTCCGTCAGTTGCTTCAGCGGCGTGTTGATGACGGGACAGTCTTCCAGGCATTCGATGGCAAGGGCGATCACGTTGCCTTCCGCGAAACGCACGACATGGGAAGCGCCCGGCAGTGCGATCCGGCGCAACACCAGCTCTCCGACCTCCCGTTCCGGCGAGATGATCACGTCGATCGGCATGTGCTCGCGCGAGAAAAGGTCCTGATATTGCGGCTGCAGGTAGGACTGGGCGCGGATGCGCGCGATCTTGGTCGGCACGTTGAAAAGCGCGTGCGCGATCTCGCAGGCGACGATGTTGACCTCATCGTAGAGCGTCACCGCGATGATCATGTCGGCCTGCTGCGCGCCGGCGGCTTCGAGAACCTCCGGATGCGAGCCGTGGCCGACAAAGCCGCGAACGTCGAGATTGTCGCGGACCGCCTGGATGAGATGCGCCGACGTGTCGATGACGGAGACGTCGTTCCGTTCCGAAGCGAGGCGCTCGGCGATGCCGTAGCCCACCTGTCCCGCCCCGCAGATGATGACGCGCATTCGCCGTCAGACCCCGAGCGACTTCAGCTTGCGGTGAAGCGCGGACCGCTCCATGCCGATGAACTCGGCCGTGCGCGAGATATTGCCGCCGAAGCGGTTGATCTGCGCGATCAGATACTCCTTCTCGAACATCTCGCGCGCCTCGCGCAACGGCAGCGCCATGATGTGCTGGTCGGACTGGCTCGGGGCGCGCGGCATCACGTCGCCGATCTCCTGCGGCAGCAGGTCCGCCGTGATCGGCGTTTCAACATCGTCGCCGCGCGCCAGGATCATCAGGCGCTCGATATTGTTGCGCAACTGGCGCACGTTTCCGGGCCAGTTGTGGGCTTGCAGCACGGCCAGGGCGTCGTCGCCGATCCGGCGGGGCTTGATGCCGGCCTGCCGCGCGATCTGGCGCATGAAATGGTCGACGAGATAGGGAATGTCCTCGCGCCGCTCCGACAGGCCGGGCACCAGTACGGGGACCACCGCCAGCCGATGATAGAGATCCTCCCGGAAGCGGCCTTCCGCGATCATCGCTTCAAGGTTCTGTGCCGTGGACGAGATGATGCGCACATCCACCTTGACCCTCTTCGTGCCGCCCACACGCTCGAACTGCTGGTCGACCAGAACACGCAGGATCTTGCTCTGCGTCTCACGTGGCATGTCGGCCACTTCATCGAGGTAGAGAATGCCGCGATGCGCCTCCTCCAGCGCGCCGACCTTCCGCTCGCTGCCATTCGATTCCGTGCCGAAAAGCTCGATTTCCATGCGCTCCGGCGTGATCGTCGCGGCGTTCAGGGATACGAACGGGCCGTTCTTGCGCGAGGACAGACCATGGATGGCGCGCGCGACCATTTCCTTGCCGGACCCCGACGGCCCGATGATCATGATGCGGCTGTTGGTCGGCGCGGCGCGCTCGATGGTCTGCCGCAGATGGTTCATCGCCGGCGACTTGCCGATCAGGTCGAAACTGTCCGTGCTGCGCTGGCGAAGATCCGACACCTCCCGCTTGAGCTTGGATGTCTCCAGCGCGCGCTCCGCGATCAGGATCAGACGGTCGGCCTTGAATGGCTTCTCGATGAAATCGTAGGCACCGCGGCGGATGGCGGATACGGCCGTCTCGATGTTGCCGTGGCCGGAGATCATCACAACCGGCAGATCGGGATGCATCGTCTTGATCTGGTCGAGCAAGGCAAGGCCGTCGAGCCGGGAGCCCTGCATCCAGATATCGAGGAAGATCAGGCGCGGCACGCGGTCCGCTATCGCCGCAAGCGCGCTGTCGGCATCGTGCGCGGTGCGCGTTTCGTGGCCCTCGTCGCTCAATATGCCCGCGACCAGTTCGCGAATGTCGTTTTCGTCGTCGACGATGAGAATGTCAGATGCCATCTGCGACCTGTTCTTCCTGCTTCGGTTCCCTCTCCTTCGCGCCTGCCGCCGAAGCGGCGGGCACTCCCGCCGGAAGGAAAATGCTGATCATCGCGCCCCGGCCGCCGTGGAAATCCTCCGGCGCATCGTGGAGTTCCAGTGTTCCGCCATGGTCCTCGATGATCTTCTTGACGATGGCGAGGCCGAGGCCGGTGCCCTTTTCACGCGTCGTCATATAGGGCTCGAGAAGTCGCTGGCGATTCTCGCGGGGAAGGCCTTTGCCGTTGTCGATGACGTCGACGCGGATCGTCTCGCCGTCCTGCGACGCGCGGATACGGATGACGCCCGGCTGGCCCGCGACACGCTCCGCCGCTTCGACCGCCTCGGCGGCGTTCTTGACGACGTTGCCGAAAGCCTGCGTCAGCAGACGCGTGTCGAACGTCCCCATCAGCGGCTCGCCGCCGAAGTCGCGCTCGAACGCGATGTCGGAACGGCTGACCTCGACGAGGAACGACGCCTCGCGCAGCGGCTCGCGCAGATCGACCTTCTGCATGTCCGGCTTGGGCATGCGCGCGAAGGACGAGAATTCATCGACCATGCGCCCGATGTCGGCCACCTGCCGGATAATCGTATCGGTACACTGGTCGAACACCTCGCGGTCCTCGGTGATGACCTTGCCGTAGCGCCTGCGGATACGCTCGGCGGAGAGCTGGATCGGCGTCAGCGGATTCTTGATCTCGTGCGCGATGCGCCGCGCCACGTCCGCCCAGGCGGTGGACCTCTGGGCCTGCACCAGATCGGTGATGTCGTCCACGGTCACGACATAGGCCTTGCCGCGGCTGGAGGCGTCGTCCTGCTCGATCGTCACCTGAACGTTGAAGGTGCGCTCGAGCCGGTTTCGGAAGAACGTCACCTGCTCCCTGTAGACCGGGCGCTGGCTGTTGCGGCCGATCTCGAAGACGCGGCCGATATGCGGAAGCAGGACCGAGAGGTTCTGGCCGACCGCCGTCTCCGCCGGCAGCGCAAGCATCGTCTCGGCGGAGCGGTTGACGATGGTGATCGTCCCGTCCTCGTCGACGCCGATCACGCCGGCGGTCACGCCCGACAACACGGCCTCGGAGAAGCGCCGCCGCTCATCGATGACATCCTTCGCCGTCAGCAACTCGTTGCGCTGCGATTTCAGCTCGAAAAGCATCTTGTTGAACGTGTCGCTGAGCGAGGCCATGTCCCCGTCGGTGGCCCGCACCGGCACCGAAACATCGAGATTGCCGGTCGCCACCTCGTCCGCCGCGCCGATCAGTTGCCGGATCGGCCTGACGAGGCGGTCGGCGACGGCGATGGCGGTCCAGATCGCGGACAGCACGATGATGAGGACAAGGCCGAGATAGAGCAGCGCGAAGGCGATCTGCGTCGAAATGCGGCTGCCCTCAAGGTCGCGGTAGTCTTCGACATTGGCGCGGACGATCTGCCGCGCGCGGATCACTTCCGGATCGACCAGCCGGATCGTGTAGAGATACATATCGGGGAATTCGCGCAGCTTAAGCACGGCGCCGACGATGTTGCGGGTACGCGGCTCGATCAGTACCGGCTTGCCGTCGGCGGCCTGCTGCACGGCTTCGATCGGCGGCTGCGGCATGTCGAAATTGGTACGTGTTTCCGCCAGCATGACGAAGGAGCCGTCGGCCTTGATGAGCGCGGCATGCGCCAGCGCGCGGCCCACCGCCTCCTGCGTCATCAGCTCGCGGAAGCCTGTCCGGTCGAGATTGTAGACGCTGCGGGCCTGGTTGAGGAAGTTCGCCATGGACAGCGTCGTTCCCTGGAGATTGCGCGCATTCTCGATCACATAGGCCTCAGCGATCGACAGGGATGAGCTGACGATCGTCTTTGTACGGATCTCGAACCAGCGGTCCAGCCCGACATTCAGCGATATCGACGCCACGACAGCCACCAGAATGGCCGGGATGGCCGCCACCAGCGCGAACATCGCCACGATGCGCACGTGAAGCCGCGAGGCCGCCTTGCCGCGGCGACGCGACATATAGATGCGATGAATCTCGCGGCCGATCAGCGCCGACAGAAGCAGGACGAAAACACTGTTGATGGCGATCAGCAGCAGCGTGGTCGATTCGCTCGGCGTGATCGGAGTCACGCCGATGAGGATGGCGAAGGACACCGCCGACGTCACCAGCGCGCCGACAATAGCAACGACGCCCGGCAGGGCCAGCAAACGACGACGGTCGAGTTGCGAGCCTTGTGGGAAAAGCGATGCCGGAATCGTGTCTGCCTGGACTGCCATCAACTCAAGACGCCAAGGAATTGCGTTGATTCTATGCAACACATTGTGGCGATTCTGCAACAAAGCCCGGCCGCAGAGACATTCATCCGCGATAATTTCCGCTGACGATCGCGTGAAATGGCCGTCGGAGACCCAGCTGCTCAGGCCGGGCGTGCGCCCCGGTACACATTGACGCCAAGTTCGCGAATCTTCTTGCGCAGCGTGTTCCGATTGAGACCCAGCAGTTCGGCTGCCTTGATCTGGTTGCCTCTGGTGGCCGTCATACAGGCCAGCACCAGCGGATACTCCACTTCCGCCAGAATGCGATCGTAAAGACCCGGCGGCGGCAGATCGCCATCGAAAAGCGCAAAGTAGCGCTGGAGATGTTGCTCCACCGCCTGCCCGATGGTGAGATTCTCAGGCATGAGCTGCGGCGCCTGCACGCTGGGCGTGACCCCCGTCTTGAGCTCCGATTCGATGATCTCGCCGGAAATCTCGTCCTGCGGATAGAGCGCCGCCAGCCGCCGGACAAGGTTCTCCAGCTCGCGAACATTGCCGGGCCAGGAGTAACGCTTCATCAGCTCGATGCCTGCCGGCATGATGCGCTTGGTCTGAAGGCCTTCCTGCTCGCCCTGCTTGAAGAAATGCCGGACGAGATCCGGAATATCCTCTGAACGCTCCCGGAGTGCGGGAAGCCGCAGCGGCACCACGTTCAGCCGGTAGAACAAATCCTCGCGGAAGAGACCCTGATTGATCAGATTGCGCAAATCCTTGTTGGTGGCGGCGACGATCCGCACATCCGTCTTGATGGGCGTCCGCCCCCCGACGGTCGTGTATTCGCCCTGCTGCAGGACGCGCAGCAGACGTGTCTGCGCCTCCATCGGCATGTCGCCGATCTCGTCGAGGAAAAGCGTACCGCCTTCCGCCTGCTCGAAGCGGCCGGTGGAACGGTTCTGCGCGCCGGTAAAAGCGCCTTTCTCATGGCCGAAGAGCTCGGACTCGATCAGGTCGCGCGGAATGGCGGCCATGTTGATGGCCACGAACGGCCCATTCCGGCGGCGGCCATACTCATGCAGCGCCCGCGCCACGAGCTCCTTTCCGGTGCCGGACTCGCCCGTGATCATCACGGTCAGATCGGTCTGCATCATGCGCGCCAGCATGCGATAAATGTCCTGCATGGCGGCGGACCGCCCCACGAGCGGCATGACATCGGGCTGCTCCTCGGCGCGCGCATCGGCCAGCGGCCGGCGCGGCTCCGCAAGAGCGCGCGAGACAATGTTGAGAAGTTCCGTCAGGTCGAAGGGCTTCGGCAGATATTCATAGGCCCCGGTCTCAGAGGCCCGGATCGCCGTCATGAAGGTATTCTGGGCGCTCATGACGATGACAGGGAGTTCCGGCCGCGCCTTCTTGATGCGCGGCAGCATGTCGAATGCGTTGCCGTCCGGCATCACCACGTCGGTTATGACGAGGTCGCCTTCGCCGGACGATACCCAGCGCCACAGCGTGGCGGCGTTGGAGGTGACACGCACCTCGTGGCCCGCGCGGCTGAGCGCCTGATTGAGAACGGTGCGGATCGCCGCGTCATCGTCCGCAACGAGGATCTGGCCAGGGACGCTCATTGGCGATCTCCGTCTGCTTCGTCGCCTGTCGGCATGTTTTCCTTCCAGGCGGGCATCAGGATGCGGAACTGCGTGCCGCGCGCGGAGGAATCGCATTCGATCACCCCGCCATGCTCGCCGACGATCTTCGCCACCAGCGCGAGGCCGAGGCCCGAGCCGTTGGGCTTCGTGGTGATGAAAG
This sequence comes from Rhizobiaceae bacterium, assembly GCA_023953845.1. NCBI lineage: Bacteria > Pseudomonadati > Pseudomonadota > Alphaproteobacteria > Hyphomicrobiales > Rhizobiaceae > Rhizobiaceae bacterium. The sequence goes on along the minus strand of JAMLJC010000001.1, from coordinate 4,178,395 downwards.
GATCGAAGAGGATCGGGAGGAGATCGTCGGAGACGCCCGGCCCGTTGTCGCGCACGCAGAACTCCAGCGGCAGCGACACTCGTTCCGGCGTGCCGGGCACAGAGACACGGATGCCCGGTCGAAACGCGGTCGAGAGCGTGATCTCGCCCTGCGGATCGGAGCCGATCGCTTCGGCGGCGTTCTTCACGAGATTGAGGAAGACCTGGATCAACTGGTCGCGGTTGGCGTAGACCGGCGGCAGCGACGGGTCGTATTCCTCAATGATCTTGATGCCCTTGGCGAAACCGGTCTTAGCGATTGCCTTTACATGGTCGAGCACCACATGGATGTTGACGGGATAGCGGTCGACCGGCCGCTCGTCCGAAAACACCTCCATGCGGTCGACAAGGGCCACGATACGATCCGTCTCGTCGGTGATGAGCCGGGTCAGAGCGCGGTCGTCGTCGGAGGCCGACAGTTCGAGCAGTTGCGCCGCGCCCCGAATGCCGGAAAGCGGATTCTTGATCTCATGCGCGAGCATGGAGGCAAGGCCCGTGACCGAACGCGCCGCGCCGCGGTGGGTCATCTGGCGATCGATCTTGTCCGCCATGGACCGCTCCTGGAACATGATGACGACCGACCCCGGAAATTCGGGGACCGGGGCGGCATAGAGGTCGACCACCTTCTCAACGCCGAGCCGTGGCGAGGAAACGTCGACGCGATATTCGTTCACCGGCGCGCGCCGCTCGCGCACCTGCTCGACGAGTTGCAGCAGCGGACTGCCGAACGGAACCAGCTTCGCCAGCGAATTGCGCGCCAGAACGTTCGCGCTCGACCGGAAGAAATCTTCCGCATCAGCGTTCGCGAAGGTGATGAAGCCGTCCGGCCCCACCATGATGACAGGGCGGCGGATCGTGTTGAGAACGATCTGGGCGGCGTCCCGCATGCTGGCATTCGGCGTCATGTTGTTCATGCTGCCATCCGCTCCGGTTCGCGGTCGCCCGCGGCAAACGCCTCACGCAGGTAAGCGATCACCAGCGCCGGCTCGAACGATGTCATCACGGCACGGCGCAGCGCCTCCGAAACAGCGGGCGCACGACGATCAAGATACCAGCCGAGATGCTTGCGCGCCTGCCTGACGCCGCTCTCGACGCCATAGAGCGCAAGCATGTCCTCGTAATGCGCGACGACGTAGTCGGCGAGTTCGGCGGCGGTTCGCGGCACGCCATGCGCAGCGTCTCCCGCAGCGGCGGCGGCGATTGCGGCCGAGGCCCATGGCGCACCATAGTGCGCGCGACCGACCATGACCGCATCGGCGCCCGACCGTTCCAGCAGGGTTCGCGCATCGGCCGGCGTCTGCACGTCGCCATTGGCGACGACAGGGATGGATACGGCCTCCTTCACGGCGCGGATCGCATGCCAGTCGGCTGCGCCCTTGTAGAACTGGCAGCGCGTGCGTCCATGCACCGTGACCATTGCGACGCCGGCCTGCTCGGCGCGGCGCGCCAGTTCCGGCGCATTGAGCGCGTTCTCGTCCCAGCCGAGTCGCATCTTCACCGTGACCGGGACCCGGACGGCGCCGACGACCGCGTCGATCAGCCGAACCGCGTGATCGAGGTCGCGCATCAGCGCCGAGCCGCAATAGCCGCCCGTCACCTTCTTGGCCGGGCAGCCCATATTGATGTCGATGATGTCGGCGCCTTCGCCTTCCGCGATCGCCGCGGCCTCGGCCATGAGTCCGGCGTCCCTTCCGGCGAGTTGCACCATATGCACGGGGAGTCCCGAACGGCGGATGCGCCGCTCCGTATCGCCGCGCCCTTTCGCCAACTCGCCGCTGGCGACCATCTCGGAAACCACGAGGCCGGCGCCGTGCGCATAGGCTCGACGCCGCATCGGCTCGTCGGTCACACCCGACATCGGAGCCTGAAACACACGGTTCTGGATCGTCACAGGCCCTACGCCAAGGGGTTCAGCGAGTTTGTCGAGATCCAACATGCATAAAAACCAAGCACTGCCACGCGTTGCACATTCTCTAACCAGATTTCACACGTTCCGCAATGTGCAACTGCGAACGAAGCGGACAAACGTGGAAACGCTGGCGGAACCCAATCCGGCGTATTAAGGCCGGACGATGACAAGCTCTGTGTCCAACAGCCGAAACACAAAAGTCGCGGCGGTGATCGTCGCGGCGGGGCGAGGCGAACGCGTCGGCGGCGATTTGCCGAAGCAATACCGGGCCATAGGCGGCAAAGCGATTCTGGCGCGAAGCGTCGACGCATTCCTGTCGCATCCGGATGTCGACGTAGTAGCTGTCGTCATCCACCCGGATCACCGGGCTCTTGCCGATGCCGCGCTTGGCGACGCCGCCGGGCGGTTGATGCTGGTCGAAGGCGGGGCAACACGGCAAGCATCTGTGCTCGCCGGCCTTCAGGCGCTGCATGACATCGCACCATCCAAAGTTCTGATCCACGACGCCGCACGGCCGTTCGTGGATGCCGCGATGATCGCGCGGACCATCGGCACGATCGGTGAGCGCTGCGGCGCCCTGCCGGTGTTGCCCGTCTCCGACACGCTGAAACGCGGCGACGAGAGCGGCATGGTGGCGGAGACGATTTCCCGCGACGGTCTTTTCGCAGCGCAGACGCCGCAGGGTTTCCCGTTCCAGTCGATCCACGCGGCGCATATCGAGGCGGCACGCGCCGGCAGGTCGGATTTCACCGACGACGCGGCGATCGCGGAGTGGGCAAAACTACCGGTCAGGCTGGTGGACGGCTCACCGGACAATGTGAAGCTCACCTGGGCAAAGGATATCGACATGGCCGATCAGCGCCTCTTCGGCGGGACACATTTCCCGGATGTGCGCACCGGCAACGGCTACGACGTCCATTCCTTCGAACCGGGCGACCACGTCTGGCTTTGCGGAGTCAGGATTCCGCACGGCAAGAAACTGTCCGGCCATTCGGACGCCGATGTCGCCCTCCATGCGCTCACCGACGCGCTGCTGGCAACTTGCGGCGCGGGCGACATCGGCTCGCATTTCCCGCCTTCCGATCCGCAGTGGAAAGGCGCGGCATCGCGGATTTTCCTCGAACATGCGGCGCGCATCGTGCGCGAAAGCGGCGGGCGCATAGCGAATGCCGATGTGACGCTCATAGCGGAGGCTCCGAAGATCGGCCCGCACCGCGCCGCCATGGCGGCCGCCATCGCAGGCATGCTCGGGATCGATGCCAGTCGTATCTCGGTCAAGGCAACCACAAACGAGCATCTGGGTTTTATCGGTCGGGAAGAAGGCATCGCGGCCATCGCGACAGCCACCGTGATCTATCCCGGAGGAGTGCCGGAATGACCGATATGGATGAACTTGCCGACCGCTTCCTGAAAGCGTGCCACGCGAAGAAGATGCTGACCGCGACCGCGGAAAGCTGCACGGGCGGCAAGATCATCGCGCTGCTCACCAACATTCCCGGCTCGTCATCCATGGTGGATCGCGGCTTCGTCACCTATTCCAACGAGGCCAAGATGGACATGCTTGGCGTGCGGAAGGAAACGCTGGACAAGCACGGCGCGGTATCGCGCGAGACCGCGATTGAAATGGCTGTCGGGGCGCTCAGAAACTCGCGCGCCGGCATCACGCTCGCCGTAACAGGGGTCGCGGGTCCGGATGGCGGCTCCGCCGAAAAGCCGGTCGGGCTCGTCTGGTTCGGCCTCGCGCTCGAAGGCGAGAAACCGGTAGCCGAAAAGCGCCTGTTCGAGAACCGCGGAAGGTCCTACATCCGCGAGGAAACCGTCAGGGTCGCGCTTGAGATGGGGATCGAGGCGCTATCGAGAAAGGGCGACTGACTCACACCGCGCCGTAGACCTCCGCCGCCCGTTTCTCGAACGCATCGGTGAACATGCGGAAAGCGCGGTCGAACATGGCGCCCATGACGGCGCCCAGAATGCGGCTCTTGAACTCGTAGTCGATGAAAAACCGAACGTCGCAGCCGCCATCCGCCGTCGGCTCGAAACGCCAGACATTGCTCAGATATTTGAACGGCCCGTCGAGATACTTCACCTCGATCGTCCGCTCGGCGGGCTTCAGGTGCACCTGGCTGGTGAAGGTCTCGCGGATCGCCTTATAGCCGACCGTCATGTCGGCAACGAGAATGGCACGCCCGTCCCGCTCCTTGCGCGAACGGACCGTCAGCGCCTCGCAGAGCGGCAGGAACTCCGGATATTTCTCGACGTCGGCAACCAGCGCGAACATCTGGTCCGCAGCATGGAGCACGCGCCGCGTCGTCTCGAATTGCGGCATGGCGGATGCGGCTATCCCGCCTTCTGGAGCTGCGCCTCGCGCGCCGCGCGCAGCCGCGCGAAATCCTCGCCGGCATGGTGCGACGAGCGCGTCAGCGGGCTGGACGCGACCATCAGGAAACCCTTGGTGTAGGCGATCGTCTCGTAAGACCTGAATTCGTCGGGCGTCACGAACTTCATCACCGCGTGGTGCTTCCGCGAGGGCGCCAGATATTGGCCGATGGTGATGAAATCGACATCGGCGATGCGTAGATCGTCCATCAATTGCAGCACCTCGTTGCGCTCCTCGCCGAGCCCCACCATGATACCGGATTTGGTGAAGATCGACGGATCAAGTTCCTTCACCCGCTGCAGCAGCCGCACGGAATGGAAGTAGCGCGCTCCCGGGCGCACCTTGAGATATTTCGACGGAACCGTCTCCAGATTGTGGTTGAACACGTCGGGTTTCGCAGCGACCACCACCTCCAGCGCTCCTTCCTTGCGGAGGAAGTCGGGCGTCAGAATCTCGATCGTGGTGCCCGGCGCGGTGCGGCGGATGGCGTGGATCACATCGGCGAAGTGCTGCGCGCCGCCATCGTCCAGATCGTCCCGGTCGACCGAAGTGATGACGACATGCGTCAGCCCCATCGTCGCGACGGCGCTGGCCACGCTTTCGGGCTCGTTCGGATCGAGCGCAGTAGGGATGCCGGTCGCGACATTGCAGAAGGCGCAGGCGCGGGTGCAGATCTCGCCCATGATCATGAAGGTGGCGTGCTTCTTGTCCCAGCACTCGCCGATGTTCGGACAGCCGGCCTCCTCGCACACCGTCACCAGCTTGTGCGACTTCACGATCTCGCGCGTTTCCGAATAGCCCTTCGAGACCGGCGCGCGCACGCGAATCCAGTCCGGCTTGCGCAGCACTTCCTGATCCGGTCGGTGCGCCTTCTCCGGATGGCGTGGCCGGGGCTGTGCAACCATATCGACTACAGTAACCATGGAGGCTTTTCGCCCTTCAAATTGCTTCAGTTCGAGCTCGGCGCGCATTCGCGACGCTCAAGCAGAATACGCCCGATGTAATAGCTTTGCAGCACAAACGAAAGGCCGCTGCGCCTGCGCGCAACGGCCTCGAATGCATGGCAGGGTTGCGGCGGGCTAGCGCCTTATCGCGCGACCCACGAAGATGAGCAGGCACGCGCCGATGAAGCCGGCGACCAGATAGGCGATCCAGCCCGCACCCAGGGAAATTCCCAGAACGGCCAGAATGGCGTTCAGCACGACGGCACCCACAATACCGAGAACGATGTTCATCAAGAGTCCCATATTGCTCTTCATGAACATTTCCGCGAGCCAGCCGGCGACGCCGCCGATCAGGATGGCCGCAATCCAACCAACACCATTCACATCCATGCTTGTGGTCCCTCATCCGAATTGAAACAACAGCCGGATAACGGCGAGCAGCGCACTCCGGTTCCATCGACCTCACACGTTGAGCGCGCGGCCATAGGCATCCAGCACGCTCTCCTTCATCATTTCCGAGAGGGTCGGATGCGGGAAGATGGTGTGCATCAGTTCTTCCTCGGTGGTTTCGAGGTTCATCGCGACGACAAAGCCCTGGATGAGTTCCGTCACTTCCGCTCCGACCATATGCGCGCCGAGAAGCTCTCCCGTCTTCCTGTCGAAGATCGTCTTCACCAGACCCTGATCCTCGCCCAGCGCGATCGCCTTGCCGTTGCCGACGAACGGGAAGCGGCCGACGCGGATGTCGCGCCCCTCTTCCTTGGCCTTGGCTTCGGTGATGCCGACCGACGCCACCTGCGGATGGCAATAGGTGCAGCCGGGAATCTTGCGCTTGTCAATCGGATGGACGTTCGGCAGGCCAGCGATCTTCTCGATGCAGATGACGGCCTCGTGCTCGGCCTTGTGCGCCAGCATCGGCGCGCCGGCGACATCGCCGATGGCGTAAATGCCCGGCACGTTGGTCTTGCAATAGCCGTCGATGGCGATGAAGCCGCGCTCGGTCTTCACGCCGAGCGCCTCGAGGCCGAGATTCTCGATATTGGCCTGCACACCGACCGCGGAGATCATGCGATCGGCGGTGATCTTCTCGACCTTGCCGCCCTTGGTCTCGACATGCGCCGTGACCGAGTTCGCGCCCTTCTCGACCTTCGTCACCTTGGCTTCCAGCAGGATCTTCATGCCCTGCTTCTCGAACTGCTTTTGCGCCAGCTTCGAGATTTCGGCGTCTTCCACGGGCATCACCTGCCCCATGACCTCGACCACGGTCACGTCGACGCCGAGCGTACGGTAGAAGCTGGCGAACTCGATGCCGATGGCGCCCGAACCGACGACGAGCAGCGACTTCGGAATTTCCGCCGGCTTCATCGCCTCGAAATAGGTCCAGATCAGTTTGCCGTCCGGCTCCATGCCCGGCAGCGCACGCGGCCGCGCGCCGGTGGCAATGATGATGTGCTTCGCCTTGTAGGCGCCTTCGCCCAGCGTGTTCTTCGGCACGGGGCCTACCGGCTCCATCGGCTTCTTCGCCGTCTTGGACACCACGACCTCGCCCGGCTTAGCGATCTTCGCCTCGCCCCAGATGATGTCCACCTTGTTCTTCTTGAACAGG